>JAAYPO010000109.1 GCA_012519745.1 Clostridiaceae bacterium | reverse complement strand
CGGGGAAACGATCCATGTGGATTCAGGTATGAACATAGTGGGAGTTTGACCAGGCCGGCAAATGAGGCGTACAAAATCAATCATGGGTCCATTATGAATGCACCCGTTAGCAGTTTTTTATGCAAAAAAAAACAGCACTGATACATTGTTAACAGTGCTGTTTTCATGAGTATTATGCATTTTAAATATTACACTGCGATCCCTTTCGGGCTTCGCAGCCTGCTGCAGTCTGTCACCGGCCCATGGGCATCAGCCCATTGCCGCAAGCTTTTCGAAGGCCTTGCGGAAGGCTTCCAGCGCATAATCGAGCTGTTCTTTGGTATGGGTCGCGGTATAGCTGGTCCTGATCCTGCACAAGCCGGGCTTGACAGCAGGCGAAAGGACCGGATTGACATAGACGCCTTCCTCACGCAGCAGTTTTGTGACTACGAGAGTAGGTTCGTTTTCATATGTCATAACGGGGACTATCGGTGTGATGTCACTATTTGACTCGTATATCGGGATACCGATCTTTTTGAAGCCCTGTCTCATATATTTCGAAATGTCCTTGAGCTTTTGGATGCGTTCAGGCTCCTGCTGGATGACATCGAGGGCTGCAATGGCAGCTGCTGCGTTTGCCGGCGGAATGGATGCGGAGAATATGAAGGGCCTGGAATTGTGCTTTATAAAGTCTATGACATCCTGGCTTCCTGCAACGAAGCCACCGAGGCTGGCAAGGGATTTGCTGAAGGTGCTCATAATCAGGTCGACCTCATCCTCAAGGCCGAAATGCTCCGCAGTGCCGCGTCCATGATCGCCCAAAACGCCGAAGGAGTGTGCATCATCCACCATGACCCTGGCGCCGTATTTCTTTGCGAGCCTGACTATAGAAGGCAGGTCTGCGATATCTCCCTCCATGCTGAATATGCCATCCACAACTATCAGCTTTCCATGCTTGTCATCTATTTTGGCCAGCAGCCTTTCAAGATCTTCCATATCATTGTGCTCGAACTTGAGCGTCCTTGCGAAGCTGAGCCTGCAGGCATCAACGATGCTGGCGTGGTTTTCACTGTCACAGAGGATGTAGTCGTTCCTGCCGGCTATGGCCGTAATAATGCCAAGGTTTGTCTGGAAACCGGTGCTAAAAGTAAGAGCGGCATCCTTTTTGACAAATGCAGCCAGCTTTTTTTCCAGTTCAAGGTGGAGAGTGAGGGTGCCATTCAAAAACCTTGACCCTGAGCATCCCGAACCAAATTTTTCCACTGCGTCGACAGCGGCTTTTTTGACTCGAGGATCAGAAGTGAGTCCCAAATAGTTGTTGGATCCCACCATCACTGTTTTGATGCCTTCTATGATGACTTCAGTATCCTGTCCTGTCTCGAGGGCGTGGAAATACGGGTAAAGGCCGGCTGCCAAAGCTTCTTTGTAGTCCATGTAGCTGAAACACTTTTCAAAGATATCCATAGTCAAGTAATCTCTCCTTCACAATTGTATAACAGTGCAATAATGTAAGACTGCAAACATTTTACCACATAATATACAATAAGTATATATTTCTGCCTTTTCAATATATGGTACGCTTCGGGTCGCCATATGTCTGCAAATTGCAGCTGACCGAAAGGGCGGGATCAAAAACCATTGGAGAAATATTTGATGAATGTGCTTTCTGTGGTAAAATTGGTCTTGGAAAAGAATCGAGGATTCAGTAAAGATCGGAGGGGGTCAATTGAAAGGATATTATGGCAATGTGGTGCTTATTACCGGAGCGTCTTCAGGTATCGGCAAGGCGTGTGCGGAGTATATGGCCCGGCTTGGCTACAGGGTTTACGGGACTTCCAGGAGGGCGCCGGAAAGCAGCCCTGAAGCCCTGGAGAATGGCATGACCATGGTCCGGATGGATGTGTGCAGCGATGGATCGGTCAAGGCGGCGATAGACAGTATTATCCGGCGGGAGGGCGAGATAGGCATCGTCATCAATAATGCAGGTATGGGCATAGCCGGGGCTGTTGAGGACACATCGCCACAGGAAGCCTTTCTGCAGATGGACACCAACTTTTTCGGTGTGCACAGGGTCATACGTCAGGTGCTTCCGCATATGAGAAAGAAGGGCAGGGGGCTGATAATCAACATGTCTTCCGTCGGCGCGCTTTTTCCAATCCCCTATCAATCCATGTACGTTGCCGCAAAGGCGGCAGTGGAGGGGATGACAGGCTCACTCAGGAACGAGCTGAGACCTTTTGGCATAAAGGCTGCCTATGTGGAACCGGGTGACACAAAAACAGGCTTTACCGGCAGCAGGATAATGACTAAGGAGAGCGGGGAAGGCTCGGCATATTACCGGTATTGCAAAAAGTCAGTCGCTGTTATGGAAAGGGACGAAATAAACGGACCTGATCCCATTACTGTTGCCAGAGCGGTTGCCCGTCTGGCAGAAAGAAAAAACCCTCCTGTCTGTGTAACAGTGGGGCTGCAGTACAAGATACTCGTATTTTTAAAGAGGCTTGTTCCAAAAGCATTGGAATCCTTTGTGCTGTCAAAAATGTACAAGGGCTGAGCTCATCTCAGAAGAGGAGAGTAATGTCTCTCCATTTTTCCGGTGGCAAGGACTTCGGCGATCTTGCTTGCGCCGAGCTTCCTTGCATACAGGAATCCGTCCCATGCGGCAAGTGACAGCTTGCCGTCCAGCAGATAGTCCGTTATCCACTCGCTGCAGTACCTGGGATCCGACTGGTGAAGACCAGCACCCAGATCTCTGAGCCAGCGCTGGTTGTAGACCTCGTGAGGACCTATGGGCGGAGCAATTATGATGGGTATGCCCAAGCCGCAGTAGAAGGACATCTCCGAAGGCTTGGTCCACAATATGTCTGTATCGCGCAGCAATATGTTGAACTGCCGGAAGTATTCGTTTTTGTCTTCATTGTAAAGTATCCGCACACCCTCTGACATCGCCAGCCCGTTTTTCTGTATCAGGTTTTCAAAATAGCTTTTCACTTCCGGCCTGTGGGCGGCCACAAGATTCAGGCGGATCCTGCCTTCCTTTATCATGTTCGAAAGACTCTTCAATGCGCCTGCGGCGATCTCGGTCTGGGCTCCTGCTCCGCCTACGGCGTAGGTCAGTGTGATGGGACCTGCTTCCAGATGGGGATCCCAATTGTCTCCAAGGTAATATCTGACCTCTTCTCCGTGGATTATCCGAAAGCGTTTTGTAGGATCGAGGCGGATTAATCTCTTTGCCAGATCGCTGCGCATGATGTCCATGTTTTTGCCGATGTTTTCCTGGGGCAGAGGGAAGCCGGTGAGGAAGATCCTCTCATCGGGTACGCCGTATTCCTTCAGGCGCCGCATCGCATTGCCGCAGGGGGCGAAATATACGATCCTGCTCTCTCTGGATCTTTCGGCTACCCAGACCCTGTTTATATCGGCGTCGCAGATGATACAGTACACCGGCAGATCCGTAAGCTCCTCAGCGGCTATTGCCGCAGCGTAGAATGAAGTGATCACAGGCAGCCGGCGGGTGCTGAGCTTCATGGACATACCCCGGCCCATGCCGCGGTTGATCAGCGTATAAAGGGATTTTACCTGAAGGGACGGACCTGACTGATCACGCCGGGGATAATATGGGGATATGTTTTGGAGCTTTTCCAGAAAGCTGAACATATAAGAGCCGATAAGAGGGATGCGTCTGATCCTTGATAAGGATTCATAGGAGTTCTGGAATATTTTCCATTGCCGCTTTTCCTTTTTAAGACACATCTCATCTTCGCCAAACAGATATATACCTTCGTAGGCTATATCCCTCAGGGGGTATGTCGCCCTCTGATGGCCCAGGCCCATGTTTGCAGAGATGATCCATGCTCTGTTTTCCATTCGACGCCTCCGGATCTAAGGTAAGTATAGAATCATTTTATCAGATAATAGTTGCAGTTGAAAGTAAAAAAATGGAAAAAAGACAATGGTTTTTGCCGAAGGCGTCTGATCATCACGGGGAGACTAAAGGACTTGTCATTTACCAGTTGTCATACTTGCAGCTCCTGCGTCTGGGAATTACGATCCATGCTATGAAATAAGCCAGCAGACCGATGCCCTCAAGGAATATTGAAAGAAACCATATTATCCTGACTATGGTGGGGTCGATGCCGAAGTACTCGCCGATGCCTCCGCATACGCCTCCGACTTTTTTATTTGTATCAGACAAGAAAATTCTTCTATCCATCCTGTACACTCCTTTTACAAAATGATTTTGAACATTTTTTGTTTTACACTAAATGATACGAATAGGCAGTGTACGTGTCTGATGCTTTTTTCATTTTGTCAGGCCCTGATCAGCCCAGCTATTTTGTCCTCCAGGAGCACTCCTGAAAACCCCTCCGGCATGTGCCGTTCCTCAACGATGATACCGCCTCTTGCTTCGTCTCCGATACGGTGGAAGTCCGAGCCGGAAACCATTTTCAGGTTGTTGGACTCAGCATGCTCCAGTGCCAGATGGTTTTTGGAGTCATGCCTGGGATTGCCGTTGTAGACTTCGATCCCGTCGATAAGCTCAGGCGGAGCAAGGGTCATGCCGAACCGGAAGGGATGTGCCTGGACGATAGCGATACCGCTGCCGGCCGTCAGCCTTCTGAAGCCCTCCAGACCCAGCCTGTAGAGCTTTCTATTGGTTAGGAGAAAATCCTCGTCAAAACCGTATACCAGATAATCATTGAAGTTTTCATCAAAACGCAGCTCCATCCCGAGCTGTATGTCCATCCCCAGCCTTAGCCCCTCTTCAAGGGCATTGCGGTAGCCATTGAGAAAAAGATCGATTTTACGTTCCCACTTGCTGAAGGGATGGATGTCAAAGAAGCCCCTGAAGTAATGATCGGTCACGATGATGCCTGTATATCCGGCCTGGTGGTACAGCCTTACCCCGGTCGCCGCCGGCACCTTTCCGCAGAAGCTGGTTTCATCTGTGTGAAAATGTGTTTCATATTTGTATTTGTTCATGTCGTCCACTCTATTTGCCAGATTTATTTTGATTATAGCATAAAATTATGTGCAAAAAGTAACTACAGGTCAGAATAATATAATATAATAATTAGTATGATCATATCTTCGGGAGGGCGCATGTCAGGCTTAAAGAGGGCAGCATCCATATTTTTTGCTTTCGCGATCCTGCTTTGTGCTGCATCCTGCGGTAACGGGAAGAGACCTCAGGGCAATGGAGCAGTGGAGGCAGCCGCCGGCGGAGCCGGCTCTGTCACCGGAAAAGCTGACTCCGGCGGGAGCGTATCGAATCGACACGGCTCAGGGGCAGAGGGGATGCCGGGGATCTTTCCTGCCAGGGACAGCTATCTCACCGACTCCAGGTGGGGTTACATAGACAAGACCGGCTCGTTTGTCATACAGCCTGTTTTCTCCCAGGCATTCAGCTTTCAGAGCAATGGCCTGGCAGTTGCAGGCAGGGGAGACAGGGTCGGACTGATAGACCGGACGGGCAGCTTTATCACAGAACCGGTCTATACATATATAAATGAGTACAGGGAGGGGCTGGCTGTTGCCATGGATGGCAGCGGCAGTGTGGTCCTGGATGCAAACGGGAACGTCATATCGGAAAAATATGATCATATCAGTGATTACAGCGGCGGCAGAGCAGCATACTCAGTCAGGGCACAGGACGGTTCGCTTTTTTTCGGATATCTTGACGAGACCGGAAAGCCGGTGATAGAGCCTGTCTATATGTCCGTTACAGCTTTTGAAGGCGGACGGGCGGTGGTAAAGCTGGCGGATGGAGTCCATGCCATCATAGACATGAATGGAAAGACAGTCAGGACGCTGGATTTCTGGCAGGTTTCGGGCCTTTCCGACGGCAAGGCCGGATTCAGGCAGTACCCGGGAGGAAAATACGGATACATGGACAGCAGCGGAAATGTGATAATCAAGCCGGCCTTCACAGCTGCCGGGGATTTCATTGATGGCAGAGCAGCGGCAGCAGTGCCGGGAAGCGGCGGTACGGTGATCCGCGGGATGATAGACGAGAAGGGACGGTTTGTGGTACTTCCCCAGTACAATGAGATCATCATGCTTGGAGAGGAACGTGCGGCACTGGGTATCCCCAGGGATCCAAACAATTCCTTTGCAGGTTCAAAATACGCTCTTGCGGATTACAACGGAAGGCTTCTGACGGATTTTGAGTTTTTCGATATTGGGAGATTCAACGGCGGTATTGCATATGCTGTTGACAGTACCAGTACATATTTTATAGACAAATCGGGGAAAAGGGTGGAAAGCCTGCCTTCGGCGGAGGGAGCAGGCCGGATGGAGATGCGCAGCGGGCTGGTGGCCGCAGATATCGACCAGAGGCTGTATTATATGAATGAGCAGGGACATGTGGTTTACAGGTCTTTGTCGTGTATCGGCACAGATGCGGGGGTGAGGGTCTGTGAGGAAAAATACAAGCCCAATATCAACTATATCGTATATTATCCGGTGTTGGGAAATATGGCTGATTTGAAGATCGAGCCGGAGGTGAACCGGGAGTTGAGAGAAATGTGGACGGATATTTCAACTGTTTCCATCAAGCCCGATGACGTACTGGATCACCATTATGAAGGAGGATTTTCCGTGGTTTACAGCAAGAAAAACCTGCTTGTGATCATGGAGAGCGGATACGATTACGCATTCGGCGCAGCCCATGGCATGCCTGTGATGAACCATGTGCACATCGATACCAGGACCGGGGAATTCTATGAGCTTGAAGATCTGTTCCTTGATGACAGCAGCTATGAGGATATATTGTCAGAGATCGTAAGGGTACAGATAGAGGACATGGCCGGCCAGGACACAGATATGTACTGGATCGACAGCTATGAAGGCATCGGCAGTAATCACCAGTTTTATATCACAGACAAAGGGCTGAATCTCTATTTCCAGCCATATGAGATCGCCCCTTACGCAGCGGGTTTCCCCACATTTATGGTCACCTTCCAGGAGATCGATGATATTATTGATAAAAAGGGCGATTTTTGGAGGTCGTTCAATTAGAGTTTGACAAGGAGGACATATCCATGATCAGAGAGGGTATTCTGCGCTTCATATACCAAGCTGCCAGCATGCAGCGGTGGAATGACCACATCAGGCCGGGCAAGGGCTTTACCGAGCTGGACAAGCAGGCTCACAAGCTCTTTTATGCATATGTTCTGGGAAAGTTTGAAGAGCAGACCCATCCCGTGGACTGGATAAAGCTGGTGGAAGGGGCCATTTTTGAGTTTTTTCAGCGAACACTGCTGACAGATATCAAGCCTGCTATATTCCACATGCTGATGGAAAAGCACGGACAACAGCTGAACAGGCTTGTGATGGACAGGCTTTTGGAGATAGGCATAAATGACATACCGGGAGATCTGGGAAAAAGGATGGAGCTGTATCTTTTTGATCCTGATTACAGCAGCCACGAGAAAAAGATACTCAATGCTTCGCACTACATGGTCACAAACTGGGAGTTCGATATAGTTTACCGTATGAATGAAGGCTTTTACGGGATCGAGGAAACAAGGAGGAATCTTAAGAAGCAGCTGGAGGAGCATCAAAATATCGACGGGGTCCAAAAGCTGGTGTTTAACCGCGGAGCGTCGGATTTCCTCAATCTGATGGGCCAGCTCAGGTTCCAGCAGAGATGGGCCCAGACCCAGCGCATACCAGAGACATCTGTTGCCGGACATATGCTGATAGTCGCACTGCTTTCATACATACTGACCCTCCAGCTTGACGGGTGTGACAGACGCAGGTACAATAATTTCTTTGCCGGGCTGTTCCACGACCTGCCGGAGGTGCTGACAAGGGATATCATCTCCCCTGTGAAAAATTCCATCGGAGGGCTGGGAGAACTGATAAAGTCCATAGAGGACATGCAGATGGAGGAGATGCTGCTGCCGCTGCTGCCGGAGAAATGGAGGCAGGAGATACGCTATTTCACCGAGGATGAGTTTTCTGGCAAGATAATGCTGGATGGTAAGGTCATTTCGGTCAGCACGGAAAAGATCAGCGAGTACTACAATGAGGATGGGTTTTCTCCCGTGGATGGCGGCATAATCGAGTTCTGTGACAAATTTGCCGCTTATATGGAGGCGTATTTGTCCATCAAGCACGGCATTACCTCGAAAAATCTTGTGGAGGGCCACAGGGACCTTTATAAAAGGTTCGCAAGAACAAATATAGCCGGGATCGATGCGGGGGTGCTTTTTGATTACTTCCGTCTCGACTAGCTGAGGCGGCAGGTCAATCCCTGTGTCCCGGATGAGGGTGAAAAACCGGCACAGCGTACAACAGAGGGTCATATGAACAAATTTATGGGTTTTTACGAATTGAAGAGTCTGAATATACCTACGGTGCCCTGGAAGCTTTTTAGTGCCGATACCGTACTGGAGCCTCAATTGCTGTGGACGGTCAGGGTGGCTACTGAAGCCGGCAACGATCTGCATCTGCCCAGAGCTGTCGGGGTGGAGGCTGAGGAGGCCTGTCTGAAGGCCAGGATGTTTGCCGAAGAATTCAGGAATAAAGGTATCGTCATTTATTATCCTTATTTCATTGCTGAAAAGAGCGGCGTACTGGATATGAACAGTGAGAGGACCGTAATCGAGGCGGTGGATAAGGATCTTTGGAATTTAGTGACCTATGGAAGAAAGGACGTTACAGTGATCATACCGGCGGGATATATGCAAAGCATGGATACAGACATGATGATGCATGCCGGTACAGGCCCATACGACAGCTGCGGCGCACAAAATGGCCAGGCGCTGTGCTTTACGGGAAATGAAGCTTTCATGGCGCCCGAAGAGCTCAGGGAACTGCTAGGGTATGGTTCGGTGATACGGGGCAGGTTCAGGGACGATATAAATGGGGGCGGTTCTATCCTGGCCGAGTGGAGCTATGCCTACAGTACGGATATAAGCCATCAGCCTGTCGGAGACAGGTATCTGGTTTTCTATGAGCTCAGGGGGATCTCCGGGCGCTGATCTTTTTTGCCGCCAAATGCAAAGGGCAGATACATCAATATGAACAGAACCAGCGCCACGCCTTCCAGGGACAGTATGTACCAAGGCCAGGGACCGAGCAGGTCCAAAAGCGAGGCTTCCGGCTTCCAGCTCAGAAACAGGTAATTGCCGCCGGTCAGCTTGTTGATGGGCAATATTAGCGCTGCGTAGGCATTTGTGATGAGAAATGTTCTGATGACCGATTTGCCGGATGGCTTGAATTTATCAACGGCAAGGATATATGTACACACAAAAAGGATCGCCCAGTGTGATATGAAATACTGGTAATATACGAAATGGGGGAAGGTATAGGGACCTATCGCGGGAGTGAGCATCGCCTGAGTAGCTCCTCCCAGACCCCAGTAATATAGCAGCTCCGACAGCAGCTGCTTTCTTGTCAGCAGTACCGCGATTGTCAGAAAAAGCGAAAGATCACACATCTGAAGCGGAAGAGTGATCGACAGAGACCACTCTCCTGCAGCTGTATACCATATATATATCGATGCCTGTTGTATAGAAATGAACGCCGCCAATATGTATCTGGATATCCTGTTTGATTTTTCATCTCTCAGTCTTTTTCTCAGCAATATCAGCAGCAAAATTGACACCGCCGTTATTACAAGCGGTATAACATGGTGTGTGGAATAAGGAATCATATTTCCATTGCTTTTGCCGAAGATGATCCAGTGATCCATACATTAACGCCCCCGTCATTTATTTATGCTCAAATAGTGAGCCGTATCCGGTATAGTCTCATTATAACTTATTGCTCAAGAATTTCCATTCAGGTGATAATTTGCTGTGGGGATTACGTTTATAGAGGTTTCAGCAAACCGCCCGGATGAATATATTGGTATTGGCGTGACTGTTCAGGAGCACAGCACTTCGTTGGGAAATAACGCTGCGGGGTGTAAATGAAATGTTGTCCTGAAGATCTGTGAGGAATAATATGAGTAAAAAAAATGCTGATGAAGGCACTAAGTCAAAGAAGATAAAGACGAAGGATACAATCAAAAAAGGCAAGATGTCGGAGTATATATTATCACAGTTCCCTGACGGCGCTATGACGGACTTTATTTTTTATGAGGACTTTGACAATGACACACAAAAGGAAGCTGTCATCGGTATAACCAGGTTTTCTCCTTTTCCGCCGGACTCAGCCTTGCTGATAGTAAATAAGGACAGCGGCGGAGAGTTCGGACATGTATGGTTTCCCTTGCAGGATGAGACTGTGAGCAGTACACAAGGCTGTGTATTCGATAATGCCGCCGTTGCGGACATTGACGGGGATGGAGTACCGGAACTGGTGGTTTCACGTGTGTTGAGCAATGAGCATGATATTGATATATTAGTTTTCGATTTGGCAGATCGGACTCCATGTCCGGTCTGGAAAAGTGAAAGGACTTTTTTCCATGGCAGCATGGAGGTCTATGACACCGATGGCGATGGGATAAGCGAGATCGTAGCTGAATGCGGTACACGGGAAGGCAGTGATGTGATATCGATGGATGAGGGCTGTTATCGTGTAAGGGAGGGCCATGTCTACAAATGGGACGGAGCCGGCTTTCGATCCGGACCATATGAGGTGGGCATGCCGTATGTCAGCTATAATACTGCTGTGGAGTTTTTGAGGGCAATTTGGGGGCGCGATTACAAAAGGGCTTATGAGATGGTGGTCATGCCGTCCTTTTTGGGACTTGCCGGATTGGATGACAGCCGCCCTCAGGCATTTAAAAGCCATATTGAACGAAGCATATTACCCCTTTTGGCACGCAACCTGGACAGCGGCAAATTGATCCCGGCAGAACCCTATGACACATGTTGCAGGTTTTCGGGCATGAAGGATGATTTTACGATAGAGCTGATCAAGACAGACCTGGGAGTGAAGGTATCCGGTTTTGCGATTTCAAGGAGAAAAAACTGAAATATATCAAATTATGGAACTTAAAATAAAGTCGATACGTCATATAAATCATAAGCTACTTTTATTGAATACAAATTGCTTATGTGATATTATGTAGTTGGTATCATACATACATTTCATGTATTCTTTATTAGTATTCTACGGAAGATAAGGAGGTATAAATATGGGAAATACCGTAAAGATATCTTTCTCCGCAGTTACTCATGTTGGTTCGTCTTGTACGGTAAACAGAGACAGGATTTTCGCAAACGGCAAATTTCTGCGCCCAAGTGCAGCGGATTATGCACAAATATCACTTGAAATGGTAGACACGAAGCTCCTTTTTTCATTGGCGGGGAATATGGAAGATGATGAATCCGGCATTTCCCTGATGAACGACCTTAAAAGATTCCATCAGAAAGCGCTGTTAAGCTCAAAGGATATCAATGTAAAGCTCGATGAGCTGGTGCAGTGTGTAGAACAGTCCAGCAATCTTATCCACAGTCTGTCTCTTGGCGAGAGCGAATTTGGAGACAAGAGGCCGTCCTTTGCAGGCATCCTCATCGATGAGGGCAGCGTTGCGGCTGTCAATCTCGGCAATTACAGGATATACAAGCTGGAAGGGGAGACCTTCAAGCTTTTGGTCAACGATTACAAACGGGCGGAAAGACTGCTCAAAATGGGTATTATCAGCACAGAGCAGGCAGAACTGCTCTCCAGCCAGCAAAGGGCATCCATAGAGGAAGGCAGGACGACTGTCAAGAAATCCGATGTGAATCCGATCAAATCGGGCATTACATACCTTATATGCAGCACAGGACTTGCGGATTCTGTAAATGAGGATCTGATATATGATATACTCGCTTCCAGTACTACAGCGGATGAGGCCGCAGCTGAGCTTGTAGAACAGGCTCTCACAAGCGGACCTGAGGAGGATGTATCCGCAGTGGTGATCCAGATCACTGAGGTCGACGAGAAGAGGATGGAAACGCCGGGACCACGGACAGTCCAGATGAGATCGATATCGGGAGGCAGCAGGGCAAAGGCGGTCAGCGCGAAGCATTCTGCCGCCAGGCGGTATAGATCTGTGGATATAGGAAAGATCGTGTCGCTGGTGGTGCTGGTTTTCCTTGCCACAGCAGTTATATTCGGAGGGTATAAGCTTTGGACGATGATAGGACCACAGTCTAAGGAGACATCAGGTCCGGAGGATCCGGGAAATATCGGAAATGTTCCAAATACGGAAGATCCGGCTTCTTCCATAAATGATGGTACAGATGACCCCGACCAGAATGATGTCGGGGACCCCGACGATAATCCGGATGTCGATGAGCCGGATCAGGGAGCTGATCCTGACAGCCAGTCGGATACGCAAATAGGCTCTGAGGGGGTCACATATACCGTAAAGTCCGGAGACATGCTGATGGTCATAGCAAAGAAGTTTTATGGAGATGAGAATAAATACAAGCTTATAATGGAGGCAAACAACATCAAGGATCCTAATAAGATCGCAGTTGGACAGAAGCTGATCATTCCTCCGGATAAATAAATGTTGAGAATATGATAAAGGGGCGGTCCGGGGTGACCGCCCTTTTTTATTTTTTTCATTAAAAAAACATATTGATTTTTTTGCACCGGAAGGTATAATTATATATAGGTCAAGGAAAGTCAAAGTCAGCTGGTTGTGTTTCGGGCGTTTACCTATCCGGTGCCGGACACATAATATAATAATCGAGGCAAATGTGTGTGGACGGCGGCTTTGCACAAACCTTTGCGAGGTGGTTGTATGAAATACAGGGATTACTATGAGATCCTTGGGGTCGACAAAAAAGCATCAGCCGATGAGATAAAAAAAGCATATAGAAAAATGGCCAAAAAGTATCATCCGGATGCCCATCCCGGCGATAAGGCCGCGGAGGAAAAGTTCAAGGAGGCCAATGAGGCATATGAGGTCCTGAGTGACAGTGAGAAAAGGAAGAAGTACGACCAATTCGGCAGAGAGGGTCAGTTCTACAACGGAGCCGATTTTGATCCTTCAAAATACGGCTTTGGAAACGGTGTAAGATATGAGTACAGGACAGAGGGCGGCGGCTTCAGTGATTTTTTCAATATGTTTTTCGGCGGAGGGGATCCCTTCGGTTCCTTTGACAGCGACAGCATTTTCGGCGGCAATACAGGCAGAGGCAGCCGGTTTGGCCGGAGCATGAAGATGAAAGGCCAGGATATTGAGTCCCTGCTTGAAATAAGCCTGGAGGATGGGTTTAGGGGAGCTAAAAGGCTGGTTAGTCTCAGAACGGCTTCGGGGGACAGGAGGATATCTCTCAAGGTACCTGCCGGCATAAGGCCCGGGGAGAAAATAAAGCTTTCGGGGCAGGGAAGCCCCGGGGTCAACGGCGGTCCTGACGGAGATCTGTATATGCGGGTGGAATTCAGGAAGGATAGTGTTTATGAGCTGAAGGGAATGGATCTGGAGGCCCGTTTGCCGCTTTATCCCTGGGAGGCTGCCCTTGGAGCAGAAAAACCCTTTAACACCCTGGATGGCAAGATATCGGTGCGGATCCCCGCCGGGATACAGACCGACAACAAAATCAGGATAGCGGGAAAGGGCTACAGGGACAAATCCGGAGCCAGGGGAGACCTGTTTCTCAGGGTCGCAATAGTGAACCCTTCCAGGCTCAGCAAAGAACAGGCCGAGCTTTATGAAAAGCTTAGTAAAATCAAAACCGGTCCCGTTTGATCGAAGGAGGTGTGTGGGCATGGATATGGACAGATTTACAGATAAGGCACAGGAGGCTATAGGCTCAGCGCAGGAGACCGCGCTGAGGATGAATCATCAGCAGGTGGACGGTGAACATCTGCACATGGCTCTGTTGACCCAGGAGGAAGGGCTTATTCCGCGGCTGATCAGCTTTATGGGCCTCAATACTGAGCTGCTGATCAATGATGTGAAGAGGGAGTTGGAGAAGCAGCCTGCGGTATACGGTACAGCGGCGACTAATATGTATGCGACAAGGCGGCTGAATGAAATATTGCTGCATGCTGTCGATGAGGCAGAGAAGTTCAAGGACGAATATACAGGCGTTGAGCATATCTATCTTTCCTTGCTCAGGGAGAGGAACACTCCTTCCACGGAAATTTTCAAAAGGAATGGCATCAACAGAGAGAATTTCCTTTCGGCCCTGGGAAAGGTCAGGAGCAACCAGAGGATCACATCGAAGAATCCCGAAGGGACATATGAAGCGCTGGCCAGATTCGGCAGGGACCTGGTGGACATGGCGGGGAAGGGGAAGCTGGACCCGGTCATAGGAAGGGATACTGAAATAAGAAGGGTGATCCGAATACTGTCCAGAAGGACCAAGAACAACCCTGTGCTGATTGGTGAACCCGGGGTTGGAAAGACTGCCGTCGTAGAAGGGCTTGCCCAGAGGATACTCAAGGGCGATGTGCCTGAAGGATTGAAGGACAGGACGGTTTTTGCGCTGGATATGGGCTCGCTGATAGCAGGCGCAAAGTACAGGGGAGAGTTTGAGGAGAGGCTGAAGGCCGTGCTGAAGGAGGTGGAGAAATCCGACGGCAGGGTGATACTGTTTATTGACGAACTGCACAATATCGTAGGGGCAGGCAAGGCTGAGGGATCCATGGACGCAGGGAACATCCTCAAGCCCATGCTGGCAAGGGGCGAGATACATTGTATCGGTGCAACGACGCTGGATGAATACAGAAAGTATATAGAAAAGGATGCGGCGCTGGAGAGAAGGTTCCAGCCTGTCATGGTGGAGCAGCCCGATGTGGAGGACACAGTCTCTATTCTCAGAGGGCTGAAGGAGAGGTTCGAGATCCACCATGGCGTCAGGATAACTGATAATGCCATAATCGCATGCGCCGTACTGTCAAACAGATATATAAGCGACCGTTTTCTTCCGGACAAGGCGATAGACCTTATGGATGAGGCGGCAGCTATGATACGTACCGAAATCGACAGCATGCCGGCAGAGCTCGATGAGATCAGCAGGCGGGTGATGCAGCTGGAGATAGAGAGGCAGGCTCTGCTGAAGGAAACTGACAGGAATTCTGTGGAGCGGCTGGTCGTGCTGGAGAGGGAGATTGCTGTGCTAAAGGAGCAGTCTGACCTGATGAAGGCCCAGTGGGAAAGTGAGAAGAGCACCTTGACCAGGGAGAAGGAGCTGAAGCAGCAAATAGAGGAAACGAAGCGCAAGATCGAAGAGGCTGAAAGAAGGTACGACCTGAATGAGCTTGCAATACTCAAGCACGGACAGCTGCCGGAGCTGGAAAAACAGCTGCAGGAGGAGAAGGAGAGACAGGGTTCATCAGGGGGCAAGCGTCTGCTCAAGGAAGAGGTCACCGAGGATGAGATCGCCGAGATTGTGTCAAAATGGACAGGCATACCCGTAACCAGGCTTGTTGAAAACGAGAGGGACAAATTGCTGAATCTGGAGGAGATACTGCACAGGCGGGTCATAGGCCAGGACCAGGCTGTAGAGTCGGTGGCAGGAGCTGTACTGCGTGCGCGCTCAGGGCTGAAGGATCCGCGCAAGCCCATAGGCTCTTTTATTTTCATCGGGCCTACCGGCGTCGGGAAGACCGAGCTGGCAAAGGCATTATCGGAAGCATTGTTTGACAGTGAGGAAAACATGGTGCGCATCGATATGTCCGAGTATCAGGAAAAGCATACGGTGGCCAGGCTGATAGGAGCGCCTCCCGGCTATGTGGGATACGAGGAAGGCGGACAGCTGACCGAAGCGGTGAGAAGGAAGCCATACTGCGTGATACTGTTTGATGAAATCGAGAAAGCTCATCCGGAGGTTTTCAATGTGCTGCTGCAGCTGCTGGATGACGGCAGGCTGACGGACAGTCAGGGAAGGACTGTAAACTTCAAGGATACGGTGATCATAATGACCTCCAACCTGGGAAGCCATTATCTATTGGAAAGCATCCGCTCCGGAGAAGGAGGGGATATGGAGCTCAGAGAAACGATAATGGGCGAGCTGAGGCGCAGCTTCAAGCCTGAGTTTCTTAACAGGATCGATGAGATAGTAATGTTCAGGCCTCTTGTTAAAAAAGATATCGTGAAAATAATCGAGCTTTTGCTGGAGGATATCAAGAAAAGGCTGGAAGACAGACATATCGGACTTGAGGTCACTGATGCGGCAAAGGGATTCATAGCAGATACTGCTTACACTCCGGAGTACGGAGCAAGGCCCGTTAAGCGCTTTTTGCAGAAGGAGCTGGAAACCGAGCTTGGCAGGATGATCATAAAGGATGTCATTCACGACGGGTCTGAAGTGGTGGTGGATACCGACGGCCGATCGCTTATTATCCATACCGATGGCTGATATCATGAGCCGGATCGATTTTAATGCCGGCCTGGGTGCTCCGGGCCGGCTTCACCCTGTCAGAACCGACCTTCGCCTTCGGCGGCGGGCTTTGCCTTAAAGGCCGCCTTCTTCCATGCTCCGGAGAAATAGTATGCAAGGCTGATGGACAGACCTACCGCAAAGCCTATTACTATTGCCAGCCAGATCCCTCTGATGCCGAGGGAAGTCTTTGAAAGGACAGCGGCAAGAGGCACTCTGACCAGCCAGATGGAGGAAATGGTTATAGCCATGGTGATCAATGTCTTGCCGGCGCCATTTATGACACCGTTGGAAACAAACATGACCGCAAACAGTATATATGCATAGCCCAGCGTCCTGAGATAGCCTGTACCTATATCAAGTATGACCGGATCTTGTACGAACATTGAAAGCAACAGCTTAGGAAACGCTACTATGAATGCAGAAAGCGTAAGCGTTATGCCGGCTGTCATTATGACGCCCCATTTGAATACTTCTCCTACACGCTTGACGTTGCCCGCACCAAGGTTCTGCCCTGTAAGGGCTGATGCAGCCAGCCCCAGTGACATGGCCGGCATGAACACCACACCTTCTATCCTGCCGGATGCTCCGAAGGCTGTAGTTGCACTGGCGCCGAACAAATTCACCATGCTGGTGATAAATACCGAACTGATAGATATCAGCGACTGCTGTATCATTGAGGGGAAGCCTATCTTTATGAGCTTTGCGATATGTGCCTTTTCCAGGGTGAGCTTCTTGAAATCGATGCTCACGAAGTGCTTTTTTCTGTTGAGGTAAATGATCGCAAGGACAAGACCAATGAATTGTGAAATGACTGTTGCATAGGCTGAGCCGTTGAAACCCAGCTTTGGGAACGGACCTATGCCGATTATCAATACCGGATCCAGCACGATGTTTATGACCAGTCCCACGGCCATAAAAATCAATGGAGTCATGGTATCTCCGATGCCTCTTAGGATCGAGGTTATCAGATTGACCAGGAAGGTCACAATGAAGCCTGCTATGATTATTTTCAGATAACTGGAGGCCATTGCAAAGATCTCAGGAGGAGTATTCATTTTCTGCAGGATCCAATCACAGGATACAAGGCCGAATATGGTAAGGATGGCGCCGAATATCAATGCGACGCTGAAGGAATTGTTTATTGTCCTTCTTACCTTGTCATGGTCCTGTGCTCCGTAATACTGTGATACAAGGATGGTGGTGGCCAGTGTCGCACCGTTTGAAAGTGCTATCAGGAGGAATTGGATAGGGAAGCTGACCTGTGTGGCTCCGACTGCGTCGGGGCCGACTATGTTTCCGACCCATATAGAATCTGTTATTCCAAGTCCTGTTTGAAGCAGATTTCCAATAAACATAGGTATTGAAAACCGTACAAGATGTTTGGGTATACTGCCCGTGGTGAGATCAGTTCCGAATTTGCCGCTCATTGTACCTCCGTGCCGTTAGTTGGTTTGATATAAGTATTGTATATTTACTTTATCATTTATGAGTTTATCATTCAACGACTTTATTTATGTTGTTGCGACAATATCACACCGAATAAATGCATAACTATCCTATGATGTGTGTTATGTAACCTTTTTGTTTCTTTTCGCATAGGCTATATCAGATTTGCAAGGGAGTGAGAACGATGCAGGATAAAAATATTGACCGGCAGCCTCAAATCCCTGGTCCGGGACAGGGTTCGGGCTTCTTCCCTCCGGGACAGGGTCCGGGGTTCTTTCCTCCGGGACAGGGTCCGGGAGGAGGGCCGGGAACGGGACCGCCGTCGGGACGGCCGCCGGCGTTCACACCGGCCCAGCAGGCAGGCGTATTCGCCGTAGATCCCGGATCGATAAGGCGATGCATGTTCAGGTATGTATATATATGGCTCGATAACAGGCAACAGTTCTGGGCATGGCTCGTGTTCGTCGGGAGACGTTCAGTGGCAGGCTGGAGGTGGACCGGCTTCAGATGGGTCTACTTCGGGGTCGATCTGAACAGGATATCATCATTTATATGCTACTGAGCTCATATTTCCCCTTCTGCCATCTGATATCAGACGGGGCTTTGCCCCGTCTGATGGGTCTTTGAGGATAACAGGAACTGTACCCACAGAGAACTGCTGCATGCTTGCCAGCCTCCGGTGTGAATTAACTTCACAGCCTGGCATGTCTTATGCGAAGTGTGTTCATAACAGCCAGCAGAGTAACCCCCACATCTGAAAATACCGCCTCCCACATTGTGGCAAGTCCTGCTGCTCCCAACAGGAGGAATATGACCTTGATGGATATGGCCAGCACAATGTTCTGCACAGCGATCTTTCTGGTGAAAGCCGCTGTTTTTATCGCATCTGCAAGGCTTGACGGCCTGTCTGTCATCAGAACGATATCCGAGGCCTCCATTGCCGCATCTGAACCGATGCCTCCCATAGAAACACCTATATCCGCTGCCGCAAGAACGGGAGCATCGTTGATGCCGTCTCCTACAAATACTGTATTGCCTCTTGAGGAAGCTCTGATCCTTTCGAACCACTCCACCTTTTCGTGAGGAAGCAGTCCAAACCGGACCTCGTCCAGCTTTAATGGGGCAGCAGTCATTTCGGCAGGTATCCGGGCATCGCCTGTCAGCATAGCGATCTTTCTGACTCCGAGTGCTCTAAGGTCATTTACCGCTTTATCTGCATCATCCTTTATCGAATCGGACACCATTATGCTGCCCTTATATTTTCCATCAGCCATTACATGTACTGTTGTGCCGCTGATAACGGCATCAGTGATGTGCGTGTCTTCGGGGATATCCACCTGGCTGTTTATATAAGAGTAACTGCCAGCCAATATGGTGACCCCCATGGCCTTTGTCCTGACTCCTTTACCGGCGGCTTCAGAACTGCTCTCTATCAGTGTCTCGTCTATATCATCGCCATATGCCTTCAATATAGAGCGTGCTATTGGATGAGGAGAATTGTATTCTGCATATGCTGCCAGCTTTAGAAGCTCATCCTCTGTACAATCGTATGGGGAGATTTTTGTTACACTGAATACGCCTTTTGTCAGAGTGCCTGTCTTGTCAAAGACCACTGTTTCGACCTTGTTAAGTGCCTCCAGATAATTTCCGCCCTTGACCAATATTCCCTTCGAGGAAGCTTTTCCTATGCCTGCGAAAAAGGTGAGGGGGATCGAAACCACCAGCGCGCAGGGGCAGGATATTACCAGGAAGATCATTGCTCTGTAGAGCCAGGTCCTAAAGTCCATACTCCCGGTAATGATAGGCGGAAGAACGGTTATAAGCAGCGCGGAGGCGGTCACTATAGGAGTATAGTATGCTGCGAAGCGGCTTATAAAGCTTTCGGTGGGAGCTTTCTCCGATGCGGCTTCTTCAACCAGCTCAAGGATCCGAGTAACGGCTGACTGCTTCAGAGTATTCACTGCTCTGGCTGTCAGCAGACCCGAATTGTTTATATATCCACCATACAGGCTGTCGCCCGGAGCTGCCGGCTTCGGAGCGGATTCACCGGTGAGGGAGGAGGTATCCACATAAGAGCTTCCTTCAATCACGACGCAGTCAACCGGCACTCTTTCGCCCGGCTTTATTACAAGGATATCCCCTTGTCTGACCGTATCGGCCAACACTCTTTCAACCGTACTGCCGGTCTTCAGATTGGCATACTCAGGCCTCAGATCCATCAGGTCCGCAATAGACCTTCTGGAGCGGTCGACGGCCAGATCCTCGAATATCATCCCGACCTTGTAAAACAGCATGACTGCCGCGGCCTCCGACCATTGGCCGGTAACAAAGGCGCCGATGGTCGCTATGGTCATCAGCAGGTTTTCATCAAAGATACGGCCTTTGATGATGTTTGTAAAAGCTTTCACGATGACAGTATATCCCGCTGTCAACCAGGAAATCACCAGCAGAGCATGGGAAAGGCCGGGTTTGACACCGGTCAGCAAGCCTGCTGCAAACAACAGGACAGCCAGTATCAGCATAACGATATCCCTTTTGAGCTTTTTTCCCAATACGGGTGGTTTGCCTGCCTCAGACGGCCCTCCCGATTCGGTGAGCCGGACACCGGGCTCTATGAAATTTATTGTTTTAGTCAGCGTTGCTTTTATTTGACTGTCGTCAACGCCTGCCGCATATTTCACATGAAGCCTTTGGGTCGCAAAGGAGAGCTGCGCTTCAACCACATCGTCCAGCGATCTGATGCTATCCTCTATTTTTGTTGCGCACCCGGCGCAGCTCAATCCGTCGAGCCTGCAGGTAATCTCATTCATATTGACACCTCACATCTTTACCGGTCAAGGAGTCTATCCCTTGAACAGTAACGATTTTATGTTTTTCTATAAAATGTTTTGTTATTCTTATGCTTTATACGTATGCCGTGAATTATTAAACATATGAGCAATCATTCATATATTAAATATAATATCGACAGTTGGATTTGTCAATACTTTTTAGTGCTTCAATTCAAAAAAATCGATATAGGAGATGGCTTAATCCGCGATATGAAACCTTTTTTTGCACAAAAGAAAAAGCCTCAGCCTGTGCCGGCATTACTACGGGACCGGCGTCCAGGGGAGACTGTTGATTATTTTGGCCAGGGTTGTGATTTGTTATATTTGATCCGGCCGGATTAAAACTTCACCTGCGGAGCTGCCGTTTCACTTTCATCAATGGTGAAGAAGGGCTCCTCTGTAAAGTTGTATGCGTTTGCAAATATATTGGAAGGGAACATCTGTATGGAATTGTTGTAATCCATTACGACATCGTTGTAAAACTGGCGGGCAAAGGTGATCTTGTCTTCTGTCTTTGTCAGCTCCTTTTGAAGCTCCTGGAAATTGGCGTTGGCCTTGAGCTCGGGATAGGATTCCGACAATACCATCAGCCTGCTCAAGCTCTTGGACAGCTGGGAATTCGCCTTCATTACATCCTGGTGTGACGATGCGTTCATGTAGCTGTTGCGTGCACTGACAACAGCTTCAAGGGTCCCCTTTTCATGTGCAGCATACCCCTTGACTGTTTCGACCAGGTTGGGTATTAGGTCAAACCTTCTTTTGAGCTGTACATCGATCTGACTCCAGGAATTGCCGACCTTGTTGCGCTTTCCGACAAGACGGTTATAAGTCGATATTGCTGCGATCCCAATCGCAATTGCAATTACTGCGAGTATGATGATTATGGTCCACAACATGTTATTTTCCTCCTTAAATTGAGTTTGATATAAAATGCCTTTTACAGCATCGGAAACGAATGTACATATTATGCGAGGGATCAGAATGCCCCGCCTCCGCCACGGCCTCCGCCGCCGCCACCTCCGCCACCGCTGAAGCCTCCGCCGCTGCCGGATGACGAGGAGTTTGTCGAATTTGCCACTGCTACTGCATTGCTTATTGCATGATCAACAGAGCTGATGGTTCTGTCAAAAGCATTGGTGAAGTTAGCAAAGCTGTGCATATTATAACCGTACATATACGTAAGGTTAGTATTCTGCAGGTCTGCATCGCTTAATACGAGAGGCAGCTGCTTTATGACTTCCTTTGCAACACCAAGGGAAATGGCGTATACCAGATAATGCTCCCAGATGATGATGGAGGGCATTTCGGCCTTGTCCATGCGGCTGAAGTCCTTCAGGAAATTCTTAAAGGCCTTCCACATGGCGCTCTGCTCATTGCCGTATGCCGAACGTCTATTGAGCCTCGCTCCAAAAATGAACATGATTATGCCAAGGATTATCATGATAATGCCGGAAAATGCCCCCAGCATTGTGATGAATGCAATGCCGAGCCCAAGGAATCCGAATAGACCTATTAGTATTGCCGTGGTCTTGCCCTTCTCACTTGTCTTATCAAAGAATTCGTTCTTATCGGCTTCTTCCTTGGCCAGGTTACACCAGCGCTTATAGTCATTTGTAAACTGCCGCGCCCCGGAGGTGGTTCTGGCGTAGGCTGATATTTCGTCAAGAAAAACATGGCCGTATCTGCCGATGGTCTTGATGAACCACCTGATCAGGAAGGTTTCGTGCTTCTTGAGTTCGGCCTGGGATGCATCTTTGTTCAGAGTCAGGGAGTAGTCCTCGACTTCCTTTTCCCTGAAAAAGCCATCCTTGATGTAGGTTTCCTTCTTTAGTATGAGTATGCCCTTTCTTACCAGATCCATCAGAGTAGCAGTTATATCCCTGGTGTTTACCCTACCCATAGTGACAAGCACGGACATTTCCGCCGGAGTGTATTCTCCGGGGAGCTCTCGGTAATATTTGGCCTTGAACTCGCGCTTGAATTCCTTATCATATTTTATATAAAGGAAAATTATGATTGGAAACCAGCCTATTATCAGCAGCACGCCTATTGTATTTGCAATGGATCTGAGAACTGCTTTTTTCTGTCTTTCAGCCTCGCGGCGCTTGTTATACTCCTCCGCCTGCTGCCTGGCTCTTTCGCGCTCTGCGTTTGCCTCATCCGCCATCCTTTTCTCGTCTTCCAGTATCTTTGAAAGCCCGTCTTCTGCCTTTATATTGGTGGAATCGGGAACAAGAGTTGTAGGGAAGAGTACACGGGTCTCGACGTAGAAGCCCGGTGAGAGTGAACCAAGCTCGAATTCCACATTCTGACCGTCTATGATCCTTGATTCGCCGGTGAGAGGGCCATGGCCGAACACTCTGATGTCATCCTTTGATGCGCCTTCAGGCAGTCTTATCCATATGTTTATATTGTTGAGCCTTTCATCCCAGTTGGAATCGATTATTTTCCTGTTGAACTCCGCAATATCATTGTATTTGGTTACAACATTCTTTAGAGTATATTTATATACAAACATCTTCACTGAGTCGTTTGATTTTTCAAACACCTTGAGGTGAGCCAGCTGATCATTGTGATGCAGATTGTATGTGCCTGTCTGGCCGTCTGCATCAAGATCGGATGAGTTGAACGAAAATTCTTTCAAGCTTTGGTCATGGTTCCTGACGAACACCTGTATGTTTTCGATCCCATCGGTCTCCATATAGTCGATATCACGAAGAACCCCGTTGAAGCTGCCGACAAAGTTGTACTTTATCCATTCGGTGATATCCGCCGAGCCGTCCGGATTGATGATGCATTCGACGTCAAAATCAATGATACTGTAATACCTGCTGTCAGCATATGCTGTCAGGGGCAGGAGCAATACGGACAAAAGGACCACCGTAATAAATATGTAAGCCAGGACCCTTTTTCTCATCTATCAGACCTCCATTATTCCGATTACATAAATTCTATCATATTATACCTTTACTGTAATCGATTTGTTTGCAGATGGGTTCATATAGGCGGATAAATTTTTATGATCGCAAAATCGGTTTTGCTCTAGCGTCTGCGAATCATACCTTTCCCAGCTGGGAAATACACCCTTTACTTGAAATTTGGAACATCTCATAAGGTCGGCTGTTCAGAATATCAAGTAAAGTGTGTGAGTGTTAACATAATCCCGAGCAAATTGCGATTATAGAGCATATTTTGCT
>JAAYPO010000108.1 GCA_012519745.1 Clostridiaceae bacterium | reverse complement strand
CTTGCGTACCAGCATATGCTGGTTATTCGGTTTTGATGAAAGCATCCGTAAATCCCGCCGCCTTTACCCTTTTGAGCATGGCATCAGCATTGGCTTTGACGGCGTAAGCACCGACTTGTACACGGTACAGCTTTTTCGGTACAGTTGGGTTGGGAGTGGGAGGCTTTGAAGGTTCTGTTGCCTTGAGCACCCTTTGAACTTCGGCGCGAAATGTATCCATTGACTTGCCGTGCTTCGGAAACCAGTGGCCTGGATCGGCATGGTTACTGGCGATGCCGCGTTTATGCCCCTCGTAATGACCGATAATAACGCCATCTGCCATCGGGTCGAGATGATACAGCCCTTGATCGAGAATTCCGTAAAGTATGGTTTTGTGGACAGAGACAGCCTTCATGTAGCTGTAAAGGCTTATGCCGAGGACGAAAGGCTGATATTCATATGCAGGGATGATGGGAATGGAATGGGTGAGGAGCAGCTTGAAGAAATCAGGAGCAATCTGGCTCAGCCGGTCAATGTCAGCAGCCATATGGGTATTTATAATGTTCACAGAAGGATACGGCTTATGTACCATGAGGACCATGGTGTCAGGATAGATAGCAAAAAAGGTGAAGGCACTACACTTACGCTTGTATTGCCTAAACGGGAAAGGGCGAGGAAGGATGCTTAAGGCAGGGGACGGAAGGATGCCTAAGGTGTTGATAGCTGAGGATGAGGATATTATCAGGAAGGGGCTTGTATATACCATCGACTGGCTCAGCATGGGATATGTGATCGCCGGAGAGGCCTGCAATGGTGGAGAAGGGATAGAGAAGATAAGAGAACTGAAGCCGGACGTGGTTATTGCTGATATTATGATGCCAAAGTTGAATGGAATAGAGATGATACGTCAGGCCGGCGGGGAGGTCAGGTTCAAAAGCATCATACTTACAAGCTATGCGGAGTTTGACTATGCCAAGCAGGCAATAGAGCTGCATGCCTCTGAATACCTTATGAAGCCGGTCAACGTCGAGGTACTAAAGGCAGTAATGATGAGGCTTCACGATGAAATAGAGCAGGAGTATGAGAAGGAGCTGCTGTTTCGACAGAAAAACCAGGGAATGGATATCATAAAGCTTTCGGGAAGTGAGCAATATCAGAATCCGTATGTTATCAGAACAATTGATATATTAAAGGCACGTTTTGCTGAAAGGATCAGTATTGAAAGTATTTCAGAGGAGCTTGGGGTAAGCTCCAGCTACCTGAGCCGCAAATTTAAGGAAGAAACGGGGCATACCTGTCTTGATTTCCTTAATATCTACAGGATACAGCAGGCAATAAAGCTTTTGGATGAGGGTGTCCACCGGGTCTATCAGATCTCGGATATCACAGGCTTTACCGACTACAAGCACTTTTGCTCGGTGTTTAAAAAATACACAAATTCATCTCCGACAGAGTTTATCAAAAAGAAAATGTGAATACATATTTTTGTACACTTTTTACGACAATTGTACAGAAAACTGGGTATCTGTATCATTTTCCAAATAATAAAATGTATACAAGTAAATATAAGGGGAGGCATTCCGATGAAAATGAAGTATATATCATGTCTTTTTATCTTCTTATTGATCACTTCGATGGTTCTGGCAGGGTGTGGCAGTACAACAGGCGGCTCTGCTGCCAAAAGTGAAGTTGAGAAGATCATTGGGGAGGCTGAGAAGCTGCCGATGGAGGAGCTTTACAGGAAGGCTGCAGAAGAATCCAATGGAAAGACCATGTATGGCATCGGTAATTCCAGCCGCGGTGCAACAGCTGCAACGAGCTTTATAGAGGAGCTGCAGAAAATAGATCCCTCGTATAACGGCACCATTGAATGGTCTCAGCCGAAGAACAACTCGATTTTTACATTGATCAATGCCGACATAACAAGCTCAACACATACATATTCCATGACCCTCATCCAGGATGGCAACCAAATCCAGAGCAAGATGCTCGACACCGGCAATCTGCTGAACTTTATCCCAAAGGACTGGAAGGCGGCAGAGGGCGTTGATGAAAAGGCCGACGGTCACCCTCTTACACTTCAGACATTGAACAAGGTGTTCATGTTCAACAATCTCGGAAATAAAGAGTTCATTAACTGCTGGGACTTTGTAGCTGAGGGTGTGAAGCCTTTATATATGGGGGTCGATTCAGAACCGGTGGGGAAAAACTTCCTTTACATGCTTACGAGCGAGAAGTATTCCACATATCTGAAAAATGCTTTTGAGAAGCTTGACAGCACAAAGCAGGCATATTTCAAAAAGACTATCAACGAGGTCGCAGACAATGCCGCGAGCCTTGGCCTAAAGTCGGAGAATGCCAAATACGGGCTGTCATGGATCAAGCTGTGGTGTGAGCAGTACAATGAGCAGACCGATGACGGTCCTATCTGCAATGAGCTAGTGACGACCTCGGCAGCGGGCGAAAGCGGATTGCTGGTTTATTCGAAGCTCCGTTCGGTAGAAGAGTCAGAAACCTCGTCAGTGAACAATATTACGATTGCTGCCTATCAGGACGGCTATGAAGGGATCGGCGGGTACGCCTACAAGCATTACCTTCAGGTCGTAAAGACCTCTCCTCTCCCGTGGACTGCATGCGCATTCATTGCTCATATGGTAACAACAGAAGAAGGCTTCTATGCCTGGGGCAAGGATATGGGCGGCTATAGCGCAAATCCGACGATCAATCAGGATCACTCAAAGGATGGTTTTGTTGACGGTGTCGATACCTATCCTTCAAAGAATGACCGCGGCTTTGACTGGTGGACTGCAGAGGAGGGCGGCGCGCTTGTACTGGAGGATCCGGCATACTGTGCAGAGGTTTCCTTCAATATGAGCGACTGGATCGATGTTATTATTGGAAATAAAGCCGCTGCAGCAGAGGCAAAGTAGTTTGAAACAGTGAATTTCTGATAGAAAATTGAGGGCGCATTCAGCGCCCCTTATTTTACAGTTCATAAAGGAATTATTTCTGTAAAGCTTTAAAACGAATCGATATGGGGGGCAGCATGGAACATGATATTTTGTTGAAGCCTGGCGGGAAGAAAATAATCATCAATAAGGCGATCACATTTATATCAAAGCCGCAAAACATGATATTGACAGTTCTAGGAATCATCCTTTCCGTGACGACGATAGCGCCGATCGTTTCAATAATGCTCGACACAGTAACGATCCATCCCGGCTCCATCGATGCGCATCTGTCCGGCAGGGTTTCAGGATATACTCTCTACAACTGGATAGACCTGTTTACAGGTTCTCTGAGCAGGGAAAATATATTGAAGCCACTTGGAAATACATTGATGCTTGCGGTATTTACCTGTCTTGGTTCCATATTATACGGCGGATCATTTGCATACCTCGTAACAAGAACTAATTTGAAATTCAAACGGTACCTGAGTGCGATATTCATTTTTCCTTACATCATGCCGCAGTGGACACTGGCGGTCGTCTGGCAGAATATGTTCAAGAGCAACGCAGTGACAGGAGGCTCCGACGGATTGCTTACATCGTTGTTCAACATAACGATGCCGGTCTGGTGGTGCAGAGGGCTGTTTCCATGTGCGATCGTACTGGCGCTGCATTATGCCCCGTTTGCATATATACTCATCGGCGGCATATTGAAAAATATGGATGCCAATCTTGAGGAAGCGGCTACGATACTTGATACACCGAAGTGGAAAATATTCGGCCGAGTCACTCTTCCCATGGTATCGCCGGCAATCCTATCCACTATACTTCTTGTGTTCGGCAGTGCAGTGGGAAGCTACCCCGTCCCTCACTACCTGAATTTAACGACATTGTCGACAAAGTATGTGTCGATGAATGTAAACAGAGTCGGTGAAGCAAGTATTCTCGCTGTGATCATGATGCTCATGGGCTTTATCATACTTATGGTAAATCAGCTGAATACAGGCGGCCGGAAGAGCTATACTACCGTGACCGGCAAATCAGGACAGATCAGCAGGGTGAATATCGGCAGGATCGGTAAATATGCCGCCGCAATCATTTTGATCCTTCTTACGACATTTACAAGTATTTACCCGATAATTTCATTTGCAATGGAGACATTCCTTCCGAATCCTGGGGATTACAGCTTCCTCACTTCAGGCAATCTGACCAGTCTGACGCTCAAGTGGTGGACCACATCGTAAAACATGACGGAAAGCGGCATGTACGGGCAGATGGGTATTTTGTTCAATTCAACCATCTGGAATGCTTATAAGGGTACGCTCGCCGTTGCAGTATGCTGTTCGCTGATCGCCGGTACCATTGGTCTGCTGGTTGGCTACAGCGTAAGCAAGCATAGAAGAAGCAGAGCGGCAGGCTGCGAGTTGAATGATAGGTTTGAGGTGGTGAAACAGGGACAGGTAGTCAGGACAGTGAGAAAATTTACTACTGAAGAGATAGATCTGGCAGTTAGGCGCGTATCAAGGATTGTCAAGATAAGTATGTTCATGGACCGTTATCCAAGCGAGCTGTCAGGCGGACAGCAGCAGCGTGTAGCCATAGCACGGACACTTGCGCCCGAGCCGACTGTGCTGTTCATGGACGAGCCGTTGTCCAATCTGGATGCAAAGCTTCGTCTGGAGATGAGATCAGAGCTTCAGAGGCTTCACATAGATACGGGAAGCACCTTCATTTATGTGACCCATGACCAGATGGAAGCGATGACGCTGGCATCGAAGATATGCCTGATAGACAACGGCGTCCTTCAGCAATACGACAAACCGATGGATGTATATAATAAGCCAAATAATTTGTTTACGGCGGATTTTGTCGGAAATCCTGCCATCAATTTTGTTGAAGCCAATGGAGTGCAGCCGTTTGCGTCGGATGGCTCCATAAGCCTTTCCATTTTTGACGGCGTGAGAGCTAGATTCACACCGCATGAACAGCTTGATCCGGCGTTTTGGGAAAGGCAACAGCAGGGTGCAGCAGGAGACGGAAGCAATGCGGAAGCGGCTCGAGGCGGGACTAAATCGGAAGCGGAAGTGCAGAAGGACAATGAATTCAAGTATCATATTGCGAGGGTCGATGAAATCGATGACACACAGGATGCTCCGGCAGCCTCGGGTGATGGTTTTGTGCTCGGTATCAGGCCGGAGTTCATCAAAATAAACAATCAGTGCAAGCTTGAGGGCGAAATTTACAGCTCGATGCCAACAGGCATGGAAATAACCGTAAAAATCAGAATAGGTCAATTCCTGTTGACTGCAGTCGTGTTCGGAGGAGTACTATATAAGATAGGGCAAAAGGTACATATCGGTTTTGAGGGCGAGGGCATAATCCTCTTCAGCAGGAAAACAGGAAAAATGATCACACAGGGTTCACTAGAGCTGCTTCTAAGCTGAGGCAGCTTCTTTCATTTTCAAGCCTGACCCCCATTTCTTTAGCTAAATTTAAGGTGAAATATATTCTGGATGTAAGGAACGTGTGTTATAATGAAAATTGTCTATAAAATCAAGCGGAGCAGATCCACATAGGCTTATCAACGACGGTTCTTCTTCCATTGAGTCAGGAAAATAAATTGGGGGTATGAGTCTTGCAACGCATTTACAAGATTTTTTGCAGTATTCTGACAGTCATTATCATAATTGGTATCATACCTGGCATTAATACTGGCGGCATTGGCGCAAACGCAGCTGCAGACGCACAGCAGATGAGCTCAGATCACATTGGTTTAGCTGGTGATTCTAACAGTCAAAATTTATTAGAGAACAATATAAATTCGGTCCCTGCTACCACCGACAGCGCTGTTATTTTTTCGGAGCCCGCAGTACCGAGTCTTACAGCGGTCCAGCCGCCTGATGGATCAAATATGATCCGCCTTGACTGGAGTACAAACGCAGTTCCTGGTATGACTTACATGGTTCACAAGTCACCGTACGGAGAAGGTGCCTTTCAGACAATACCTCTTAAAACTGATATAAAGGTTTTAAACGTTTATCCGGACATTGCAGATTCAGACAAGCTGAAGGAATGGATGGATGCTTACGGAAACCCGCCAGGGTACAGCATGATAGTGGACAAAATCGGAATTTCAGATTTCAATGTTAATTACAGCTCGCTCATAAAAGACACCGAAGACAGCTATAAATATGACGTGCTGTTTTTTGGATCATGGGATGGAAACAACGGTTTGGATTTATCTATAGGTGCAAAAACAGAGGTCGACCATTTTATCGATCAGGGCGGCGGCTGTCTTTTTGGTCATGACACAGCTAATGCCAATAAAAATCCGAATTTTGTGGCACTGGCAAGTAAATATATGAATATGATCTGTAATGACACGTTTAGCTATTATGGCGATAGTAATACAGACAGCATTATAAGTGTTATTAAAAAGGGTATGCTGATAAATTATCCATGGATACTTCCAGATACTATTACCGTAAGGGCGTCTCACTCCACAAAACAATTTGCAATGGGCGATGTCTGGATGAAATTCAATACAAATAAAAGGAATTGTTCACTTTATACATACTATGGCGGAAAAAGCGGAACGAACAATTTTTATCTTACAACATGGAACAATGCTGCGATGATACAGACCGGACACACCAGCGGCAGTGCAACTGTTGATGAGCAAAAGGTTCTTGCAAATACACTCTTTTATCTTGCACAAACATCCGAAGATACAGAGTTTAACGACCATACTGCTCAGGATCTTACCGCACCGGAGCCTGTAAACGGGGAGATATCAGTGGCAACAGATCAGGACGGAAAGGTTCGGCTCAGCTTTGGAGCGGCATCAGATAACGGTACAAGCTACGACTACTTTGTAGATGCGATAGATGAGTCAGGAAATAAGGTATCTTCAACTCAAACCAGCGCCACTGTCACAACAGGTGTTTCCGGATACGCCGTTCAGATAGATAAGAATCCAAGCAGTGTGGATCCCGGAAATTCAGTTAATTGTCCGGAGCCCGAATTTTATGCAGGCAGCCTTGGATCCGGGGATTATTACGCCCATATAAAAGCTATCGATGGAGCGGAAAATGTTTCTTCAATAGCTACCATTCCATTTACCGTAGACAAAACAAAAACGGTTACATTTGAAACAAACGGAGGAAGCGCAGTTTCGCCCATTGTCCGTGATGCCGGCACATATATCGACTCATTGCCAGTTACCTCGAAGGCCGGTATGCTGTTTTCAGGCTGGTACAGTGACAGCGATCTGACTAATGAAATAACCTCACCGTACAAGGTTGCAGGAGATGCAGTATTGTATGCCGCATGGAGCCCTGATCCTACCCTTCAGGATTACACATTGACATTTAGCAGTGAGGGCGGCAGTCCGATCGATCCAATAACGCTGATTTATAACTCGGAAATTCCAAAGCCTACAAATCCGGTGAAAAACGGATATGCCTTTGACGGCTGGTGGACAGGTACTGGCGGTACTGGAACTGAAGTAACCTGGCCGTATAGACTGACAAATGATACTATCATCTATGCAAAATGGAATGCGAATGAAATAAGTCTGCCTGATACAGAATTTGCCGCAGGCACATATGGGACAGAATTTTCAGCTGATATAACCGAAGCGGAAAATGGCACCGGTGTTTACAGTTATGTTGTTACAGAAGGCATGCTGCCGCCGGGACTGTTGCTATCCGGTACGACTATATCCGGGATACCTGAATCGAGCGGGTCATACAGCTTTGAAATTATTGTGTCTGATATAGGGAGTGGTAAAGCGGCACTCCAGGATTACAGCATTACCATCGATAAACGTGACATTACTGTTGTCGCTGACAACAAAAGCATGGTATATGGTACTGCTGTTCCTGAGCTTACCTATACGGTTACTTCCGGGAGCGAAGCAGATGGCGACAGCTTTACAGGGGCTCTGGGATGGGTTGTGGGAGATGGCGACGGTGATGTCGGGGATTACGAAATCAATCAGGGTACACTTACTTTAAGTGAAAACTATGACATCACTCCTGTGAAGGGCACACTTACTGTAACCAAAGCGACCGTATCAGGTATAAGCTTTACCGGGTCAACCTTCACTTATGATGGGACTTCCAAAAGTCTTTACATAGACGGAACACTTCCGGAGGGAGTGACTGTTTCCTATGAAGGCAATAGACAAATACGGTCAGGCAATTACACGGTCAAGGCGATCTTTACCGTCAACGAAAACTATAACGAGATAGACGATATGACCGCTGCGTTAAAAATCATCAGAAGGGATGATAATACAAACCGAAATATCGATGTAATTATAGACGGAAATACGGTCAATCTGGGAAGTGAATCAATATCCTTTGAAAACGGTATTACAACCTCAGTGATAGCATTAGGCCAGCAAGAGCTGAAGCAGGCAGTCGACAACCGGGATAACGGAACAGTTATCACAGTATCGGCAAGCAAAGCAAACAACAGGTTAGAGTGTCAACTAAACGGTCAGACAGTCAAAGACATGGAAGACAAAGAAGCCAGGCTAGAGATCGAAACACCGGCTGCCACATATCTGCTGCCGGCAGTTCAAATCGACATCGACACTGTATCGGAGCAGTTAGGAACGCAGGTGGATCTCAAGGATATCGATGTTCAGCTGGAGATAATAAGATCACCGGAGGAGACTGCCAGAGCAGTTGAGGATTCAGCCAGAGAGAACGCATTTGCTATTACAGTACCTCCTGTTGAATTTAGTATCAGCTGTACCTATAATAATAAAACTGTTGCTGTCGAGCGTTTTAAAGGGTATGTTGAGAGAATGATAGCGATTCCTGAGGAAGTTGATCATGGAAGAATAACCACCGGAGTAATTGTTGACGCTGATGGAATCATCAGGCATGTTCCAACAAAGGTCATTGTAAAAGATGGCAGTTACTATGCTAAGATCAACAGCCTGACCAACAGCATTTACTCAGTTATCTGGAATCCGGTTGTATTTAAGGATGCTGAAGGTCACTGGGCGAGGGACGCAGTTAACGATATGGGTTCGAGGCTTATCATCAATGGTGTTAATGGCCATAACATCGAGCCTGACAGGGACATTACCAGAGCGGAATTCTCAAGCATACTGGTAAGGGCTTTGGGACTCAATCCGGGTACCGGCAGCACCGCATTCTCTGATGTAAATGCATCTGAAGAATATTCCGGCTATATAGAAACTGCTTTGAAATATAAACTGATCTCAGGGTTCAGCGCAGACAAATTTGGCCCGAATGAGAAGGTCACACGTGAACAGGCTTTATCCATGGTGAGCAGAGCAATGAGTATTACCGGGTCAGAGCCGGAAATTACGGCAAATGATGCTGTGAAAATTTTGTCCTGGTATGAAGATGCAAGTCAGGCATCATCTTATTCAAAGAGTGATATAGCTGTTTGTATCCAGGCTGGGATAGTAAATGGGAAACCGGGCAGTATACTCGATCCCAAGGGCAATATTACAAGGGCTGAGGCTGCTGTAATCATTCGCCGGCTTTTGCAAAAGTCGAATTTAATATAGCGAGGCGGTAGATATCCCCCACTGTCTCATACAACGCCGCTTGAAATATTTAAACTAATGTTATCCTAAAGATATACCGATAGATAGATTATATGGATATATTTTGATTCCAGGGAGGGAATTATTATGATCAATCCTATTAATTCAAACGACAGGTCTCAACCTATCTACGCTAATGATAAAAAGCCATCAGAGAGACAGGATAATATACAGAAGGATGAAACGGCAGCTATTCTTGAGCTGGGCAGCAGCGGTGTCAAAAGCGCTGTGTACAGTAAACCGGCATCAGGAAGAGATACCAGGGAGATAGACCGGCTCTGGAAGGAAACACAGAAAACAGTCGAGTCGCTAAGGTCAATTGTCGTCAGACTGGTCGTAAGCCAGGGCAAAAAGCTTGAAAACGTGTTGTCTGGTAGGGATAAGCTTTTTGTTGACGGCGAAGCCAGAGCCGAAGCACAAAGACTGCTGTCCGAGGACGGTGAGCTGGGAGTCAAGGCTGTCAGTACCAGGATCGTTGGCTTTGCCAAGGCCTTGTCCGGCGGGGATAAATCCAAACTGGATGAACTGAAGGCCGGCATAGAAAAAGGTTTTCGTGAAGCTGAAAGGGCTTTTGGAGGTAAGCTCCCGCAGATATGCTCGGATACATATAATGAGATCATGAGGCAGTTGGATGAATGGGAACAGGAAGAATAATACAAGCAAACAAAAAAAGCGTAAAAATTTACCAGTTTCAACCTATAATAATACTATATATTGCGTCATGAGGAAATAGTGATACAATATATAGTTTTTTTATGGAGGATGCTATGAGCCTGCTGGGCTACTCGGCTGAGCAGGAGGGGAGCTGACCCCGATCAGCTCTGTCAGATTTATTTGATCCGCTTTCTAGAAAAAAGTGTCGGACTATAGGAACTGGGGTAGAATATAAACGAGGCGCTATAAATGATGCGAGTATATCTCCTGCCTCGGTGAACCGAAGTGTTATAATAAACGTATCAAATAAATCAATTAAATCAATTACGAAAGGAAAACGAACATGATAAGTAAGATTACGGACTGCACTACCTTAAACAACAATGTAAAAATGCCCTGGCTGGGTTTTGGAGTATGGCAGATAGAGAATCCAAAGGTGCTGAACTTTGCCGTGAAAACAGCGCTGAAGGCCGGGTATATCAGCATTGATACGGCTGATGCCTATGGAAACGAGAGGGATGTCGGTATTGCGGTAAAGGAATCCGGCATCCCAAGAGAAAAACTGTTCATTACAACGAAGCTTTGGAATGCAAGACAGCGGGAAGGCTACGATGCCGTACTGAGGGCCTTTGAAGCCAGCAGAAAAAGGATGGGCTTCGAGTATCTGGATCTGTTCCTTATACACTGGCCGATAAAGGGAAAGTATATCGAGGCCTGGAAAGCTATGATAAAGCTTTACAAAGAAGGAGTAATCCGGGCAATCGGCGTAAGCAATTTCCATATACATATGCTGCAGGACATCATGGATCAGACAGGTGTCGTACCGGCAGTAAATCAGGTCGAATTGCATCCATGGCTGAATCAGGAACCACTCGTTCAGTTCTGCAGGGAAAATGGAATACAAGTTGAAGCATACAGCCCGCTGATGAACGGACATATCAGAGAAGTTCGTGAATTGAACGATGTTGCCGCAAAATATGGCAAAACGCCTGCACAGATTGTACTGCGCTGGGACCTGCAAAGGGGTATAGTGGTAATCCCCAAATCCGTGCATGAAAACAGGATCATAGAGAACGCAGACATCTTTGATTTTGAGCTGACCAAGGAGGATATGGAAGCCATTAACTCCCTCAACAGAAATAAGCGGTTCCTTCCGGATCCGGAGCATGTGAATTTCTAATTAGGTGCCTGTCACGACACTTAGACACTTATTCTAATAGAAGGATTTTAGGAAAACATGTCGAATACCAATAGAAAATAGATAATTTTGGTAAATAGTTTTTTGGAGGCCGAAATTGAAAGCTATTGGTTTTTTTGATACCGAAATTGAACCTGACACCGGGAAGCTTCTGGATATCGGCAGTATCAAGGGGGATGGCAGCACATTTCATTCAAATAAGCCGGCTGACTTCGTCCGGTTTATTCAAGGGCTGCAATATTTGTGCGGGCATAATATTTTTCAGCATGATTTGAGATACGTGCATGACCTACTCGATACTGCGAGTGCGTCGCGTGCATCGGGTGCGGCGAGCGCAGTTAATGCGTCGGGTACCACTAAGCCCATGTGTATCGACACATTATACCTGTCGCCGCTGCTGTTTCCAGCAAGGCCGTACCATGCACTGGTGAAGGATGACAAGCTGCAGACGGATGAACTCAACAATCCTCTCAATGATTCCATTAAAGCCAGAGACTTGTTTTTCGATGAGGTGACGGCCTTTCAGCGCCTTGATGACAGCATGAAGAGGATCTTTTATTTCCTGTTGAAGGATCAGAAGGAGTTTCATGCTTTCTTTCACTTTCTGGACTTCGGAAAATTAGATTGGAACATTGAGTCAGTTATAAGGGAAAAATTCAGTTCTAAAATATGCGGGCAGGCAAACCTCTATGATATGGTCAAGTATTATCCGGTTGAACTGGCGTACTGTCTTGCGTTGATCAATGCGGACAGCCGGTTCTCCATCACTCCCCCATGGGTTTTACGGAACTACCCGAATGTGGAGCGTGTGATGTACCTGCTCAGGAGAAAGCCATGTCTGAGGGGATGTGTTTATTGCAATGAGGCTCTGGATATCCATAAGGGTCTAAAGCGGTTTTTCGGATTCGATTCATACCGTATATATGCAGGGGAGCCCTTGCAGGAAAAAGCGGTAGCTGCCGCTGCAGCAAACAAATCGCTGCTGGCTGTCTTTCCGACTGGCGGCGGCAAGTCGATCACCTTTCAGGTGCCTGCGCTGATGAGCGGCGTCAGTTCAAATGGTCTGACAGTCGTTATCTCGCCTCTTCAGTCATTGATGAAGGATCAGGTGGACAATCTGGAAAAAGTCAATATCACAGAGGCTGTTACCATTAACGGCCTGCTGGATCCTATCGAACGGGCAAAGTCCATGGACAGGGTGGAAGACGGCTCGGCCAGCATTCTCTACATATCGCCGGAGCTGTTGAGGTCAAGGACCATCGAACGGCTGCTGCTTGGAAGAAACGTAGTCAGGTTCGTAATCGATGAGGCTCACTGTTTTTCCGCATGGGGACAGGATTTCAGAGTAGATTATCTGTACATTGGCGACTTTATAAAAAGCTATCAGGAAAAGAAAAATCTTGAAGAAGGTATTCCGGTCTCCTGCTTTACAGCTACGGCCAAGCTGAAGGTGATCGAGGATATTCGGGACTATTTCAGGGAAAAGCTGTCCATTGAAATGGAAGTGTATAGAACCGGGGCAGCCAGAACCAATCTTCGTTACAGAGTTTTTGAAAAAGGTAATGACGATGAGAAGTATAACACAGTCCGCGATCTGGTGAAGGAGAAAAACTGTCCCACCATCATTTATGTGTCAAGACGGAGAAGGGCGGAGGAGCTTGCATACAGACTCTGCCAGGATGGTTTTCCCGCAAGGGCGTTCCACGGCGATATGGACAAGCAGGAGAAATCCGAAAACCAGAATGCGTTCATCCAGGGCGAGGTTTCTATCATGGTGGCTACCTCTGCCTTTGGCATGGGTGTTGATAAAAAGGATGTAGGGATGGTCATCCACTACGAGATCTCAGACTCGCTGGAGAACTATATACAGGAGGCCGGAAGGGCCGGCCGTGACGAAAATATCTCCGCTGACTGTTATGTGCTGTTCAACGATGAGGATCTCAATAAGCATTTTATCCTGCTAAACCAGACGAAAGTAAGTATCCAGGAAATACAGCAGATTTGGAAAGCAGTAAAGGATATTACGAAGTTTCGATCAAAGGTATCACAATCTGCACTGGAAATTGCTCGCAGAGCGGGCTGGGATGATAATGTCAGGGAGTTGGAGACGCGGGTCAAAACAGCCATTGCCGCACTGGAGGATGCAGGCTACCTGAAGCGGGGACAAAACAATCCCCGTGTTTATGCGGACAGTATTCTTGTGAAAAAAGCCGAAGATGCCATCACCAGGATCAATGAATCCTTTCGGTTTGATGCGGCGCAGAAAGTGAATGCGATCCGGATCATAAAATCGCTGATATCCAGCAGAAGCAGAAGCAGACTAAATCCTTCGGATGGCGAAGCTGAATCCAGAGTCGATTATATTTCCGACCGCCTGGCAATAGAAAAAAAGCAAGTCATCGAAGCTATCAATCTGATGCGTGAGGAAGGTATCCTTGCCGATGCCAAGGATCTTGTCGCATTTATTCGAAAGAAGGAAGGCAAAAACAAGGCTCAGAATGTGTTGAAATCCTATGGTAAGCTGGAGCAATTTCTGCTCACAGTGATAGAAATGGAAGAAAAGACGATCCACATAAAAGAGCTGAATGAGCAGGCGGAGCAATTCGGCTGCAAGGATGTAACGCCTGCAAGGGTGAAGACGATATTCAATTTATGGGTCATAAGCAAGTGGATACGGCGCCAGGCATTATCGTCCAACCATATTGCCGTAATGGGGATACTTGACCGGGCAGTAATGAGAATGAAGATCGATAAAAGGATGGCTCTGTCTCAATTCATTTTGGATTACCTCACGGAACTCTCTAATACAAATTCGCAGGGGCAATTGAATTTGGCAGAGGAGGTGCCTGTCCAGTTCTCCATATTGGAACTGAAGGAACAACACGCCAAACAGCTCACTTTAGGTGATGTGCCGGCTTCATCTTCAGAGGTCGAGGAGGCATTATATTACCTGTCCAGGATCAGGGCTATAGATATCGACGGTGGTTTCATGGTGGGTTATAGCGGCCTGACCATCGAGAGGCTTGAAAAGGACAACAAAAAGAGGTACAAGCTGGAGGATTATCAGAAGCTGAGTCAGTTTTACGAGAATAAAATACATCAGATACATATTGTCGGCGAGTACGCAAGGAAAATGATCGAGGACTACAAAGCGGCACTGGAATTTGCAGATGATTATTTTCAGATGAATTACAGCGCATTTTTGAGTAAATATTTCAAGGGAAGCCGGGGTAACGAGATCAAAAGAAATATTACACCGGTAAAATTCAGGCAGCTTTTCGGTGAATTATCACCGACACAGTTGAAAATCATCAATGATAAGGACTCAAAGCACATCGTTGTGGCTGCCGGGCCGGGAAGCGGCAAAACCCGGATCCTTGTACACAAGCTTGCGTCTCTGATGCTGATGGAGGATGTTAAGCATGAGCAAATGCTGATGGTCACCTTCTCCAGATCTGCAGCGACAGAATTCAAAAAGCGGCTATTGAAGATGATCGGAAATGCGGCCAACTTTATTGAGATCAAAACCTTCCATTCATATTGCTTCGATCTGCTCGGCAGGGTCGGGAGCATAGAGAAGTCCGAAAAAGTCATACAGGAAGCGATCCAAAAGATACGCAGCGGAGAAGTCGAATCAGGACGGATTACAAAAACGGTTCTGGTGATTGATGAGGCACAGGACATGGACTCCAATGAATATGAGCTTGTCAGGACACTCATGGAATGCAACGAGGACATGAGGGTCATTGCCGTCGGAGATGATGACCAGAATATTTTTGCATTCAGGGGCTCCAGCTCAGAGTACATGAAAAAGCTGATGGGCGAGCCGGACTCTGTCATGTACGAGTTGATCGAGAACTATAGAAGCAAAAGAAACCTGGTAGATTACTCCAACGAGTATGTAAAGAGGATAGCAAACAGACTCAAGCATACGCCCATAACCTCCAAGCAGGACGATAATGGTACTATAAGGCTTTTCCGCTACAGAAGCGGCAACCTGATCGAACCACTTACAAAGGATGTTCTCTCAGCAGGGCTGTCAGGGTCCACCTGCATACTGACGCTGACGAATGAAGAGGCGATGCAGATCACCGGCCTCTTGCTCAATAACGGGATGCCGGCCAGATTGATCCAATCCAACGAAGGATTCAATTTGAACAATCTTGTGGAAGTGAGGTATTTTCTGGAGCAGCTTCAATTGCCGGATGGGGTGCCTGCCATCGATGATGAGGCCTGGACAAATGCCAAACGCAGCCTTGGGGAGCAGTTCAGCAGAAGCATGAACCTGGAAGTGTGTAAAAGCCTGATTGCCGATTTTGAAGCCACAAATACCAGAATAAAGTATAAGTCCGATCTGGACATATTTATCCGGGAATCCAAGCTTGAGGACTTCTGCGGCGGAAATATGGATACGATATTTGTCTCGACCATTCACAAGGCAAAAGGCCGTGAATTCGATAATGTTTATCTAATGCTGGACAAGACCGCTGCCGGTAAAGGATCAAATGGCGGCAAAGGCTTTGCGAACGGAAATGGCTTTGTGCACGGGAATGTGGCTGCTGCAGCTAAAAGGCCGCAGACCGATGAAGAAAAACGTCTGCTGTATGTGGCACTCACAAGGGCTAAACGCAACCTGACCATTCATTATAACGGCAGTTTCCTGGATTCCATCAAGGTAGATGGTCTGACGCAGGTAAGCGACCCCGCTGTTTATTTAGCACCGGCGCAGCTGGCAATGCAGTTGTCCCACAAGGATGTATGGCTGGACAGCTTTGCTGAATGTCAAAGCAACATATCGCAGCTTATGGCAGGAGATGTTCTGAAGGTAGCCGGGGACGGGTGCTGTAATGCCAACGGCAGAAGAATATTCCGTTTTTCTAAAGCATTTCATCAAAAAATAGAAGAAATGAGGCAGAAAAACTATATTCCCAAGTATGCCAAGGTACGGTTTATCCTTTACTGGCAGAAAGAGCATTCGGAGCAGGAGATATTAATCGTGCTGCCGGAGGTGTATTTTGAGAAGCAGGAATAATATTAAATAGGAATTTTGACATCAATCAAAGGCAAATCTGAAGCCAGGACTGGAAATTTCTATTCCACGGAGTGATGTGGCAACCCTCACCCTCGAATACGGCTATCACTATTTAATACGTTTTATCAGGATATCGTCATGTTTATCCAGCCGCTCTTCGATGCGGTTAAGTTGATCTGTATGCTGGGTCAATCCGTCAAATATTACTTCAAGCTTTTTGCCATGGTCCTGCTCTATATGCAATAGCGTTTTCTTAACTTCCTTCATGAGATGGATATCACATAAGAAAAGCAGCACATAAGGATATTAAAACACTTACTAAACTACGCCTCATATATTTGACCGAGGACATGTCTGTGGACAAAGCGGTATAGATGGGAGAGCGAAAATCATGCGAAGCGAACAGGAAGTTTTCAATCTGATTTTGGGTGCGGCTAAAGCAGATGAGCGAATCAGGGCAGTACTGCTGGTCGGTTCGCGGGCGAACCCTGTCATACAAAAGGACATCTACCAGGATTACGACATCACCTGCTTTGTTACGGACATTGCGCCATTCTATAATAATCCTGAATGGGTTGAAGAACGCTTCGGCAAACCTTTGATTATGCAAATGCCAGAAGCTATGCGTTACCCGGTCGGAGACGGTAAGTTTAACTATATGATGATTTATCCTGATGGAGTTCGCATTGACCTTTCATTTGAGTTTACAAAGTACATAGATGAAGGGGAGCCTGCGGTAGTTCTGCTGGATAAAGATAACGGCAGCGGCTTTGTGCCGCCTCTGCCGGTTCCCAGCGACAAGCATTGGCATATAAAACCGCCGTCGCCTCTCTTCTTTTACTCTTGCTGCAATAACTTCTGGTGGTGCCTTAATAACGCAG
>JAAYPO010000107.1 GCA_012519745.1 Clostridiaceae bacterium | reverse complement strand
AGATCCGTCTTCGGCCTCCTGTTTCAACAAAACTAAATCAATTACGGGCGCTTAGCTCAGCTGGGAGAGCACCTGCCTTACAAGCAGGGGGTCATAGGTTCGAGCCCTATAGTGCCCACCAAAACCACCTTTTATCAAAAGGTGGTTTTTTTAGTACCAGTCACGACGCTTATACACTTATTGGTCTAATATGCGCATAAGTGTCGTGTCGGGTGTCTTGAATGTATCAGTCAAACAGGATATACTTAATAATGTATTGTCGGGGAGGGATATTATCTGTGAAAAGAAGATTTGATCCCGGTATGACTGCACTTCTGATAGTATCGATCAACCTTGTGCAGGCCGCACTGATCGCTGCGGTTTTGTTCTACATTGTTGATATGGGTATGGGAGCTGAGCTTCTTTCAGACCCATGGATAATACTCCTTCTTGCTGTTATCGCTGGGGCAGTGATAATCAACAGCATAACTGCTTTCAAGTACAAGGCCGGCTTTATCCGCTCCGGCCACGAGATCAGGCTGCTGGAGGACACACTGGACAGGCTTGAGAGGCTCAACGCTGTGCTGCGTGCTCAGAGGCATGATTTCATGAATCACCTGCAGGTGGTACACTCACTGATCGAGATGGATGAGTATAAGGCTGCAGATGAGTATATAGAAAAAGTGTACGGCGATATCCAGCGTGTAAGCAAAATAATGAAGACCTCCGTTGCAGCTGTCAATGCACTTCTTCAAGCGAAGCTCATGGCATGTGAAAAGCAGGGCATCAGTATGGAGCTTGACGTCAGGACACAGCTGAAGAACTTGACTATTCCGTCCTGGGAGATGTGCAGAGTGCTTGGAAACCTGATAGACAATGCGATTTATGCGGTTATTGAGGGTAAGGACGGCAAATCGATCAGGATCGAGCTCTATGAGGACTTGAATAATTATTATTTCAAAATCATGAACAGTGGGGATCCTATTTCAGAAAAGCTGGCAGGCAGGATATTTGAGCCGGGTTTTACAACGAAGGGCGATAAGGGTGAGGGAATGGGACTTGCGATCTGCAGTGAGATAATGAAGAGGGCCGGCGGCAGTATAGGAGTATCCACGGAAGAAGGCCGGACTATTTTTGCGGGCAGTATCCCCAGGTAATCCCGCATATTGACCTTTCGAGCCAACAATCAGCATTTGTGACAAATCAGCAACCAACATGTATTGTTCGTAGAGTATGTATTTATTCATGATGACAGTCGTAATAGAATATACTTGCAGATAATAGTCATTTGTTTTACGGGAGGTGTATTTATGGATATAGTGACAGTATTTTCAGGAATCAATTGGATACCGCTGCTTTTGATAATTGGCGGACTTGTATTTGTTATTATTGAAATGTTCAATCCCGGCTTTGGAGCGCCGGGCATTATAGGAGCGATACTGCTTGTGGCCGGTATCGTACTCTACGCTCAGACACTGCTGCAGGCTCTGATTCTTATCGTTATCATCCTGGCGATACTTGGAGCGGCTCTCACCCTGATACTTCAATCTGCGTCAAAGGGACGTCTGTCAAAGCATCTTGTTTTGAACGACTCTATCGATGACGATATAAAGTTTTCAGGGGTTGACGATCTGAACTACTTCATCGGAAGTGAGGGCATTGCCATTACTGCGCTCCGGCCGTCCGGTACGGCGGATTTCAACGGAGTCAGACTGGATGTTGTCTCTGAAGGGGAGTTCATTAAAAAAGGAACTGCTGTGATAATCGATAGGATCGAAGGTCTCAGGATCGTCGTGAAACAAAAGCTGTCCTGACAGCGTATCATGACTGAACAGATACGTTATATGCAGGGATAGTGCAGAACTTCATAATAAAGTCATCAAGTTCAAATAATGATATCGAATACCTGCCGATCAAGACATTTGGCAGGTGCGATAGATAGGGCCTTAATAAAATTTGAAAGGAGTAGGATCTGTATGGAAGTTTTAGTAACAGTGGGGATCATTTTTGTAATAGTTATCTTTTTCATACTGTTTTTTAATTTCATTCCTGTCGGGCTGTGGATATCGGCCTTTGCAGCCGGAGTGCGTGTCGGGATATTTACGCTTATAGGAATGAGGCTAAGGAGGGTCATCCCAAGCAGGATCATACTGCCGTTGATCAAGGCGAGAAAAGCAGGACTTGACATCAATGTCAACCAGCTGGAAGCGCACTATCTGGCGGGAGGAAACGTGGATAAGGTGGTCAACGCCCTTATCGCCGCGTACAGAGCCAACATGGATCTGCAGTTCGTAAGGGCTGCCGCCATCGATCTGGCAGGAAGGGATGTCCTCGATGCAGTAAAGATGAGTGTCAATCCCAAGGTGATAGAGACACCGAACATATCAGCTGTTGCAAAAGACGGTATAGAGCTGCTTGTCAAGGCAAGGGTGACAGTCAGGACAAACCTTGACAGACTGATAGGAGGCGCAGGTGAAGCGACTATTATTGCAAGGGTCGGTGAAGGCATAGTCACAACTGTCGGAAGTTCCACATCGCATAAGGATGTGCTGGAGAACCCGGATCTGATTTCTCAGACGGTATTGAACAAAGGTCTTGATGCAGGAACTGCTTTTGAAATACTTTCCATCGATATCGCGGATGTGGATGTAGGCAGGAACATAGGTGCCCAGCTACAGACTTTCCAAGCCGAGGCAGACAAGAACATAGCACAGGCGAAGGCTGAAGAAAGGCGCGCTATGGCAGTTGCAAAGGAGCAGGAAATGAAGGCGCTGGTCCAGGAAATGAGGGCAAGAGTCGTGGAAGCCGAGGCAGAGGTGCCCAAGGCAATGGCAAGCGCTCTCAAAAACGGGAATATGGGTGTCATGGATTACTACAATATGCAGAATATCGCTTCGGATACAAATATGAGAGAGTCCATCTCCAAGCTCAATAAAACCGAAGGAACCGATAAAATAGGCGAGAAATAGGACGGAAGGGATATTGGAATGGGAAAATCATTTAACAATCCATTTGCGGCAAACCCTGAAATGAAGTTTGGTCTCTCACCGGATGCCGGAATAATACGTCCCCAGGTCAGGATGCAGGAAAACAGAAGAGGTGTCGTAAGGGTACCGCAGAGGCCTGCATATCCAGGGGTCCAGCGGCCGCAGCAGGTTCCGGTCCCACGGAATGACAGCAGCAGAGGCTACAGGGTACAGGCTCCCACCAGCAGAGCTCCTGCAGGAGCAGATCGCCCGGCTATGGTTCCGACAGTTTCCCCGCGTTCAAATATGCCCCAGCCTGCCGCCGGTAATACGCCGCCTCAGGCTGCCGGTCATGGAAAGCCGGTAAGTAACCAGGCACCGCCGTCAGGCAGCAGTACAAAAGGCAGAGGGCAGGCAAAGACCCAGGCTGTGGTGAAGGAAGCCGGCGGTGGTATAGTTGGCGGATTGAGGTTGGATTTTTCAGGGGATAACCTGATGAGGGGATTTATCATGTCTGAGCTCCTCGGCAGACCTAAAAGCATGAGAAGAGGCCGGTGGTAACGATTGATAAAAAGTGTAATGATAGCTGACGATGATATGGGAATGCGGCTTGTTTTGAAAAAGGCCGTTGAGAGATCAGGCGGTTTCACGATCGTAGGTGAAGCGGAGGACGGCGCTGCCGCTCTCCGCCTTTTCGAGGCCTCTCGTCCCGAGGTCGTATTCCTTGATGTAGAAATGCCGGGTATGACCGGTGTTGAATGTGCCAAAAGGATAGCGGACATCGAACCCAGGACCATCATCGTGTTTGCTACCGCACATCAGGAATACATGCCTGAGGCATTCGAGGTATATGCTTTCGATTATCTGGTAAAGCCCTTCAGGATACGCAGGCTCGAGCAAACGCTGGACAGGATCAAAAGCATAAAGGATGCTGAACAGGACCCGTATGAGAAAGAGCAGCCCAAAAGCACCAATACACATAAAAAGCTGATGATAAAAAACAAAGAGGGCATCAGTGTTGTGGATATGGAGGAGATCATACTGATCCAGCGTGAAAACAGGGCTACTGCCATCTATACCCATCATGACAGACATACCACCTCGGATAGTTTGAGCGAGCTTGAAGAGAAGTTGGATAAAAGCATCTTTTTCAGGAGTCACAAGTCATACATAATCAATATCAACTATATCAGCAAAATGTATCCATACGGCCGCTGGACATATATCGTAAAGCTCAGGGGGACCGAAAAGGATGCACTGCTGACCCGCGACGGCTATGAGAAGCTTGAGAGGCTGTTCAACTGAAGGACAGCTTTTGTTTTTGCAGGGAATACCTTCGCCTTCACAATTCGGGCTTGAATACCACCATTGCAAGAGGAGGCACGTTTATGCTGATGGAGTACGGCCTCTGCTGGTGCTGTATATTTTCTGAGTGCACACCACCGAGATTGCCGACGTTGCTTCCTCCGTACATTTCTGAGTCACTGTTGAGCACCTCGGCATAATGAGTGTCATAAGGAACGCCGATCCTATAGCTGTTATATACCATCGGAGTAAAGTTGCATACAAAGACAAGCACATCATCATTACAGCGCCCTTTGCGCAGGAAGGAAATTATGCTGTGGTCGCTGTCGTTGCAGTCAAGCCATTCGAAACCATCATAGCTGAAGTCTATCTCATGCATGGCCTTGTGTGATGTGTACAGTTTGTTAAGGTCCCTGATGTAGTCCTTCAGCTTGCTGTGCATTTCGTAATCCAGAAGGTGCCAGTCCAGGCCTTGCCTGAAGTTCCATTCTATGAACTGGCCGAATTCGTTGCCCATGAACATCAGCTTTTTACCGGGGTGTCCGAACATATACCCATATGTGACTCTGAGGCCGGCAAATTTCTGCCAGTAGTCGCCGGGTATCTTTCCTATCATTGACCGCTTCCCGTGGACGACCTCGTCGTGGGAGAGCACCAGTATGAAGTTTTCGCTCATAGCGTACATTATCGAGAATGTGATGAGGTTGTGGTGATATTTTCTGTATACGGGGTCCATGCTGACATATCTGAGGTAGTCATTCATCCAGCCCATGTTCCATTTGTATGAGAAACCCAGACCCCCGGTGTATGGCGGTTTTGTTATCGATGGCCAGGAGGTCGATTCCTCAGCTATCATCATTATTCCCGGGAAATAATTGAAGACAGTGGAGTTCAGCTGCTTGAGAAACTGCACTGCACCCAGATTCTGATTGCCGCCAAATTCATTGGGTATCCATTCGCCCTTCTTCTTTCCATAATCCAGATAAAGCATGGATGCCACTGCATCGACCCGCATACCGTCGATATGGAATTTTTCAAACCAGTAGACAGCGTTTGAAATGAGGAAGTTCCTGACCTCATGGCGGTTATAGTTGAATATCAGTGTACCCCAGTCAGGGTGTTCGCCCTGGCGCGGATCGCTATGCTCATACAGTGCTGTGCCGTCAAATCTTGCAAGCCCGTGACCGTCCTTTGGGAAGTGGGCAGGTACCCAGTCCAATATAACGCCTATTCCGTGTACATGGCACTGATCCACCAGGTACATGAAATCCTCGGGACGCCCGAAGCGACTTGTAACAGAGAAGTAACCTGTGACCTGGTAGCCCCACGAGTCATCAAGGGGATGCTCGGAGACCGGAAGCAGTTCGATATGAGTATATCCCATATCTGCAGCATATGATACCAGCCTGTCGGCAAGCTCTCTGTAGGAGAGGAAATCATTGCCGGGGGATCTTGCCCAGGAGCCGGGATGGACTTCATATATGGATACCGGTTTGTCAAAGGTGCTGCCGGAGTCCCTGTTTCTGATCCATTCATCATCATGCCATTCGTATCCCTCCAGGTCACATACGATGGATGCGGTGCCGGGACGGAGTTCGCTGTAGAAAGCATATGGATCGGCTTTGAGGAGCAGTTGGTCCGAGGAGGTTTTGATCTCGTATTTATACATCTCGCCGGGAGCCAGATCGGGAATAAATACGGACCACACTCCGGAGCTGCCGATAGGCTCCATTGGGTGGCTCCTTCCATCCCAATAATTGTAGTTGCACACCAGGCTGACAGCTTTGGCTGAGGGGGCCCAGACCGCAAAATGGATACCTTTACGGCCGTCCACGGTATGGGGGTGGGCACCCAGCTTCTCATATATCTTGTGATGGCTGCCTTCGTTGAACAAATACAGATCAAAGTCCGTGATAAACTGGGCCGGCTTCTCTTCCTGATTCTTATGTCCTGTTTTTGAAGCTTTTTTCATTCTTTACCCCTCGATATGAAGTCTATACGCATATTATACAGCATGTGCCTGATATTGCCAATCATCTACCAAGCCTGTATCGCTTTGACTGATTCAGCCGATCTTTCTTTTGAATACCGCTATAACATACCTGGACTGGCCCTGGTTCATATTGGTGTCAAAGCAGGTCACAAGCTCCCAACCCTCTGAGCCAAGCTGGTTCAGCTCTCCCTGGAAGTTGTCTAGGTTTATGATACCGCCCATAAATCCCGTTGCTTCGAACTGTACTGTCTGATACTGCCATCTTTCCATTATTCGTCACCCTTCCTTCCCATTTATCGGGATGCCCTTTTTTCTAATGCAATACGGCTCCCATTTTTTTGTCTTATGATACTCTATACACTCTTCACATTTTCCATGCCTTTTGCAGCTTTTCTTCCTGCAGGGGCATTTATCTTTTTCGCTCCCTATCATATTGCACCTCGGTATTTGACCAAGCACCCAGTCACTGAATGCTGTGTACTACTATTCTATCACATGCCGGTTGATGTTCGATATATCAAATTGTCTGTTCCGCTGCATGAGAATAGGACTATTTTCAGCCAAAAAACAGCATCGCCATTGTGATAAAAAATTAACATATACTTTTTATAAATATTATAGTAAAATAATTGTTGGCATATTTGCCATGCTTTGCACATATGCGGCATAAGGTCCGCAAGACGAAGCAAACCCGGCAAAAACCGGTTAACAGATGATCCGTCTGATCAACCGGATCATAATATTTATATGGAAAGGGGTCATAGAATGATTTATTCACATGAAGTTGAAAGAATGACGTGTGTGGCAAAGGGACCCAATCACGGTCCTGCGCCGATTCCCCAGGAAGGAAAATGGGTAAAGTCAAAGGAGATCAAGGATATATCCGGTCTGACGCACGGAGTCGGCTGGTGTGCACCGCAGCAGGGAGCCTGCAAGCTGACTCTCAATGTAAAGGATGGAGTTATACAGGAAGCATTGGTGGAAACCCTCGGCTGCTCCGGTATGACTCATTCGGCAGCAATGGCATCTGAAATACTTCCCGGCAAAACGATACTTGAAGCATTGAATACGGACCTAGTCTGTGATGCCATCAACACTGCGATGAGAGAGCTGTTCCTGCAGATCGTTTACGGCAGGACACAGACAGCATTCTCCGAAGGCGGTCTCCCCATCGGAGCCGGACTTGAGGATCTTGGCAAGGGCTTGAGAAGCCAGGTGGGCACTATGTTCGGAACACTGGCAAAGGGACCCAGGTATCTGGAAATGGCAGAAGGCTATGTGACCCGTACCGCTCTTGATGAGAACAATGAAATCATAGGCTATGAATTTGTGCACCTCGGCAAAATGATGGATATGATCAAAAAAGGCATGGATGCCAATGAAGCTGTCAAGAAGGCAACCAGCAAGTACGGCAGGTTCGATGATGCAGTCAGGGTCATCGATCCGAGAGAAGAATAAAGAGGGAGGGTCAAAGACATGGCATTGTTTGAAAGTTATGAAAGAAGGATAGACCAGGTTAATGCCGTTTTGAAAAAGTACGGCATTGCCTCGCTGGAAGAAGCAAAGAAGATCTGCGACGATAAGGGCGTAGATGCACACAATATAACAAAGGGTATACAGCCCATATGTTTTGAAAATGCATGCTGGGCATACACTGTCGGCGCAGCCATCGCCATCAAAAAGGGCTGCAGGAAGGCTGCTGATGCGGCAGAAGCCATAGGAGAGGGCCTTCAGTCATTCTGCATCCCGGGATCTGTAGCCGATGACAGAAAGGTCGGACTGGGTCATGGAAATCTCGGGGCAATGCTGCTTCGTGATGAGACCAAATGCTTTGCATTCCTTGCAGGACATGAATCCTTCGCAGCTGCAGAGGGTGCTATCGGTATAGCAAGGTCAGCCAACAGGGTCAGGACAGAACCCCTCAGGGTAATACTCAACGGCCTTGGCAAGGATGCTGCTCAGATCATCTCAAGAATCAATGGATTTACGTATGTAGAGACAAAATTTGATTACTTCACCGGCAAGCTGGAGATAGTGAAAGAGATCGCCTACTCCAAGGGTGAAAGAGCAAAAGTGAGATGCTATGGCGCTGATGATGTAAGGGAAGGTGTTGCGATAATGCACCTTGAAAAGGTTGATGTTTCCATCACAGGCAACTCGACAAACCCGACGAGATACCAGCATCCGGTGGCAGGAACATACAAAAAGGAATGCGGCGAGCTCGGAAAGAAATATTTTTCAGTTGCATCCGGCGGCGGCACCGGCAGGACACTCCATCCGGACAACATGGCTGCAGGACCTGCTTCCTACGGAATGACCGATACCATGGGAAGAATGCATTCGGACGCTCAGTTCGCAGGATCATCTTCAGTTCCGGCCCATGTTGAAATGATGGGTCTGATCGGAATGGGCAACAACCCGATGGTCGGTGCAACTGTTTCGGTAGCGGTTGCGATAGAAGAAGCAATGAATAAGTGATCCACAGGTTTACATACTGGAATCAGTTAAAAAAAGACTGTCTTTAGATATCTAAAGACAGTCTTTTCTAACCCGGTCGATTCAAATCTTTCCATATACTCTGGTACAGTTCCTGCTGAAACGTTTTGCAAGGAACAGAGCCAGGTCGGCAGTGCTTATAAGAGAATACCCGTCATCACCACATGAAGGATACTCTGACACACCTGCGCTGCAATGGATCGATGAGATGGTGACACCGTCCAGCGGCGGAATGTAGGTGCCTGCGACTTCCCGGCACATTTTCTCGGAAAGGGCTTTAGCCGTCTCCACATCCGTATCGGGAAGGATGACTATGATTTCGTCACCCCTGTACAATGAAATGATATCGGTAGTTCTGACACATTTTAGCACAGCCATGCAGAAAATAGAAAGTATATGACTGCCGATGGTCTGACCATAAGACTCTCTGATCTCGGTGAAATGGTCAAGAGTCAGCATTATGATGCTGACAGGGTATTTCTTCTCCTTTGCCGAGGCGATCTCGGCATTCAGCGCTCTGCTCGCGCTGCTTTTGTTGTACAGATCATTGAGCTTGTCCTTTGAAAACCTGTTTTTCAGCTCACGGATAAAAGAACTGTTTTCATTGTACAATCGCAGAAGCATCAATGATGACGAGGATGAGAAAATCAGAAGGGCGGTCAATAGTGATATGATCACGCGGACAGCAGTGTAGCCGCTATTTGCCATATATCCTGATACAAGGAACACAATGATCCCCGAGATCGACCCTATAAACGCCAGTAAAGGCAGCCTTTGACCCAGTTTTATCTCCATAATGACATACTCCGATTAAAAGAATGGCAGCTTTTGAAACATTACGAAAAATACCAGCAACATTTTCATACGCCATACGGTAGTATATCACAATAAAGAAATAAAGAGTAAATAAAATTGTGGGTTTTTATTACAAATATTCGACAAAATATATGAATTTAGGAACCGGATGTATATCTCTGTTAATTAGAAATTTTCAAGCCTGCGATTTCGGAGATCATCACATCATCGGCAATACCGGCCGCTCTCAAAGGCCTGATTATGTCTGCCTGCAAGTCTGGCTTATAAACCTTCAGGGCTCTAAATCGCCCCTTCAAAGCATACTCTCCCAATACCGCAGGCATCAATACAGATTCACCCGACTTCACCGGCAGTTCTTTGTTCCCCCAGATTATCGTGCCCTCTCCTGAAATAAACATATAGATGTAGAATTTGCTGCCATCAGCAATTTCACGGACCTGCCCGTCGACGCTGTAGATTTCCGTGCAAAAGTGCTCGTTAGCGGCAGCAATTTTTCTTTTGCAGCAATCAGATATTGTCACATCCAGGCCTGTGTATTTTTCTCTGATACCGGTACCTGCAAAACGGATCACCTGCAAAGCCTTTTCAATGTGAAGCTCTCTGCCGGTCCTGCCATAGTCATAGATCCTGTATGTGGTATCGGAGCTCTGCTGTATTTCCGCAAGGATGATACCTTTTCCTACTGAATGTATGACACCTGCCGGTATATTGATAATGTCGCCCGGTGATACATACACGGTCTTCAGACAGTCCACTATGCTGCCTTCTTTTATGGCCCGGGCTAATCCATCACGGGTCGTGCCCGGCAATACGTCATATACGATTTTTGCTGAGGGTCTGGCGCTGATGATGTACCACATTTCGTTTTTTCCATACTCCTCGTTCTCATATGCATTTGCAAATGCATCATCAGGGTGTACCTGCACGGAGAGATTGCCTTCTGCATCAATAAATTTCAGCAGCAGCGGGAATTTTTCCATATCCCTCTGAGGCAGGGAATCACCGACAAGCCTTCTGCCGAGGAGCTTTATAAGCTCAGGAAGCGGGGTCCCTTCATATTCACCGTTCGCTGCTATGCTGGAGCCGTTTTTATGGCATGCCACCTCCCAGCTCTCAGCAACGACTCCCTTTGGGGGAAGGAGCTTTCCAAGTAATCCAAGGTTTCTGCCGCCCCATACATAATCTTTGTACAAGGGTTTGAACTTCAGCGGATAAATCATTTTTGCACCTTCAGACTGCATTCCCTCGAACGCATAATTTGGAAACGTTATATTACTATTGTAATACACCATTCAATGTGTGAATATAGTATGAAATAATTTTCTTCATTACTTGACAGACTAACACTTGTTAGTTTACAGTGGAACTAACAAGTGTTAGTTTAATTGAAGGGGTGTATTTACATGAAAAAAATTCTGGCAATCATCGGAAGCCCTCGCAAGGGTGAAACATATAATGCGGTAATGAAATTTGAAAAGGCCTTGAATGATTTCGGACCCGCAGAGGTAGAATACATAATGCTGAGCAGTATTGCTCTGCAAGATTGCACGGGCTGCCACAACTGTATACTCAAGGGCAGGGAAAGCTGCAGGGAGACCCTGAAGGTCAGGGAGCTCCAGGATAAGTTACTTTCTGCCGATGCAGTCATACTTGCATCACCTGTTTATAACCAACATGTCACAGCTTTGATGAAAAAGTTCCTGGATTATTTCACATTCCTCTGGCATCGGCCTGAAATGTTCGATGTAAAATTCTTTGGGATTTCCAGCGGAGGAGGCATATTCAAGGAAGTATTCAAGCTGCTGAGATCCAATGTGGAGAGCTGGGGAGGTACATGGGTCGGTGAGCTTGGTGTTCCTCATTATGATTCGCTGACTGCGAAGTTCAGGAAAAAGTGTGATCGGGATTTCAATAAGAAAGCCGGGATGCTTACAAAGGCAATGGAAGTAAAAAAGAGGCCTGTTCCCGGTATAGGCAGGCTGATGATGTTCAATATCTGGAAGATGAACGCAAAAGCCGGCAAGGACTATAATCCCGCCGACTATGCCTACTGGAGTGAAAATGATCTGTTTGACAAGGATTTTTACTATCCTGTGAAAATCAATATATTTGTTAAAACTGTAACCGGTATTATATTCAGGATCGCGAGAAGCTTTATGAAAAAAGTTTATGTGGGGTATGATGAGGTATGAGATAAATGAGGTATACGCGAGAGATATGGGTGTTATGGGTTTATGAATGATATAGATGATATATGCAGTACTTATATCTTAGCGATATAAAAGAGATAAGCGAGATAGGAGATATAGAGGAATGAAGGATATGAACACAAGGGAGAGGATCCTCGAGACAGCGATAGAACTGTTTGCAAAGCATGGCTTCAATGATGTGTCCGTCCGTGATATAACTGGAGCAGTAGGGATCAAGGAGAGCTCGCTTTATAATCATTTCAAAAGCAAGCAGCAGCTACTCGATGAAATATTCAATTATCTCGACAGGGAGTTCAGTGGCATGAGCATACCGGAGGACGAGGCGGCAAAGCTGATAGAGGTAATGGATCCGGCACAGTTTATGGATATGTGTATCATGAACTTTAAGATGTACTTCGGAAAGCCCAGGTTGATAAAAATCTGGAGGATCGTTTCAATAGAACGCTTCAGGAATGCACGTGCAAACGAATTTTTCACAAAAAACCTCGTTGACTATCCATTGCTTTACCAGTCCAAGGTCTTTGAAGCGATGATAAAAAAAGGGATTATGGTGAATGCTGATCCCAAGGTCCTGGCCAGGGCCTTTTACTCGTTCATTCTCTTTATATATATGCGTTACTTTGAAGTGGACAGCAGTGAATACTCTATCACAGAAGCAGATAGTCCGGAGGCGGTGAATCCTGTTGACAGCCCTGAGATACAGGAAATGATAAAAGGGCATATGGATTTTTTGCGCAGGGCGTTCACTGTTTAAATACAGTTTCCGGTATGGTTTTACATTTATGGAGAATTGCCTTAAGGAAAGTATCGATTCGCAAAGGAGTACACAGAGGCGGATAGAAAATCCATCGTGTTTTGTGAATTAGGAATTCCTTAAGTGCTCTGCCGATATCAAAGATTGAAACGGCCAGCGCCTGTCATCGGTCTGCACCATTGACGGGTGCTGCCTGTTTTTGCTATATTCATACTGTGCGGAGATAATCAGCAGGAGAGGATATGAACAGTATAGCTATAGAGGTCAAAAAACTTACAAAAAAATATGGTAAGCTCACAGCGCTTTCAGAGCTGTCGCTAAACATAGAAAAAGGTGAAATATTTGGTTTATTCGGGCCAAACGGGGCAGGAAAATCAACCTTTATATCGATCCTTGCTACGATTTGCAAACCGACTTCCGGCGACATCATCGTCAACGGCCACAGCGTATGTAGGCAGCCGGACATGGTCAAAAGGGTGATAGGTTTTGTGCCCCAGGACATTGCGCTGTATCCGATGCTTTCCGGCAAGGACAATCTGGATTTCTGGGCAGGCATATATGGTCTGAGGGGAAAGCTCAGGAAGGAAAGGATCGACGAGGCCGTTGCCGTGACAAGGCTCGAGGGCAGGATCAGGGACAGGGTCTCGGAGTATTCCGGAGGAATGAAGCGAAGACTCAATATTGCCGTTTCATTGATGCACCACCCGGAGATACTTGTGATGGATGAGCCCACTGTAGGCGTCGATATACAGTCGCGCAGATATATACTGGATATGCTGGACGGATTGAGGAAGGAAGGCAGGACTATACTGTTCACAAGTCACTATACCGATGAACTTGAAACGCTGTGCGACAGGATCGGTGTTATGGATAAGGGCAGACTGCTGGCATCAGGCCCGGCGGCAGAGCTTGAAAGCACATACGGGGCCGACAGTCTGGAATCAGTGCTGGAGAAGCTTTCAGGGGAAGGAAAGGATTAAGGGGCGGAGCATATGAGCAAGAATATGAAGAAAACCATCGCCATTTTGCTGTTTGCCGTATTTGCAGCAGCACTGGCATACATTGCATACACAACATTTACAAAGAAGAGTACTGCTGAGCTGTATCTTGAAGCGGAGAGCAAAAATTTCAAAAGGATAGTAAACCAGATCGGAGAGTATCACACTTCTCTTTTGGATAAGCAGAAGCCATATATGGAAGGCCCCAGCAGGAGCCGCACCGAGATAACCGCTGACATAAAAGGCGTCGAAGCACTGCTGGGGTTCAGTGATGCAGGGCAGTTATCCGGGATACTGAACAAAACAAAGCTCATAATAGATACTAGGACCCATCCCCAAAAGGAGATATCGGCTACAGATGCCACATTGCTGCTGGAAAAAGCGCCATTTTTAAATGCGGAGCTATATGCGGACAATAGGACAATTTGGTTTGCGGTACCTGACATTATGCCTTCCCGATACTTCTGCACGGAGCGGGATCGCCTAAACGACCTGTATGACAGGTTTTCCATACCTGTAAGGCCGCTGGATGCCATCACCGGTGTAAAGATCGTGGAGAGCCTGGTCTTTGACAAGGAACCGCTGTTGACTTCCTCAAAAAAGCTGGGGGACATTTTCACCAAGAATTTCACTGATGAGACTGTCACATATAATGGCAAGTATAATTCTACAGCAGGCGAGAAGACCATTGAGGGAGATGAAATGCACATCTTTCTCGATGAGGAAAAGGCCTCATCGCTTTTTAGAGAATTGCTCACAGCAGTATCGGAAGACGAGGTGCTGCTGAAACACCTTTATGGCAGCTATGCCAATCTGTCCACGCTGCTGGACGATGCAGGCCTGTTTGGTCTGTTTGAATATTTGGATGAAACCGGAGACATGACGCTGAGCGATCATGAAAGGGAAATAGTCAGTAAGCTGAGCGAGAGCAAGGATATCGAAGGATTCAGGAGCCGGCTGAAGCAGCTTGCGGCAGATTACCGCCTAAAGGACGGCCTGCTGATGAAGGTAGTCATCGATAAGGACAGCAACATATTGCAGCGTGAGATAATGCTGGATATCAACAGTATAAAGGGAGGAACATCCATTAAGCTCGATATGTTTGCCGCCTGCAGCAATGCAGTGTTTGACGACATCAGAAACCGAAAGGTCAGTATTTCCGTTGTGGAATACGGTAGTGAAGAGGACAGGACCACAGAGCTTTCGGTAGTTCCAGTGTTTGAGAAAACCGGCGGTTCCGGCACCGATACCAAAGGAAATGTCGATATAATGTATGCCGTGACCGGTGCAAACGGCATCAGGAACCAGATAGACATCGGTCTGGATGTTTCCGGGGGAATCGATCAGAAAACTCAGCGGAACAACAAAACAATAAAGCTTGATGCCAGGATAACAGGTGAGACCGGGGACGGGCGAGTGAGCGGTACGCTGGACAATATGTCCTGGGGAAACAAGAAGCTCAAGACTTCAAATAATGTAACAAGCATCGATATCAGTGCCGATCTGCCTTTCCTGAACATTAATGATTTTTCAGCACGCCTGGACATTGCGGATGAGGATAGCTTTGATATAGCCGATTTTTCACTGCCCGACATGGAACGGGAGAATGTTGCCGACCTGAATGCAGTATCGGATGAGGAGCTGAAGGATCTGGAGATGGAGGTCATGGCCTCATTCGGAGCATTTTATCTGAATAACAGGTACATTTTTGATGCATTGTTTGGCCAGTAGGGGAGAAATATAGGGGATGACTTCGTTCACAGCGCTGCTCAAGAATGATATACGGCTTTTTCTGAAGGATTGGAAGGCTTGCGTGCTGCTTTTGGCAGCGCCGGTGGTTTTCATTTCCTTCTTTATGTATGCCCTTTCGCCTTATCTTGACAAAAGCAGCTTTATCGAGCCGTTTCCTATAGCGCTGGTGGACAAGGAGAACACCACTCAGACCAGGATACTGATCAATCAGTTCGAGGAGATAAGCATATTCAGTGAAATACGGCGGATGGACGAGCAGGAAGCTCTGCAGAGCCTCAAGGAAGGCGAGATCGGCGGCATCGTGATAATTCCTGAGGACTTTACGAACAGCATTGCCTACGGGGAAAACAATCCTGCCACCGTGATAGGCAATAGCTCCAAACCCCTTCAGGCCTTTATAGTCAAAAATATTTCCCAAAGCGCGGCCAGTCTGGTAACAGCGGCACAAGGCGCTATCAATACAATATGGTATTACGACACCCAGGCCGGTATCACGGGGGATGAACTGGATACCAGGTTCAACAGCGCTGTTATGGAGTATATGCTTCAGGCACTTGCCAGAACAGCAGTGTTCTCAGACACTGAGGCCGGAGTTCAAAGTGCTTTGACTCCTGCAGAGTACTTTACTGCAGCATTGATCGCAGTTTTCATGATGTTTGCCGGGATGCCCGGAGTGAAAATGATGGTGACCGAAAGAAGCGAGGGGATAACGCAGAGGCTGGCCGCAGCGCCGGTCGGCTTGTGGAAGGTCGTGCTCTCGAAGCTGATTGTTTCTGTAATGCTCATTATGATTCAGTTCGGGATCATAATATTGTTGACATCGAAGATTTTCAACAATTACTGGGGAGCGTCCATAAAGGATGTGCTGCTGCTCTTTGGCGGGATCGTTCTGGCTGTCAGCGCGTGGTCGGTATTTATAGCATCACTGTCCAGATCCCCTGCTGCCGCAGATATAATAGGAAATCTGGGAATACTGCTCATGGCGGTGATCGGCGGAAGTATTTACCCCCTGTCATCAATGCCGGCATTGGTACGGAATGTCAGTATGCTGACCATAAACAGATGGGCAATGGATGGATTTATGATCCTGTTTTCAGGCAGCAGCCTGGCCCATACGGGAACCCATGCACTTGTACTGGCTGTGATGGGATTTGTGATGTTTGGATTATCCGCAGTTGTAATGAGGTCGGCAAGAAGGAGGCAATGATTATCAGATTACTTACTGTTGCTTATTATAAACTGAAAATGTTGCTTGCAGACAGGCTCTTTTTTGCTGCAATGATTATCATACCGCTGCTAATAACAGTTGCTGCCGGATATGCACTGAGATATGAGAAGCTCAATACCATACCGCTGGCTGTTGTGGATGAGGATATGAGCGTAAGCTCCAAGCTGCTGCTGGACAGGCTTGGCGGTAAGGAAGGCATCAGCCTGACTAGGACTGACAGGGCAAATGCCATGGAGATGCTTGAGGATCATGAGGCTGAGCAGGTGTATATCATCAGCGAGGGATTTGAAGACAGTATACTCAAGGGCGAAAGCAAAGGGCTGATAGAAATGCATAGCTCGCCTTCCTCATACTCTGACGGATTTACCCGGGAAGTGGTGGCAGCCGAAGCGATCAGGATCATAATGACAAATACGGCAGCTGACAATGTGCTGCAGAAATATGACGAGCTGGGGATAGAGAAAGACAGCGGCTTCAGAGAAGAGGTGACTGCATATGCAGATACCTTCTGGGAGCCGGAGCCCATTTTTACAATAGACTACAGGGAGATGCGGGGAGATCAGACTGAGTCAGTGGAGCGCGTGTCGATGCCTGCGGCCTCTGCTTCATCTACCGGGCTGATCATTGCCTTCATAATGTTTTTCATGCTTTTCAGCAGCGGCTGGCTGGTCGAGGAAAGGACAAACGGCACCATCAAAAGGCTTGGGGCAGGGAACAGGGCTCTGGCCGTATCGTTCCAGGGCAGCGTGCTGGCGCTGTTTGCAGCGGGTGCCCTCCAAATATTGATGTTTAGTGTTGTACTGAAGCTGTTTTTTGGAATCGTCCTGTTCACAGGTTTTTGGTCATATCTGGTATTGGCTGCCTACCTTCTTGCAGTCATCGGCATCAGTATGTTCCTTTCATCTGTTTTGAAAACGCAGACCCAGCTGCAAGCGGGTGCTCCCATTGTAGCGATGCTGACGGGGTTTGCGGGAGGCTGCTTCTGGAATTTCATTGAGATGCCCGAGAGAATCAGGACCTTGTCACTGCTCACCCCGCAGGGATGGGCGCTTAGCGCCGTGAATGCGCTGCTGCTGGAACCGGGCGCGATTTCTGCTGCGGTAATGCCTGTTTTGGTACTATTTGCAATATCGCTGGTTTTATTGCCGGTTAGTTATGTTATAATAAATACACAGCTCAGACGGGCATAAACACCGCCCGTACAGACTGATCGCCGAGGCCGGAAGGTATGGACACAGCTCAGGCAGGAAAAAACAACGCCCGGACAGGCTGAATGCCTGAGAGCGGGAGATATGGACACAGCTCAGGCAAATGAGAAGGTGGTCCAGAGGAGATTTATGAACGATAAAAAATCACGGCTGTTGGATATTCTTGCTTTCCCGAAGAAGAGCTTTGAAAATCTGACAGACAATAAAAAAACATTGATAGCAGGAATAGTGCTCATAGGCGCCGTTGACCTGCTGCTGCCCGATGTGGCATATTTTTTCAAAACATTGTTTTCCGGGAAACAGACTGCCGATATTGTCTACAATGCTTGTATGATGGCAGTGATGATATTGCTGCTGGGCCTTATAGATGTGCTTTTCATATCCGTTCCTCTCTTTGATATTTTCAGGGCGCTGAAAATAAAGGAACTGAAAATAAGCCAGAATACGGAGCTGAAGGTGGATCCGGCAACTGAGCTCAAACCATCGTATATAAAGGTCATGAAGATATATATAATGACTCATTTCATTATAACTCCAATAACTACGGCATTCTATTTTGCCGTATCCGGCTATATCAACGACAGCCCCGACTGGTTGGTGAGCCTGGCAGTTGCGTTTTCATTAGTGATGAATATTTGGTTTTCATCAATAATTGCACGGGGGATCAATACTATTTTCAGATTCAGCCCTTTGTTCAACAGGCTGACGTTCATTATCGTGTACATTTGGAATTTCATCTTTGGCACCGTGTTTTCCGAAATGATCGTGAAATGGCTGATGAAGCTGTTCAGGTGATAGTCGGCCGCCTCTTCAAAATGCAAGAAGGGAACTTGTTGCTTTGCATTTCGTCATAATAAATCATAGGACGGATAACTTTGGCTCACCTGTCAGCCATTGGTGAGTACTCATAGTTGCTTTTATGATGAGAGGTGTATTGATTGCTGATAAATAGAAATTTGCATATCATAGTTTTGTTGATCCTTTGCTTGTGTATGCTCACATCTTGTACAGCGGCAAATCCGGCACTTGATGAGGCTGATATGCCGCCGGCCGGAGAGGTCGACAGGCAGGGCGATAATACCGACATGCAGCAGGATGGCGATGAGCAGGCTCAGCCGTCCGGAAACGGGGATATCCAGCCGTCCGGAAACGGAGATACCCGGCCGTCCGGAAGCAGGGATATCCAGCCAGGTGAAAATCTTTCAGACACAGGCAGTGATGTAAAGCCTGCTGAGGCTGATATCAATGCCGTTGACAGGATCAGACATGCACTTCTTAAAGATGACCCGCTTGTCGTGAATGATGAGCTTGTCGAATCATTTTTCAATTATTACATGGAAGACCATGGATACAGGGGCCCTTATCATCGGTATGAACTGAGGGCACTGCCGGATTTCGGCAACAAAACAAAGCTTGACTGGGATGGTCTGGTACTGTTTGCCTTTATGTTATCTCAGCATGAGACCAATGCTGAGGGATATTCCTATATGCCAAAGGAAACTTTTGAAAAGACGGTCAACAGGCTTTTCTCCGACCTGGAATATACCCACAGAAGCAGCAGCCTTTTTGATTTTGCAGATGACAGATACACTGCTACTGGTTGGGATTATCATGGCGGTATGTATTACAGGCTGAGAGAGATCTCAAGGAACAGTGACGGTATGTTCAAGGCGTCATTTGATGGATTTTCCTTTCATGAACTTGACAGCTTTGAGGAGCAGTATGATCATGTAAGTGAAAACATGAAAGCCCTGTTCGATTATGCAGGTGAGATAAAAGCAGAAACCCGGAGGAGCGAGTTGGTATTGGAGATCTTTCTCAGGGACGATTACTCCGAAATAATGCACGTGGACCAACGTGTGGATATCACATTCAAACTGTCTGACGACCCTGAATTTGCTTTTAAATATCTGTCCTGCAAGAGGGAGTGGATCGAATGAAATGCCGGAAGGCTATACCGGCAACCCATTCCAGTACACCTAAGCACATCTGCAGCGCGCGTGAAGGAGGGCGGTGTGTAAAATTCGAGGTTATGGGCGCCTTGAACTATTGGGAAGTTTCCATAACTCCACTATACCCATATTATGTGTTCTTATCATATAATACTTTCAATAATTTCAATGAAATCGTGCCCAGAACTTAGAATTTTACTCACCCTTCTATCTGACAGCAGGGCTGGAAACTGTACAAGAAGGAGTGCAGTGTGCAAAAAAGCTATCATCTGGGCACAAAGTACAATTCAAATGTCTACATAACTCTTAAATCACCATATTATGTTATGTTTTCACGGAATAATTTCAATGAAACCTATGATATGGCGCCCAGATGATGAGGTTTTTGCACACCCCTACATCGGCTGGTGGGAAATAATCGGCAGATGGAGATAATTACGGCTGTCGGAAATAATAACGGCTGGAGAAAGTGGAAGAAGTTTTCACATGATGAATCTGTTTTGCCGTTCCATAACAGTTGTCAAATTACTTATATTGGGCTATAATACTATAGCAAGGCGATAAATGTCCCGGTGGCCTAATGGATAAGGTAATGGATTCCGGTTCCATTGATGCGGGTTCGATTCCTGCTCGGGACGCCAGACAGGAGAGGTCTTCGTTGTGAACAGCAGCGGGGGTCTCTTTTTTATTGCAAGTGAGGTAAATGGAGCATGGCTGCATCGTTGCGGGTATGAATCAGCAGAACTTGATACAATGGACATACTGTCAGAGCGGTAAGATGGAAATTTGTATACCGTTCAAACAAATGAGCGATGAACAACTTTTTATTCGATCGGATCCAGGTGCCAACCGTGGATTATTACTATCAGATTATGATAAAATAACTCAGATGCAGTTAATAATGATGAAGATGGTAGACATAAATGAAAATCGGTTCGGTTGCATTTGAAAACAACATATTCCTGGCGCCTATGGCGGGAGTGACGGATCAGCCCTTCAGGGTGCTGTGCAGGGAGCAGGGATGCGGGTTCATATATTCCGAAATGATCAGCGCCAAGGGCATGTACTACAAGGACGAAAAAAGCTGGAAGCTGGCCGAGCTCAGTGAGGCTGAGCTGCCTGCGGCGATACAGATATTTGGCTCGGAGCCGGATATTATGGCGTATGCCGCGGATAAGCTGAATGATTCGGCTGCCGCTGTTATTGACATAAACATGGGCTGCCCTACGCCAAAGATAACGAAAAACGGAGAGGGAAGCGCGTTGATGCTGAAGCCGGAGCTTGCCGGTGAAGTCATCAAGTCAGTTGTTGCTGCGTCGAAAAAGCCTGTGACGGTCAAAATGCGAAAGGGCTGGGATGATGAGCATATCAATGCAGTCGAGTTTGCCATAATGGCGGAAAAGAGCGGCGCTGCCGCCGTAGCCGTGCACGGCAGGACCAGGGAGCAGTTTTACAGCGGCAAGGCTGACTGGGATATCATCCGCAGTGTCAAGCAGGCCGTCTCTATACCGGTTATCGGGAACGGTGATATATACTTGCCGGAGGATGCGGTGCGTATGCTGGAGTATACCGGCTGTGACGCAGTGATGGTTGGACGGGGCGCGCAGGGGAATCCCTGGATATTTAAAAGAATCGATCACTATATCAAAACAGGTCAAATTCTGCCTGTGGCTGACATTGAAGAAAAGAAATCCATGATGCTCCGGCATCTGGATATGCTTGTTGAACTGAAGGGCGAATATACAGGCGTGCGTGAGATGCGCAAGCATATTTCCTGGTATACTAAAGGCTGCAGGAATTCGAGCCGGTTCAAGGACCGCGTATTCAGAGCGGTGTCACAGGAGGAAATGGCGGGGCTTATAAATGAATTCGGAAGCAGTACGGTATGAAATGGAAGGGCTCTTTATAGCTGACCTCCGGTACCGTTTATTTCGGCTGTGTTTCCAAGCACTATCTGCAGTGAGCCCCATCTGGTGAACTACATCGCCATTTCAATGGCGATGTAGTTCACTTTGTACTAGCAGTCCTGTCTCACGTGTATTGCAGTCCCTCTCACACTACTATCCGCTTGGCAGAAGGGCTTTGGAGCGAGAAACACAGCCTCCACAAACGGTACCGGAGGTCAGTAGATACGGTCACCCCATTCCTTTCTTTACATTACAGCCGATTTGAATTAAAATAATAGCAGAATATATGTTCGGGAGGCAGTTATGAACCTGGAGCAAATGCTGCAGCATTTTAAAGCGTCTGAAAAGATGATGAAAAACATAACATCATGGGTGGAAATGCCCGCAAAAGAGGCTGTGTATGCCGAATTCCCGGATTTCATAGACGAGCGGATAAGGACAGCCCTTGAAAGAAGAGGCGTAAGGAAGCTTTACTCTCACCAGGCCAGTGCCATAGAGGCGGTGCATGACGGCAGCAGCATAGTGGTGGTGACCCCCACTGCTTCCGGCAAGACCATGTGCTACAATGTGCCGGTCATGGATGCCATCCTAAAGGATGAGGCATCGAGAGCGCTCTTTCTGTTCCCTACAAAGGCTTTGTCCCAGGACCAGACATCGGAGCTCCATGAGCTCATAACGGAGGCCGGTGTGGATGTGAAGACCTTCACATATGACGGCGACACTCCGCAATCCGCCAGAAGGGCTATCAGGCAGGCGGGGCATATCGTGGTGACAAACCCGGACATGCTCCACAGCGGAATACTGCCGCATCATACCAAGTGGACCAAGCTTTTTGAAAACCTCAGATTCATTGTAATAGACGAAGTCCACCATTACAGAGGCGTCTTCGGGAGCCATCTGGCAAATGTCATCAGAAGGCTCCGGAGGATCTGTGATTTTTATGGCTCAAAGCCGCAGTTCATCTGTTGCTCCGCAACTATTGCAAATCCTGCCGAGTTGGCCTCAAGGATCACCGGGACCGACATCAGGCTGATAGACAACAATGGCGCGCCAACCTCGGGGAAGCACATCATTTTTTATAACCCGCCGGTGGTGAACAAGGAACTGGGCATCAGAAAGAGCAGCATGCTGGAAGCGGAACGTATAGCGGAGTCGCTGATCCGCAATGGTGTACAGACTATAGTATTCACAAGGAGCAGGCTGAATGTCGAAGTGCTGGTCACGTACCTCAAGGATATATACCATGGAAGCAAGGACGGCGACAAGAGGGTCAGGGGCTACAGGGGAGGCTACCTGCCAAACCTTAGGCGCGAGATAGAGAAAGGTTTGCGTGATGGCAGCATAACAGGTGTAGTATCGACCAACGCACTTGAGCTTGGCATCGATATAGGTGCGCTGGAGGCATGCATAATATGCGGCTATCCCGGAACGATAGCCAGCACCTGGCAGCAGGCCGGGCGCGCAGGCCGCAGAAGCGGGGTGTCTGCAGCGATACTTGTGGCTAACAGCAGCCCGCTGGATCAATACATCATCAACAACCCGGACTACTTCTTTGGAAAGACCCCGGAGAACGGTCTGATCAACCCAGACAATCTGGTGATACTTTACAATCATATGAAATGCGCTGCCTTTGAGCTGCCCTTTGAGGACGGCGAAAAATTCGGAGTCGAAACCACCGGCGAGATACTGTCATTTATGGAGGAGGCCCGGCTGGTCAGACATGTGGGCAATCGGTGGCACTGGATGTCAGATGTGTTCCCGTCCGATGCCATCAGCCTCAGGAGCGCCTCCAATGAAAATTTCATCATAATAGATATATCTGAGCCAAAGCCGGTGGTGATCGGTGAGACGGACAGGTTCAGCGCTCCCATGCTCCTGCATGAGGAAGCCATTTATATGCACGAGGGCATACAGTACCAGGTGGAGAAGCTGGATTTTGACGATAAAAAGGCATATGTCCGCAAGGTGAATGTGGACTATTACACTGATGCAAACCTGGCGGTGGATCTGAAGGTGATCGACGTATTCCGCGAGGACAGGGAAAAGCCTGTGCACAGGAGCAGCGGTGAAGTATCGGTCAGTTCACTTGTGACCATGTTTAAAAAGATCAAGCTGCATACGCATGAAAACATAGGATCAGGGCCGGTGACGCTGCCGGAGCTTGAGATGCATACCACATCCTATTGGGTGAGCCTGCCGGAGGAAATACCGGGCATGTCCCAGACAGATGTGCAGAACGGCCTGCTGGGCATCTCGAATGTGCTGGCCAATGCGGCGCCCATATACCTTATGTGTGATCCGGGCGACATACGCGTAGTCCATCAAGTGCGGGCAACCTTCACCCAGAGACCGACGGTCTATATATACGACAGCTATCCCGGAGGAGTCGGCTTCAGCGACAAGCTGTATGAACTGCATGGAGAGCTTTTTGAAACGGCTGCGTCGATGATCGCACAATGCGGGTGTGAGACGGGTTGTCCGTCATGTGTGGGGCCGCTGACTGAATTTACCGGTACGGGCGATCCCAAGGAAATGTCGATGAAGCTCATTGACATCATCCGAAACGCATATAAATGACATCACCATTCATTTTTCAGGAGTAGCTATCATATGGATATCAGGAGCAAGCTTGGCCTCTATCGGGAAAGCATCGAAAAAGCACCGCAGCATGTAAACAAAACAGAGGAATCGGACATCGAGGTCCTGGTTCCGGGAAGAGTATGCAAAAACGAATATGGCTGCTGTTATGTTATTGAAAACAGATACTCTCTTGACTATATCCACGGGGGCTGTGAAATAGGAACTGCCCTTGATATCGACAGCGATGTGCTGGCTGCTGTCGGAGGGCAGGATTGTTCCGGATTGGAGGCAGGAGGGCTGCTGTACCTAGATACGGAGACTACAGGCCTATCCGGAGGTACAGGGACTCTTGCGTTTTTAGTCGGTACGGGCTTTTTCAAGGATGGCAGTTATGTTCTCAGACAGTATTTTGTCAGGGATTACGATGAGGAACCGGCCATGCTGGCAGAACTGGATGAGCTTGTCTCCGGCGCCTGCGGGCTGGTGACCTTCAACGGGAAAGCCTTCGACATCAATCTGCTTCAGAGCCGATTCATATCCAATAGGCTGAGACCGCCATTTTCGGAAATGCCCAACATAGATCTTCTTTACCCTTCCAGAAGGGTATGGGGACAAAAGCTCGAAAGCTGCAGGCTGTCTTCTTTAGAAGAAAATGTCCTGGGACAGGTCAGGCATGACGACATACCGGGAGCGCTGATACCGTCTGTATATTTTGAGTATCTGGATGACCGGGATGCCACAGAAATAGTCAGGGTCATAAAGCATAATGAGCTTGACATACTGTCCATGGTATCACTGCTGGTCAGGCTGCAGGCAATGCTGCAAAGACCATTGTCCGAGACAGACGGCGGATTTGAACTGCTGGGTATGGGAAGGTTATTCGAAGCAACCGGTAAAATGGACAATATGGTAGAATGCCTTGAGGCGTGTACGGATTCGCAGAGATTCGACGTCAGGATCCAGGCCGTCAAACGTTTGACAAGGATATACAAGCGGGAAGGCCGGTATGACAGGGCATTGGAACACTGGAAGGCCGTGGAGTCGGAAAATCCGGGGCTTGAGCTGTTTCATCTGGTAGAGATGGCGAAATATTTTGAGCAGAAGGAAAAGGATCCCGGAAAGGCGCTGCGAATAGTGGAAAAAGCTCTTCAAATCTGTCTTTGGGCCGGTCTATCAGCAGACAGGAGTCTGGAGGAGCTTAAAAAACGCAGAGACAGACTGAGGAAAAAGTTGCACCGGGGAGCAGATATGCCTCAGAAAAACGGTACGCTTCATGAAGCTGATTAACATATGGGAATGCCTGCTATAGGAATCAGACCGCTTTGGAAAATCCATCTCACGAAGCTGATCCATGCTCTTGAGAAACAATACTTTCCCCGGTCGGACCGTTTCTTGCAGCAGAATTGGCAAAGCTGTCATGAGCAGTATTCTGTAGAATTATCTCGATAAACTTTTCTGCCAGGACAGGATCGAATTGTTGGCCGGCATATTTCTTGATCTCTTCTATAGCCTTTTTCATTTCTATTCCCTTATGATACGGCCTGTCATTGGTCATTGCGTCAAAGGCATCGATGATCCCGAGGATCCTGCACTCAAGGGGTATTTCTTCTCCCTTCAGACCGCTTGGATAGCCATTGCCGTTCCAGAACTCATGATGGTGGAGGATAAGAGGAGCTATGGCTACCAGTTCCTTAGACCGGCTGGCGATATTGAAGCCCACCTTTACATGGGTCTTCATTTTTTCATATTCCCTTGCGGTCAGCTTACTGGGCTTGTTGAGTATGTCATCAGGTATGCCTATCTTTCCAAGGTCATGTACCTTTGACAAGAGTACCAGATTCCTTTTCTGGTTGTCATGCAGGCCAAGAGCGTCGGCCATCTGGATGGAAAGCTGCGATATCCTCTCAACATGTCCCTGGGTGACAAAATCCCTCTCTGACAATGCAGAAAGCAGCATATCTATAACTCTGCTCTTTTCGCTGCTGGATTGGCTGATTTTATATCTGTACATATCATCGTCAGCTCTGCGGTATATGCTATAGATATCCTCATCGACATCATCCTCGGAGGTGGCAAGCCCTACGGACATGCTTATAGGTATCAGAGTATTGCTGCTGTTCATCAAATCGGTGATCTTTACGATGGCCTCGGCCTTTTCCTGAGCTGTTTTCTGATCCGTATTCGGCAGCAGGATGCAGAATTCATCCCCTCCGACACGGGAAATCAACCCATGGGATTTGATAGCTGACCTGATGATATCGGATGCTTTTTTAAGCAATTCGTCACCTGCATTGTGGCCAAAGGTATCGTTTGTTATTTTGAGGCCGTCAATGTCTATCACTATTATGCTCATGGGCTTCAATTCGTCCATTTTCTCGTTCATCCGGGATATTTCCTCTTCAAAGAAGGTCCTGTTGTAGAAGCCCGTCATGCTGTCAGTATAAGCCTGGCGTCTGATGGTTTCCTCTGCATCCTTCATTACTGTCACATCAGAGAAGATGATACTTATAAAGTCGCGTTTTGGATAGAAGACAGACAGCTTGTACCATCTGCCCATAAGCCTGACAGCATCATCAATAGCTTTGATCTCGGCGGCTGAGGCTACCTCATCCATAGTATCCTGATGTTCCAGACACAATGCGCCCAATTCAGGGAAAAGCCATAAAATATTGGAGCCGATCAGCTCCTTTCTGCTGATTCCGACCCTTTCAGCAAATGCATCGTTTGCCTCAAGTATCGTGCAGCTTTTTAAGTGTCCGTAATCATCATATTCCAGACGGTTTAGTGTAAAGCCGTCTTTCATGTTGGTAAAAAGCGATTTGTAGTTGGTTTCAGTTTCTTTTGAACGCCGCTCTATCTGCAGATAGAAGCGCTTCAAATCCCGGGCTGCATTTACCATAAGCACTGCGAAGAATATAAGCATGCCTATAAGGGAGAATGAAAAGAATTTTAGTAATGGTGATGTATTGTAGAATAATGAAAAAGTATCCATCATTCCGGACATACCGAGGGCAAGTATCCCAATGACCAGGACACTGGCTCGTTTCCTGCCTTCCAGCGCAGACTTGACTGAAGCGAATATCGATATTGCCAGCGATATTGCCAGCAACACATGGAAAACCATTACTGAACGCAATATAGAAACAACACCTGCAAAGTCAAAGGTAAATGATATCAGGGCAAACGCAATATGTACAATTGCCTGCAGTTTAATAAGCCTGCCCTGGAGCGAGTTTTTGGATATGTATGTTCTCTCTATATATATCAGAAGCCATACCGGCATCAGGAATATAAAGAAGTTGGCCCAATAGGTGGATGAGACCGGTCCGAAAATAAACAGCTGATGCAGATTGGATTCTGAAAGTATCCATCCGCCAAGAAAGGCAGTTGCCAATCCCAGGTACATGTCATTATTTCTCTTGAATAGTGTAGCTGCCTGAAAGATGATAATTACTATCCCAACGAAGATAAATGCAACTCCAAATACTAAAAATGACAGGTTTGTTTGGAATATATCCATGTACAGATTGCTCTTGTAGCCTACGGCCACCTGTGTCAAATAGCCTGCAAGATGTGAAAACGGAGTGCTCATCCGTATGTAGATGGTTTTACCTGCATAATCCGATGGAAGCTCGACAAAATGCCAGGTGCTTCCGGGAGTCCTGACTTTTTCTGTCGTGTTGTGAACACCATAGCTGTAGATCAGTTCATTGTCCAGATATACCTCTGCAGTGTTCTGCGGAGAGCGGAACCTAAAAACAGCTCGTGCCATATAGTCTTCAGGAAGAACTGCTCTTACCCAAATTGAAACGAAGCCGCCTGCATTTTGCGGTCTTCCGGGAAATTCATAATCGATCCAGCCCTCATTAGGGTAATCGCTGTCCATCCAGGCAAAGCTGCCGTCGCTTTTGACGGGCGAGTCCCCCCAGCAATACTGCCACTGGCTCAGATTGTAAATCTGCCCGCTGCGGGATGCCGGAGCAGCATATGAATAGTCCATATTCAGATTTGAAGTAAAGACTGCGACAAATACAATGGCTGCCAACGCCGCAATCAGTACGCTCGCATTCAGGATGCCCTTTTTGAGTTGAGACATTTTACCCCCAGCTATACGTTTGTCTAATGTCTATTCATTATCATACCATAATTTTTAAAGAAAGAAAGCATATAAAGTTATTTCAATAATAAGAATTATGGTGGGAAGTTTATGGGGTGAAACTGTGAGAAAATCATTTGTTAGCGGTGCAGTCATTCTGATGATTGCCGGACTTGTTGCCCGGATATTTGGATTTGTATACAGGATCTTTCTATCAAATCTTGTCGGAGCAGAAGGAATGGGCCTGTATGAGCTGGTCGTGCCGGTTTACACAGCTGTCGTACTGACAATAACATCAGGTATCACCATAGCGGTATCCAAAATGACGGCCCAACAGAATGCCAGGCTCGATACTGTCAATCCCAGGAGAATCACACTTTGTGCACTGGCTTTGACAGCTGCGGCGGGCATGCTGGTATCCCTCTTTATCGCAATGAATTCGGAATTCCTAAGCGTGAGGATGCTTGGAGACGTCAGAACACATGCTGCACTTCTTGCGCTTGTGCCATGTCTTCCGGCAGTTGTGGCGGCTGCAGCGCTCAAGGGCTACTTCTATGGTATGCAAAAGGTCATACCAACGGCTTTTTCCCAGGCGGCTGAACAGACAGTAAAGATAGTGATTCTGTTTATCGCTTCAGCCCGGATACTGGAAAGGGGACCTGAGTATGCCTGCACCATTGCTGTTTTTTCGGCTGCGGCAGGAGAGATAGTCAACATGCTTATCCTTATACTGGTGTTTGCATTAAGGAAGAAGGAAAGGGAAAGGGCAGGACGCAGACCCAGGATGATGGGTAGAATATTTATTGTAAAGGAGCTTCTTAAAGCGGCTGTACCTGTATCGGCCAACAGGCTCGTGATGTCTGCACTTGCTGCAGCTGAGTTCATCCTGATACCCGTTATGCTTGCAGCCGGAGGGCTCGATGAAAAAACCAGCATGGAGACATTTGGGCGCTTGACAGGCATGGCATTGCCGCTGATAATGTTTCCTTCGATCATCACAAATTCGATCGCAACGACTCTTGTACCGGCCATATCCGAATCAGTTGCTCTTAAGAGACATAAAGCTCTCAATTATCAGATATCCAGGTCGATACAGATCACTTTCATTATTGGTGTGATTTTTACGTCGATTTTTCTATGTTTCTCAAATGAAATCGGTGCCCTGCTGTACAGGCGGGAGAAAATCGGTGATCTGTTGTTCCTGCTGTCGTTTGGCTGCATTTTCATATACCTCCAGCAAACACTCACCGGTGTATTGAATGGACTTGGCAAGCAGGGCATTCTGCTCAGAAACACGATCATTGGCTCCACACTAAGGATCGCTGTCGTTTGCGTACTGATACCCATATCAGGGATAAGAGTATATATCCTTGGCCTGTCTGCGAGTCTCATTCTTACAGAGTGCCTGAACCTGGCAGCGATAAACAAGGCCACAGGTCTGGTGCCTGATTTGAAGGGATGGATACTCAAGCCCGGGCTGGCAGGCATCCTGACTATATTATCCGCAAGGTATGTGTACCACTTCTTTGATATATTCAGATTGGGGACAGTTGTCACCACTCTGCTGGCACTGGGTGCAAATGTGCTGATCAGTGCGTCTTTGATGGTTATCACCGGTGTTATTGGTCTGGATGATATCAAAAATTTGGCAGGGACGAAAAACTGAGAAAATCGAAGACAGATTAAGATTTACGGACCTATTCGACTCGGGCAATGTTTTTCCAGCGCTGAAGGTCAAAGATAGTCAAAAACAAATTTTGATTATTACTGCCGGATGTCTTACAATATCATTAAGGTCAAAGATAGTCAAAGACAATACCACAACAAATGCAGTGTTGCAAATACTGATGTGGGTGCATAGGCTGGACTATCTGATATAAACATAGATCAATAAATATTCGGAGGTGTTTTGTATGTTCGGATTGGTACCATTTAGCAGAAAAAACGGATTGTCGGCGAGGAATGATTTCCTGGATCTGAACAGCTTTTTTGATAATTTCTTCAATGATTCTTTTACCACAGGCTTTTTCCAGGCGTCACATCCAATCAAGGCCGATATTCGCGAGACAGAAAAGGAGTACCTCATTGAGGCGGATATGCCCGGTGTAAAGAAGGAAGACATCAAGCTCGAGCTCAGGGACGGCGTACTTACAGTCGGCATTGAACGCAATGAAGAGTCGGAGGACAAGAGGGAGAACTACATCAGAAAGGAAAGAAGGTACGGCTCTTACTGCAGAAGCTTCCAGGTTGACGGTGTCAATCAGGAGAATGTTACAGCTGCGTACAAGGACGGCGTGCTCACTGTGAAGCTTCCCAAATCTGAAGAAGCAAAGCCAAAGACCCACAGAATCGATATAAACTAAAGCGGAAAGGGGACACTTCTCTACAGCGAGTGCAACGGAGTGTAATTGATAAATCAATTACAAGAGGTCGAGAAATGTCCTGTGAGAGGTAAGGGGACACTTCTTTACAGCGGGTGTAACGGATTGCAATTGATAAATCAATTACAAGAAGCTAAGAAATGTCCTCGGAGGGCTGCCTCAAGATGAATTTTGAGGCAGTTCTTTTTTGCCGAAAGACTTGCTGCTTTGGGGTGTACAAAATATCAACTAATGGGTAAGTAAATATATAAATACTATATTTCCATTAACATAATACGGTATATCATTGCATTATTTCACCATTCTTCCTAAAACTACGCTATTACCGGGCCTTTACTTGCAAATTTGTACAGTTGACGAGCGATCAACGGCCTTTACTTGCAAATTTGTACAGACCGATACTTTATTGCCCAGGAGAAAAAAGATGTGAACTGTATCGCCATTGAAATAGTGAGCTTCTGATCCGAGACGAAGCCTTTGTCGAACGATAAAAAGGCTGTCTCAAAATCAGATTTTCACTTGAACGATAAAAAGGCTGTCTCAAAATCAGATTTTTACCTTCTTTTAAGACAGTCCCTTATTTTATTTCCTGCGAGTATTATGGAGATGTTGATCCAGAATAGGAACATGATGCGGGTGAAGAAAAATACATGGTCGGCCAGGCCGATGGTCAGAAGGCCTGCTATGCCTGCTAGGGCGGCAAACATGATTTTCTCTGTTTCGGGGTCCTTCTTTGTTATCATTGCCTCAAATGCATTTCGTACCATCCTGAAGATAATCAGCAGAAAGCTCACAAGAGCAGCCAGACCGGCTTCAAGCCAAAGCTGCAGGTACAGTATGTGCGTGTGTGCCACTTTTGTGAGGCCGAAGATCTTGTACCGCTGGAATATGGTAGATACGACGCCGGGGCCAAGGCCTACGCCTGTGACCCAATAATCCTTCAGCATGGGTATCGCTGAGGTAAGGATCTTGCTCCTGTATCCTATCGAGCTGTCCTGCCCGTTGAATATTGTCATTATCCTGTTGGTTATCCAGGAAGGCAGGAACGGGATTACTATAAGTCCTGCAATGAATATAACGGGTATGAACTTTATGTTCCAGAAAAATACGAACACCAGGATCGCAGCGGCAAGAGCTATCCATGCGGATCTGGAGCCGGTTTTGAACAGCATTAATATCACCGGAAGAAGTCCGATAAACCAAGCTGCTTTTTTAAGGATGGATTTTTCGTTGAATATTATCGCTATGAAAAACGGTATCGTCAGTACAAGCATTTGCCCATATACGTTGGCGTTTCCCATCGTGGAATACACTCTTCCGCCCAGGTCCGGGTTCAGCGTCAGGTCGGTGGTGGACGGATCGACTGCGATACCTGTCACCCTCCACTGATAAATGCCATAAAGCGCAGTCAGAAATGTCCCCGCTGAAATAAGCTTGATGAGTAAATCCAGTTTTTTCTGTGAATCGACAATGCTGACTATTATGATCATAAATATGAATGCCACCAGATAATGGACAAGATAACGCAGACTTTCCCCTGGGAACAAAGATGCGGCGGCAGCTGTTGCTATGCTTACAAAGAAAAGAACCACCGAATAATCTACTGCAGGTGTCTCGATACGACTGTGTTTGTTTATCATCAGACGAAGGAAGAATAGTACCGACAGTCCTGCTGTAAGCATCACGCCGTATTCGTTTTGCCATATGTGGTAGGGGACTATCATAAAAATTATCAATATCAGCCCGATAACAATATGAAGATTTTCTGTCGCATATCTAAGCAGCTTTACTGCATAGCTGTTTTCAAATACTGTTTCCCATTTGTCATAAATAGCTTTAAGCAGCTTTCCTGGGAAATTGACAACGGTATGCAGGACTCGAAGCAGCAGGCTGTCGGACCAGCTTTGCTGCGATTTGTCCGGACCCCTGAAATAAGATAGGACAAGGCTGCCGGCTATTGCGTTTTTGATAAAATCCTTCATGATCATTTTCCTTATCAATCAGCTTTTTCTATTTTTGATATCCTTCCATCCTTGAGGAAGCTTTTCCCTGCATACAGGGATATTGTCTGTCCCACATAGTATGGGGATTTGTCTATGGTAACACCGTTATTGTTGATGGTGCCCATTGTTTCCATTGTCAGGCTCAATGAAGAGTAACCTTCTCTCGGTGATGCCACGAATTCGCCAGAATCCTTGTTGGCCCAGAATATGGATTCGCCGCTTTGAATATCTGTTATCTTGCCGAAGTTGGAGTTCTGTACGGTTTCCCTAACAGGATCGCCGGCCTTTATCGCGTCGATAGTGGAGTCAGGAGTGTTTTCGAGATAAAATGTCACGATCAGCTTGTCCTGGGCAGCAGCCGGAGCACCTACCTTTGCCTTGGCAAATTTGCCTGAGATGCCTGCGATTCCAATAATAATGACTAAAGCAATTGCTATGATTATCCATGTGGATTTTTTTCTAAACATGTATCGATCCCACCTTATTGATTTATTTGCTCGGCGCCTTCCACCCTTGCGTATAATGTGGAGGTGCCGACCCTGATGACAAGAATTTGTCCGACATAGTATTTCGCGCCACTGATGGTGAGCCCTGATGAGGTCACGGTCCCCGGAGCTTCTATTTCAAGCTTTATGGATGAGTATCCGTCTCTTCCCGCCGCTGTCTGTCTGCCGTCCTGATCGGCTCCCCAGTTGACCGGTTCGCCGATCTCTATCCCGGATACCTTGCCGAAGTCAGTGTTCTGGAAGGATTCCGATACCGGATCCCCAGGCTTGATATTTGATACTGTAAAGGTATTCGCTTCTTCCTGGTACATTGTCAGAAGCATCTTATTATCAGCCGTGCCGGCGGCCTTTTCAGGTGAGAAAACTCCGAATCTGCTCATGGCGAATACTGCCGCAGCCAGCATCAATATAATAAAAATTAGGTCGATTATATTCAATTTACCAAAGAGTCTGCCGCTTTTATCGATCATCCCTGTCTCCTTTCCTGCTTTTTGTATTTCCATATAACGAGGCAAATAATGCCTTTCAGGCGTCGGGCACATCTTGAAAAAAATTCTATTGATTTATGTGCTATAAAGATTATATGTTTCATCTGCCATCTTATCAAGGCTGAAGTGACCACGGACGACAGACAGTCCGTTGTCGGCATATTGCCTTCTCAGGCTCTCATTGTTGACAAGCAGAGATATACTGTCTGCATAGCCCCGGATATCACCAAAATCCGTAAGGAGTCCGTTGCCGTACTCTTCATTCACGATTTCCTCAGTGCCTCCGCAGGCCGTCGTTATCACAGGAAGCCCGGAAGCCATGGCCTCGAGTATTGCTATCCCAAAGGCTTCGCTTTCTGAATGGGCAATGAATATATCCGAGCTTTTCAGCAACTCTTTGACATTATCCACATAGCCCGTGAAAATAATGCAGTTTTCAAGCCCATATTCTTTTGCTTTCTCCTTTATTTCTCCAAGCAATGGGCCGTCGCCGGCCAGGGCACATCTGTATTTCACGCTGGGCTGACCATATTTTTGCAGATTATCGTTGAAATATCTGATGACCTCTAGTATGAAAGCATGGCCTTTTTCAGGCGAAAATCTTGAAACAGATGTAATAAGGATCTCGTCGTCTGCAATGCCATGGTCCTTTCTGAAGGAATTTTCAACAGCCTGACAGGCGCGGCCCTCTTTTTCAGTGCTGCCCCATTCATCGGGATCGATCCCGTTATGTATCATTACGATCCTGTCTTTTCTGATACCCTCTCTGATAAGGCTGTCCTGTACATGAGAGCTGACGGCGATGATCCTGTAGTTGAACCTTGTGAATATCCTGTTTGCAAATGCTACCCGCTTTGGGTTATCAAAGAGCATGTGCCGTGTATTTATCAATCGTATATTGTTGCCAAGGATTTTTGATATGGCACCGATGTAATTTTCTCTGAGAAAATGGGTATGAACTGTATCGATGGAGAGACTTTTGCATATTTCTCTGAGCCGGATGGCGGCCTTTATGTCAAAAGGGTTGTCCATACAAAGCGGCAGCAGGCTGATGCCCAGCTCCTCAAAGGCACTTCTGCCGGGACCGTCCTGGGAATATACTAAGTAAAAGCTGCATGTTTTGCCGTGGAGCCTTTTGGCCAGCGAGTATATGTATTTTTCCGATCCGCCGTTTCCAAGGTAATTCAGCATGTGCAGCACCTTGTGCATCCTGCCGCCTCCTATGGGATATCATCTTTCATTATCAGCAACATTTTATCACATGGTATATGTGGAGTCGAGGATATCATCAAGTTGTATTCTCCTTGTAATAATGGTGCAATCCGGAGCAGCTTCGCAGTATCATGGGAGATAAAATTTTTGTGATGGGTAAATATCATTTTGTTCGATATGTTATAATTAGCATAAACAATTTTCATGAGCAAACCAAAAGGAAAGGATGCAATCAGCATGAGGGAGATAGTCTCAGACAGCCGGTCCTGTACAGGCTGTTCGGCCTGCAGCCAGGTGTGCCCGATGGGCGCTGTGGCAATGGCGGCAAATGATGAGGGGTTCTTGTATCCTTTAATTGATGAGGATAAATGCAGCGACTGCGGTTTGTGCATAAGGACATGTCCTGTGAACAGGGCGCTGGGTGTGGCGGGAGCGCCAATGGGTACCCATAAGGGTGCAGACTCAGCTGGTAATGTCAAAGGCGATGGATCAAAGAAGAAGGCCTTTGCCTGCTATGCAAAAGATGACGATATCCGAGATAAAAGCTCATCCGGAGGTATTTTCTCACAGCTTGCAGAAAAGACTCTTGAAAAAAATGGTGTCGTATTTGGTGCCGGGTTTGATAGCGATTTTCGTGTAAGGCACAGCCATATTGAGGGTATAGATGATCTTGACATGCTGAGAAGATCGAAATATGTGCAAAGCGACATGGAAGACACCTTCAGGGATGTAAATAAATTTTTGAGAGAGGGAAGGCATGTGCTTTTTTGCGGTACACCCTGTCAAACCGCAGGGCTCAGCTCTTATCTGGGCGGTGACCATGAAAGGCTTCTCATCTGTGATCTGGCATGCTATGGAGTACCTTCCCCCAAGGTTTGGAGCATGTATCTGGAGTACCTTGAAAACAAATACGCAAGCAAGGTCAAGTCTGTATCCTTCAGGAATAAATCCGGCGGCTGGAAGAACAACCGTATGGATATCGCCTTTGAAAACGGAGACAGATATCTTGTTGAGACAAAAAAAGAGCTTTATTTCATGGGCTTCAGCAAAAACATATTCAACAGGACCTCATGCTTCGACTGTAAATTCAGGGTATGGAATTCCAGTGCGGACATAACGCTGGCAGACTTCTGGGGGATAGAGAGAATGGGAGGCATCATAGAGGATGACAATAAGGGCGTATCGCTGACGATCATCCACAGCCCGAAAGGGGAGGAAGCCCTGAGTGAAATAGCTGATAATGTGCGCATCAGCCCTTGCGATCTGGATGAGGCCGTAAAGTACAATCCAAGGCTGGTTTCTTCGGCAGCAGAACCGGCAGGCAGAAAAGCCTTTTTTGCCGATATGGCTGCAGGCTATGATTTTGACAGGCTTAGGAAAAAGTATATGGACAATACAAGCATGAAATACAAGATGAAATGCATGCTCAAGCGAATGCTGGGCAGAGGCTGAAGGGACTCATGAGGACAAAGCTTTCACTATACAATACAATAAGCGCGGTTGCGCTTCAAATCGTCAATCTGATCGTAAATCTTATATTGCCGCCTGTGATGATAAAGGTGTACGGCTCCGAGGTAAACGGTCTCGTAACCTCCATCAGACAGTTTATCACTTATTTCAACCTGGTGGAGGCAGGTCTGGCGGGAGCGGCAGTATATGCGCTTTACAAGCCGCTGGCCGATAAGAACAGGGATGATATAAACGGTATACTTTCCGCATCGAACAGATTCTATAATATTTCAGGATTTATTTTTTCAGCCCTGGTTCTTGTGACAGCATTCATGTACCCTATGTTTACCTCGGGTCAGGGCATAGACACTGCTTCCATTGCGGCGCTGGTGCTGATCATTGGGGCATCGGGGGCGCTGGAGTTCTTTGCCGTCGGCAAGTATAAGGTATTGTACACTGCCGATCAGAAAAGCTATGTGATATCCATCATCAATGCGGCTGCAGTGGCGCTGAACGCCATCATCATACTGGTGCTGGCAAGCATGGGATATGATATCGTTATAGTGCAATTACTGGCACTGCTGAGCTTTTTTGCCCGATCGGCTCTTTACATTATCTATGGAAGGCTGAAATACAGGGAGTTGAATTTCAAGGCGCCTCCAATGAATGAAGCCCTGGATAAAAGATGGGATTCGCTCATCCTGCAGGTGCTGGGAGTAGCATCTTCGGCAACTCCTATAGTGGTCATCTCTCTTATGATCAGCCTGAAGGAGGCCAGTGTATTTGGAGTATATAATATGGTGTTCACAAGTGTGCTGGCTCTGCTTACCACATTCAGCAACGGTTTGAGTGCGATTTTTGGTGACCTGCTCGTCAGAAACGAGCTTGGAACACTTCAGAAGGCATACAGGCAATATGAATACCTTTATTATGCACTGGTTGCCTGGGGTTACTCAGTTGCGGCCATTATGATAATGCCGTTTATGAAGATATACACAGCCGGATTTACCGACACTGAGTATATCAGACCTGTTATCGCAGCTTTATTTGTAGCAGTTGGTGTGATCTCCAACATAAAGACTCCGCAGGGAATGCTCGTGATATCGGCCGGGCTGTACAGGGAGACAAGGCTGCAGTCACTGATACAGGCATTGATCATCGTTGTGCTTTCGGTCATTCTTGCGCCGTTGATGGGCATTACAGGCGTGCTGATCGCATCGCTGCTTTCGAACCTTTACCGCGATATCGATCTTATTTTCTTCATTCCCAAAACGGTAACAAAGCTGAAGCCAATGATGACAATCAGAAGAGTCCTGCGTCTGTGCTTGCTGTTTACTGCTGTGGTGATCCCAGCTTTGTATTTTGTAGATATCAGTGCAGCAAGCTATGTACAGTGGGCACTGTACGCCATGCCTGTGGGCATCTGGGCGCTGTTGGTGATCACAGGCGGTAATATACTGGCAGAGAGGGAAACCGCCAGAGAGGTATATGAGAGAATAAGGCTGCTGCTGGGGAGAAGGGCCGGAACAGGGTCAGCAGCAGGAAAATAGAAGCTTGAGGAACGACGTGGGAATGGAAGGCTGTGTCGTATGGAAGGCAGGATCGGAGGGAAGACCGTGCTGCATGGCAGACTGAGTCACATGAAAGACCGAGCCGCATGGCAGATCGAATTGCTTGATACAGGCATAAGAAAGATGATGAACGGAAGGTGATTTTAGTGAAGGCCGGCATTTTGACATTCCATTATGCGCATCATTACGGAGCCCAGCTCCAGGCCTATGCCCTCATGAGAGCGATAGAGATGCTGGGGATGAAATGCGAGATCATAAACTATGTAAGGAAGGACAATATCGAAGGGAGCAGGATTTTCAAGAAGGGACTTTCTGCCGGCTCGCTCCTGGCAAACGCCAACACGCTGATGAATTATGGAAAGCTCAAAAGAAGGCATGAGAGGTATGACCTGTTTGTACAGGAAAAGATGAAGCTTTCCGAAAGATTCTACGGATCATATGAAGAGCTGTGTGCAGATCCGCCTGAATACGATGCTTATGTTTGCGGCAGCGACCAGATATGGAATCCTCTTATTTTCGGCGAGAAGACTTATGATCCGGCATTTTTTGCTGAATTTGCACAATGCGGGAGACGTGTGGCATATGCGCCGAGTTTTGGCATCAGCTCGATACCTGAGGATAAAAGAGAATTGCTTAAAAAATATATTGAAAAATTCGACCATCTTTCCGTCAGGGAAAAGCATGGGGAGAAAATATTGAAGGAAGTAACGGGCAGGGATTCCATCACCGTACTTGACCCTACATTACTGCTGACAATGGATGAGTGGAGCACCGTGGCGGCTGTGCCTGATATCAGGGAGCCCTATATCCTGTGCTATTTTATAACCGATGCCAGAAAGTACACAAGACATGTACAGGCCGTGTCGGATAAATACAGGCTCCCGGTGGTAACGCTCTGCGGCTCGAGAAGAGTGGTCCCTCAGACAAGGTACAAGGTACTGGACGCAGGCCCATGTGAATTTCTTGGACTGTTTGCAGGGGCATCGGCTGTGATGACGGATTCATTCCATGGCACTGTTTTTTCGCTGAATTACAACAAGGAGTTTTTCTGTTTCGAGTCCTCCGCAAGCTCTGAAAAGGCTGTCAATTCAAGACTGCATAATATATTGGACAAGGTAGGGCTGCTTCCCCGTATTTTTTCAGCAACCGATGCAAAGGAGTTTTGCGGGTTTGTGTCGGACAATACCACAGACATAGACTATTCGGAGGTGGGGCGGATCCTTGCAAAAGAGCGCAGTATTTCTCTCAAATACCTGAAGGATTCCCTTTCATAGATTATGAACACGGGGTTCTTATGCCGATATATATACTATAGAACAACAGAGCCGGATATCTGCTGAGGCATGGTTTTTTCTACCAATGAAAACTATCTTTGAACGATGCGTTATAATAGGTTATATCGGCTGTACGATGCATATGTCATGCAGCCGGGAGGAGTTGGATGTATGTGGCCTAAAAGATTTCAGAGCGGTATAAAATTCGGTGCCAGAACACTGAGGAAGAATGATATATCTCTTCTTATCATCGATGAACGCTGGAACAAGCTTTTTGTCAACGCTCCCAAGACTCCGTCCATCGAGCGCAGCGAACAGAAGCTGAAGGAACTTCTGAAGGAGGAAGCGCGTCTGATAACTGAGCAAAAGGAAATAGCTGCCGCCAAGAAAACCCATATGGACAGGATCATCAGGCTCACGCCCCAAGTCTTTGAGATGGGGGATGTGGCTGCGAAAAAGGAAATGAAGGAATCGGAACGAGAGATAAAGAGGATCAACAACAGGGCAAAGCATATAGAGGAACTCCTCGACGAAATGCCGGACAGAAAAAGGAAGGTCAACCTGGAGCTCCTTGAGAAGACTGTCAATGTTGTATATTACAAGATAGGATCTGCAAGGAAAAGGGTAAAGGAGCTTGAAAAGCTGATCGAGGAAACTAGGTCAAAGCTGAAGGAATATATAGACGAGAAGGAAACGCTTTCTCAGGACAATACTGACATTTACTCATATTTCCATGACCTTCTGGGAGGCGAGGAAATTGAGAAGCTGGACAGAGAATTCTTTTGAAATGCATGGGCCGGGAGGGAAGGATGCGTCATTGGGAGATGATTTCCGTACGGCTATTTGAAGATAAAGAGGTGTACTGATAAATGAAGGTTGCAACACCGGAACAGATGAGAAGAATCGATGAGTGTGCAATAAGGGAGTATGGCATCCCGGGCATTTTGCTTATGGAGAATGCTGCAGCCGCGGTGGCTGCCGAAGCGGCAATCATGGTCGAAGGCCGCTCAGGCAGTACGATAACGATTGTCGCCGGAAGGGGCAATAATGGCGGTGATGCATTTGCGGCAGCCCGGCTGCTCCACAGCAAGGGCTTTGAGGTAAGTACATACCTGATCGGCAGTAAAGATGGTATATCAGCAGATGCGCTGGTAAACATGAATATCCTTGAGAGGATAGGGATCGATATTTATGAGCTTACTGAGGAATGCTGCTTCGAAGGGTTCTCAGAGGCACTGGCTGCTTCAGACCTCATAATCGACGGCATATTTGGTACAGGTCTCAGCAGGGAAGTAACAGGTCTTGCGGAGGCGGTCATCGGCATGATGAATGCATCCGGAGTACCTATACTTTCTATTGATATCCCATCCGGTATAGATGGCACATACGGAAAGGCAAATGGAGCATGCGTCAATGCCGCAGCAACCGTTACCTTCTGCCTGCCAAAAACCGGTCTGCTGCTGAATCCGGGGTGTGAACACGCAGGAAGGCTGTTGACCGCAGATATAGGAATACCCCCCTCGGCTATAAGCAAGCAGGATATAAGGACCTGGGTGATCGACAGACAGATGGCGGCATCCATACTGCCGGTGAGAAAGCCTGACAGCAATAAGGGTGATTGCGGCAGAGTATTTATAATCACCGGCTCCACCGGGATGACAGGATCCGGCTGCCTTTCATCAGCCGCTGCCCTTAGAACGGGTGCAGGCCTGATATATACAGGAGTACCGGCCAGTCTGGCCCCCATATACTGCTCCAGACTTACCGAACCTATCGTGATCCCGCTGGAAGACTGCGGTACAGGCTGCTTGACAGCATCGTGTGCCGGGAGCATACTTGAGAGGCTGGACAGGATGGATGCTGTTGCTGTCGGTCCGGGACTGACGGTGACGGAGGATATAAAAAAGATCGTCATGCTTGTAATAGACAGCTGTAAAGCACCGCTGATACTGGATGCAGATGCACTCAATGCCATCTCATCGGATCCTTCGGTGCTGAAAAGGCTGAAGACAGGCGCTGTCGTGACGCCTCATCCCGGAGAGATGGCCAGGCTCATGGGCATCGGTATAGAGGAAGTGCAGGCTGACAGGATCGGGAATGCATCGAGATTTGCTTCGGAGTATGGAGTGACTGTCGTGCTGAAGGGCAGCAGGACAGTGGTGGCATATCCCGACGGCAAGGCCTTTATTAATATGACCGGAAACGCCGGGATGGCTACTGCCGGTACCGGAGATGTTCTCACAGGTATTATCGCAGGGATCGCCGCCCAGGGAGCTGACGCCGGGGATGCTGCGGTTGCAGGGGTCTATCTGCATGGGTTGGCAGGGGATGCTGCAGCCGACTATAAAGGAATGTATGGGATCACAGCAGGTGATCTTGTGGATTTTCTGCCGGTCACGATAAAGGAAGCTGTGGTATAGAAATATATTTGGTCTGTGTATTTTGCGGAGGAAATGAAATGGAATACAAGCTTAACAGAGCATGGGCAGAGATAGATCTGGACGCCATCGCCCACAATGCTCGTGAAATAAGGAAGATAACAGGCAAGAGAGTAGAGCTGATGGGAGCTGTCAAGGCGGACGCATACGGCCATGGCGTACTGGAGGTTGTAAGAACACTGCTCGACAGCGGTGTCAACCAGTTGGCGGTCTCAATGCTGGATGAGGCGATCCAGATAAGGAAAATGGGGATCGGCGTGCCCATACTGATCCTGGGCTACACGGATCCGGCCAGGGCCGAGGAGGTCATACTGAACGATGTATCCCAGACGGTTTTCAGCTTTGACCTGGCGCAGGCTCTTTCTGCAGCCTCGGTGAGGCTCGGCAGGAATGCCAGGATCCATGTCAAGATCGATACGGGAATGACCCGTTTGGGCTTTATGCCCGGTTACAGCGCAGTAAAGAACATAATGGAGATCGGCAGGATGCCGGGGCTTGTTATAGAAGGATTGTTCACACATTTTGCTTCCGCCGATGAATCCGAAAGAGATTACACGATGATGCAGTTTGAACGTTTCATGAGTGTGTGCAGCGAGCTGGCTAGGGTGGGAATACACATACCCATCAAGCATGCCTGCAACAGCGGCGGGATCATACAATATCCCGAGATGCATCTGGATATGGTCAGACCCGGGATCATCCTGTACGGTCTGTACCCATCCGATGAGGTCAGCAGGAGCAGCATAGACCTGAAGCCTGCAATGACACTAAAGGCCAATGTTGTCCATGTGAGGGATGTGGATAAGGATGTATGCATAAGCTATGGCAGGACCTATCGCACTTCACGCAAAAGTAGGATTGCTACTGTACCTATTGGATATGCCGACGGATATACCAGACTTATGTCGAATAAGGGGCGCATGCTTGTGAACGGTGAATTTGCACCTGTAGTGGGACGTATATGCATGGATCAGTGCATGATAGATGTAACCGACCTTCAGAATGAAGTACGTGTCGGAGATGAAGTGGTCATATTCGGCAGCCAGGGCGGAGCCAGCATAAGCGTCGATGAAATCGCTGCCGAAGTTGGGACTATCAACTATGAACTGGTATGCATCATAGGCAAAAGGATACCACGTGTATATCTCAAGGGCGGGGAAATATGCAGCGTCCTGAATTATCTGATTTAGCGCCGAATATAATAGAGATGTGTTAATAAAGCTGTGCCGGAAAAAGAGTGTGGTCCGATGATTTGGGAGAACTGTCCCCCGTAATAGAATTTTAATTTGACCGAATATATATCTTAATATATAATTTTATATATACTACCCACATATTTTTTATCGCGGCAGCAAAAAATTATAGTATTGCTCTGTTGAGCATGCTGCCTGGTTTGACATATTTCTTCTCTGATACGATTTTAACTCAGAAAAAAATGGGGGATTTATTTTGGCAGAATTGAAAAAAATACTTATAAGCCTTCCTGATAATCTATTGAAAGAGGTAGACAGTATTGTGTCTGTTGAAAAGACCAATAGAAGCGAGTTTGTCAGAGAAGCGATGAGATTGTATTTGCGTGAAAAGAGAAAGATACAGATGAGGGATAGAATGAAAAAAGGCTATCAGGAGATGGCTGAGATCAACATCAGGTTAGCCCAGTTGTGCATGGATGCAGACAGCGACCAACAGCAAAAATATGAAGAACGTCTTGGGGAGTTGGAGTAAACGTGATCATAAAACGTGGTGATATTTATTATGCCGATCTCAGTCCGGTGATCGGCTCCGAACAGGGAGGGGTCAGACCGGTATTGATCGTGCAGAACGACATAGGCAACAAGTACAGTCCAACGGTCATTGCGGCGGCTATAACATCTCAGATCAACAAGGCCAAGCTGCCGACCCACATCGAGATCAGTGCGCTGGACTATGGACTGCAGAAGGACTCGGTGATACTGCTTGAACAAATAAGGACCATTGATAAAAAGAGGCTCAGGGAAAAGATCGGACACATGGACGAAGAGCTGATGGAAAAGGTGAATGAAGCGCTAAGCATTAGCTTCGGACTGGCCGATATATAGTTTGAACGGCTGAAAAGGCTTGGACCCTTATACATACTGAAAAATCATTTGTAACATACAAAAAGCCTTTAATCTTTAGGCCGCTGCAAGCCGGCTGATATATATGCCGGCATTGTTTGAGGTATCTTCGATATGGCAAACAAGGGCATGATCAACAAGGATAAGATATTCAGGGTCGTTATGATCGCATCCCTGGTTTTTCTTACATTTCAGTTCGGATTAAGGCCGATTTTCTTTAGAGACAAAAATAAGATAAAGGCAGACAGGAAGTACTGGTCGGAGCTATTGCCCGGAGATGACAGCTATGATTATGATGTCATTGTATACGGTTCCGATCCCCAGGGGATCGCAGCCGCTGTTTCATCAGCCAGGCTTGGTGCCGGTACCCTGCTCATAAGCCAGGACTATGATATGGGCGGAAATATTGCCCGGTGTCTTATACCTGAACTTGAGATCCCATTTGATAAAGATGGCAAAAAGCTCAATGGCGGCATAATGGAGGAGCTGTCAAAAAAGGTCGGCGATAGTTTCAGCCCGGAGCAATACATTGAAGCAGTTAATGAAATGCTGCAGGCGGAAGATGATCTGAGAGTGGTCGCAGGCTCCACTGTCACAGGTGTGAATATGACCGGAAACCGCATCGATTCTGTTACTGTGCGGTCCAAGGACGGACTGATGGATATCTCCGCCAGGATGTATATCGATGCATCTGATGACGGAACGCTGCTCGACTTTTGCGCAGTGCCCTACTTCAAGGGCTCCGAGGATCTAAATCTGGAGAACAGTTATATGCATGTTGGACTGAATTTTGAAATGGCATTGGTGGACTCCCCTTCAGCCGGGAAGGACCGGAAAACAGGCAGAGCTGTATTTGATGATATATCCATCAGATACGAGCCTGAGAACAGAAGGGTGAGGTTCGAGGAGCCGGCCATTTACTTTATGCCGGACAACAGGGCCATCATCAGCGGTCTCCGGGTGGCCGGAGTGGATCCCTTTGACAGCGGCGAAATGAAGGAAGCCTACGAACTTGCGGCCGGGGAAGCTGAAAAGCTAAGCGAATATCTTTCCCAAACCTTTGTCGAACTGAAGGACTATAAGCTTTCAAGGACCGCTCAAAGCCTGCGTGTAATGGAATCCAAGCACTATAAGGGCAGATACATGCTGACTGTAATGGATATAATGGATGGAAGGCACTTTGCAGATACAGCGGCTATGGGCTCCCATCCTGTAATGATAAGCAAGCTGGCTGTAAAGGGCTCATATATAGCGGGGAAGCCTGACAGATATTCCATACCGCTGAGATGTCTTGTTCCCGACAGAGTGCAGAACCTGCTGATGGCAGGGCCGAGGATATCATATTCATCTCTGGTCTCAAGCAGTGCGGCGGCGATCGGTACATGTATCGGGACCGGTGAGGCTGCAGGTGCGGCTGCTGTAATATGTGTGGCAAGAAATGAAAGCCCCATGTTCATAGAAGAAGGATACGAGTATTTTGAAGAGTTTGGAGCCACTCTTGCCAAAAAGGATATGTACCTGCCGGATAAAACTTCAAAATTCAAGTACAGGAACAACTGGGCCTATGAATCATTCAGTCAGCTGGTATCGCTGGGCCTCCTGGCAGGCGGAGCCGAGAATGACATGAGGGTTGACCGGCATGCTGCCCAGAAGGATCTGGCATACATATTGATAAATGGTATTTACCGGCTGGACAGGGACAGTTATACCGAGGACCTGCATGAGAACCTGAAACCATACATAAATGATGACAGTCTTACCTTCGACAGCATGGTGAAGATGATCGGCGCACTTTATGGTGTTGAGGGAGAACCGGATGCTGTTTACCAAAAGCTCCACGAACAGCAACGCATAAACACTGTTTTTGCTGATAAACTCGGTAAGCTGAAAACAAATGCAGAAATAATAACAATGGATATGGTTTACTATATAGGGGCATATAGCATCCGCAGCTTTACAGGGAAGGATGTTTCGGACATTTTACCTCAGTGTTCATCTGCCGGTGACTCTGGCATACAGGACCCGTAGTATGAACCTGGGAAGGTCCAGCATGCGCCGTGCCCTGCGAGGCTCCTTGCAGAGCCTGTAAAGCCACTCAAGGCCATTTCTTCTGAAAAAGTCGGGACAGAGCCGCATCCTTCCGGACAGGATATCAAAGGTCCCTCCCACTCCTATGCATACTTTGGCGTTCAGCCTGCCAAGCAGCTTGTATATCCATTTCTCCTGTTTTGGTGCGCCAAGGGCCACAAGAAGCAGATCCGGGGAAGAACGGCCGATATCATTGATGATCTCAGCTTCCTCCTGCTCTGTGAAATATCCGTCACGGACACCCGCGATCACTAAACCGGGATACTTTGCTTTTATTCTGTCTGCAGCCTCCTGCGCGACTCCGGGTTTTGCTCCTAACAAATAGCAGCTCAGCCCGGTGGAAGCGTACGTTTTGAATATCTCGCGGACAAGGTCGATGCCTGAAACCTTTTCCGGGACAGGCCTGCCTAAAAGCTTTGAGGCCAGTACTACGCCTGCCCCGTCAGCTACAAGCATATCCGCATTCTTCAGAATCTCATTCAACTCGGGGTCCCTTTGGGCTGCCATCATTATCTCAGCATTAGGAGTATATATTGCATGTGCCCCGCCTTTACTGACAAATGCGCCTACTCTGTCGACAGCTTCCTTCATGGTGATCGCATCAACTGGTATACCCAATATATCTACGGTTTTTCTCATCGTCCGGAGTCCCCTTGCAGCTTGTTTGATAATATAGATGATATTATAAGAGGTTTGCTTTGTCAAAGAGAACGAAACTGCCTCGAGGATGGGGGTTGGAAACTGTAAAATTTGATGTAGAATATATATGCAGAGGTTTTATATCCATGAAACCGGGTAAAATGATAAATGATATGAGCACCTGAAAAACAGGCGGTCAGAGGATGGTTATTTTATGAAGTCAGATGGCAATCTCAAAAAGAAGATAGAAGATTATTTATGGATAATACTTGGTTCTGTGGTCACTGCAGGAGCGATCAACATTTTTCTTGTGCCATACAAGATCGCACCGGGCGGAGTGACAGGAATCGCCACGGTTATTTTCTACCTGATAAAGGAATATCTCCCCGTAGGGACGATCATGCTTATATTGAACATACCGCTT
>JAAYPO010000106.1 GCA_012519745.1 Clostridiaceae bacterium | reverse complement strand
TTGCTCTCTGTCTGCGGTAAGTATCTGGATGAACAGAGCGGAGAATGGGAGGATGTTTTCTACACCGTAGACACGCAGACCAATGAGGTCCATATCATCACAGACCACCTCTCCACATACGGCGCATTCAAGATCTTGGATGAGGGCAAACGCAGCGCTCATATCTATGATGTCAATCCGTATCATGGCTATATGACCATTGAACAGGCAGATGCACTGCTCAGGACATATGCAGCGCAGGAGCCGGGCTGGCAGGAAGACGTTGTCAGCTCCTATTTGAGCGCGACAGGCAGCCTCGAGTATTTTGCAGAATCCAACATGCATACGTTTTTGTCACTGGGCGGCGCATATGATGTGCTTGTCAGCTCCAGGTTCCAAAAAGCCATGACGGGAGCAGGGATTTCCACAGCATGCGTGCAGTTCGCCTTCGATGCATACAATAATGGGCTTACAAGCAGTAAAACTGCTGTAAGCGCAATGCAGTCCACCTTAAATATTGCAGTCAACTTTGCGACCCCTTCCATTCAACTGGCTTATTTGGGTGTGGGTGTGATCGATATCGCTTTGACCGAAGTAAGGACCTTTGCGCTGGAAAAGAGGTATGAAAGCACCAAAAACTTGTATGACAATTACTACAAACGCAGCGAAGTCAGCCGTACCTCTATAGACTGGCTGAAACTGTTCAGGAAGATATACGAGGACAACAAATCACAGCCACAAAAGGCACTGGATTTGATGAAGGCAGAAATCGACCGTTACGTTCAGGAGTACTGGGAAGTTGCGGGCACAGCTGATGATCATTGGGAGGACTCCTTTGACCAGAATGCTGACATGTCCAAATATCCGTGGCCAGGCAAGGAAGACCGCATCAATATATCCAACATGCACAAAGAGGCACTGTATGAGTATTTGCAGGTCGTGTTCAAAACCATCAGCCGGGATATATATTTTGACGGTCTTACCGCAAGGGAAAAGGAACTCAGGGAGATGGCTGCGCTTCTCAACACTGAATACGCAATCAGGATAACAGAAGCAGTCAAAGAGGGAGACAGCCCGATATGGGCAGGATGCTATGCCAGGCTTGCACCGCTTTCTGAAGGTGCTGATGAAAAAGCCTGGACAGGAAAGCTTGACGACAAGGGCGGCGGAAGGATGGTGTTCACGCTGCTGGCTCACGAGAAAGCGGGATTTCCAATGACGCTGGAGCTTTACAAAACAGCCGACGACGTCAAGAAAGGAAAAATCGCGATGACTGTGCAGGCAGAGCCCTTCAAGGAAAACGAGCAAACCATTGTGCTGGGCAATGCGGGGCTTTCACTTGACGATATTATCGGAAGCTATGAAATAACTACTTCTTTTGAGGGAGCATCCCAGACACACACTGCCAAATTCACAAAAAACGGGGACAAGCTGGTGGCTGCCAGTGATGAAGACGAACCGTTCGACATGTCATATGATCCGGCAACCGGCACGGCAAATGCCGTACAGAAGCATTCATATGATGATGAAGAGATAACAGTACAGACGACTTTCATTTTCACCCTTGATAATGGAAATATCAAAATGACCGGTAAGGCGGTCATGACATTTCAAGATCAAGCCATGACATCGGTGGCACGGTATGAAGGATACAAGACCGACTGATGGAAGTGAAGGGCTATGTATCTGTCCGGAGTGAAGCGGCGTGATAAACGAATCAAAAGCAGCATGAAGGGAGGGTATCGTAATGGCGAAGAAAAATGACAACAGGACCAATCCGGTCATCCTC
>JAAYPO010000105.1 GCA_012519745.1 Clostridiaceae bacterium | reverse complement strand
TGGAGCTGGTGGACGGAATCGAACCCCCGACCTGCTGATTACAAGTCAGCTGCTCTACCTGCTGAGCTACACCAGCACATGCTATATCAGTCGGACATATGATTATCCCCAACTGCTTTAATATAGTAACATGCAAAATAATCTTAAGTCAACCCTTTTACAAAGGTATTTTTTGTTTTCATTGGGATTACGCTAGCTTATCAGCTTTTCCCTTTTTCCTGCCGGCCTTTTTGTTCTCTGCCTGATCATCACTGGCTGCTTGAGCTTCCGCTTCAGCTGCGGCCTGAGCCTGCTCCCACTCGGATATCTTCCCCATATAATGCTGCTGGAGCTCCGGATAGCCTTTCAGGAACTCACGGGCTGAATCGTCCAGATCATATATCCCCCTGGTTACCTTGATAAACCATCCATAGTGGTTGTCTCGCAGTATGTTGGGTGTCTTTGCGCTGGTACCCATTTTTTTGAGCTGAGCCGGAGACATCTTACCATATTTCATCATGCAGCATACTATATGAATGGCCTGCTCCCTATATGCCGTGATCAGCTTGGTCTTGTTTGCGCCGCCGGTATTATAGTGTCCGCTTCTGCCTGCAGTTTCTTTTATTATACTGTACCGTATCCTCTTATTCGCGCGCATGCTCTTCATGCGATCAAAGGTATTGGGATGAAAATGCACTTCCACCTGATCGGCCTTTTTGTTAAGTGCAACTGTGATCAGACCTATTTCCAGGCGTCTGAGCAGCATGCACATTTCTCTCCAGGCTGCTGTCCTGGTGCCGCCCTTTGGACGCGGTACCGCCACATAAACGGATTCGGTCACACGCTGCCTCTTAACTGCCTGGTACAGCAGCTTCAGATTGAACGAAGTTTTCAATTCGATAACGATCAAATCGTCACCCATTATAGCTGCAAGATCACAACCGTTCACTTCTCCCTGGACCTCGTAGCCCTGAGCTACCAGGTAGTCATGCACCGGCTTGTACAAATCTGTCTCGCGTATGGTTTCAGCTTGAGTCTTAGCCATTATTTCACTCCTGACTCGTTATAACCTTGATGTGGCAGATACCCCATCACCTGTTCCAAGTGTCCTTTTAACAGCTGCTGCCGAGGACTGAGTCCGACTGAACTTATACAATTCCTCTGTTGCAAGAGCTATCTTTGTAACGGAAAATTCGCTGCACTTAGGATATATATAGTATGTATCCGTTAGAGTGTTAAGGTCAATGCAGTCTCCATGTTTTCCCAGGTAATTGTATTCTATATGGCAGGAATAGAGAGCTCTGGAGCTGATCGAAACAGAATAAGGACTGCCTTCATATTCGCCCTCAAGCAAGAAGCCCTTCATATCATGTGTGAGTTTCCCATTTCCCAGGTGGATAAACCCCTTTGCATTTGGGAGTGAGTCCACCGTCACATCTGACTCGAATCTGTAGCTGCCGTTCTCTACTTCCCTCCTGACCTGTTCACGTTCCCACTCATACCAGTCCGGGATATGGGAAAATTCTGTTGCTCCCTCCACAGCAGTAAGCTCGCCATACTCAGACATGTTCCACTCTTTTTTACAGTGCTCACACCAAAGCTTGATGCCCTCAGACATCATCCTGTATTGAGTGTAGCAGGCCGGGCACTGGTAAAGCACCTTGTGAAGGCCTTTAGCTCTTTCGGGATAATCTATGCGGATTTTCTTCTCTCTTTGCCATGCAAAATCGTCATATTTGAAAGCTGTATTTATCCTATCATTGATCTCATTATGGTCCAGTAAATCGATTTCATCCTTGGAAACCAACTGGGCCAATACCGCCTCCATATGCTTGACCCCTCTGTCTTTCAGGTTCCAAAAGGGCGAATTCACATGATGCCCGTGCATTATCAGCGATACTACAGGGATCTTCAGCAGCTTGACTAATTTCCCCAGTGACTCCGGCAGGATTGCATTGGTACCGCAAAGCGAATATCGGGCCTCCGGATAAAGCACGATCACATCGCCGTTATCCGCTACCTTTTTCATATGGCGTACCATTACTGTATCATTGGTAAATTTCCGTTTACAAATACAGCCCACATTTCTAAGGAGCCATTCTCTTCCGATAAAGCCATCTATGGCTACCAAATAGTTTGCCCTATGGGGAAATATGGCCACGGTTGTGACTTTGAAGTCTATAAAGGAATTGTGGTTGCACAGCAACAGGTACGGAGGCTTTATTCCATGCATACCGATTTTCGTTATTTTAACACGGTGGGCCAGTACCGCAGGGTAGCTTAAAAGCCACGTGAGCGGTCTTAGGAAATGCCTCTGCCTTATCGGCTTTTTCAGCATATCAAACCTTTTTATGTCTGACAGGTGCATGTTCAATTTTCCCCTCTTTGAGTTTTTAGTTTATTATACTCCATTTATCGACATAATTCATCGAATTAGCCAGATATGCAGTAAAAAGCAGACCCTTAAGTGAGTCTGCCGTCATGCCTGCACTTCTATAGATACAGGCTTGTGGGTTTTATTGACTGATCACACCACTGCCGTTATTGTCAGTGTATAACGAAACGGGTAATGTACCTGTCGCTATCGGCGCGAATTTTCCTGCCTTGAAACGGATCGTCGCATATCCGCCGCTTTCCATATCAAATAGGAAAGGTTTTAATTCTGTACCGTATGTATCCGAAGCGGAAAGAATATTATGCCTGCTGATTGTCTGCACTGTGATGGATCCCCCGTTGGGTATGCTTGCAAGTCGCTGCCCGTTTAGCTTCAAAGGATAATCCATAAGGGCTCCGGCAAATCTTTTTTCCCGCATGATCTCAATGGTGGCAGGTGTGTCCAGATATTCCGGAGAGTTTATTATGTCTGCAATGGCCTTGTCCTGAGGTGAAATATAGTCTCCCGTCCTGCAGTTTTTGGCAATCAAATACGATGTCAAACCTCCGATACCTGCAAACAAGATCGCCAGCAGATAAACACCCACTTCCATTCCTGCCGCTACACCTATCACTATTGCCAACAGCTCCAGCCCGACCCAGAGCACCACCGTCAGAGCTACAAATCCTCCGGGCTTTCTTCCCCGCTGGGCAGCGTTTTTCTTGTTGACGTTACACAGCCATGCTATAGCCAAAATTTCCAGCATAATACTTCCTCCATCGCTTGTATAAGCACAAATTATGTTGAATCACTGCTATTATTATACATAAGAGTGGAACAATGTCAATTAGTATGAAAACACTGCCGCATAGCTGTCAAGCGGCCAGCTTGATACCCTCCAAGCTGCAGTCAACGCCCGGCAAGCCTTTTGATCTTATCTGCAGTATCCTCTTTGAATCTGTCGATATGAGCCGTTATATAATTGCAAATATCCATGTTCTTATCCATGACTAGCGGAGTCAAATCCATTGCATAAGATACTGTTGCCGCCTCATCGGCGTCATGGGATGCATTAAAGGTAGCGTTGCTAAGCCTTCTGCCGACCGTTGCGAGATCATATCTTTTGCCTTCGCTTATTTGAGAATCAAATACCTCCAGTAGTGCTGCCGCAATGTTTGGGTGGGACGAAACATCAAACGAAACCTTTTCCTCATCCATCATCCAGTCAAGGCTTCTCCACACTTCACAGCCATATACCTTCTCCGGCAATGCGTTTTCCGGAATGCTCCGAAGAGCTTGTATGACCTTCATTGCCACAGCAGCGTGGGTATCGTGCTTATCTGCAAGGTTGTGTGTATAAACCACATAAGGTCTGGCCTCCAATACTAGGTCTGCTATTTCCTTTACCACATCTGAATTGCTCGGGTCCTTTGCTTCACTGCTGCTGTAGTCCAACAATGCCATGGCGGAGTATTCCCCGATGACAGCCGCTTTCCTTTGCTCAAGCTTTCTGATCTCCCGCATCTCCTCGCCGGAAAGCTCCGCATAAGGCCCGTTTCTCAGACTGCCGGAGCCATCGGTCACGACCACTCCCGTAAACCATCTGTCTTCCTTCCCAAAACACCTGCTAATCCCGTCATATGCCATTATCTCGACATCATCCGGATGAGCGGCTATGGCCATATGTGTCGTTCTTCTCATTGCCCCCGGCAACGGCATATTGTCGGGAACAAAAACTTCAGCACCGGTATTTCTCAAGTCCATACGGAAAACACCTCCCACTCCTGCACCTTTAAGCGAAACAGGAGATATGCTCACCTCCTGAAAGGATGGGCGATACCCGCCGCCTGTAGAGATGGGGCGGGGCACATCTGTTGCCTCACTATATCCACTATTATAACGCATCAATCAAAGACAAATCACTACTGGTGTGATAGAATATTATGTAATTCTTCCCAAAGGAGTAATGCGTGAAAACACTGAACCGGGCTATTACATCAATATTGCTTTTTATAGCCATCAACTCATTTAGCATAGTGTATTTTTCGACAAAACGCTGGATTGCACTTCCATTGGCCGCTGTGTTTTTTCTGATAGTCAATATAACTCCGACATTCAAAAAGCAGACCTCATTCAGGATCAAAATCCTTTCGGACGGTGCAGAACTCCTCAGACTATTCCTGGTCACAACACTGCTTAGCTTCATGTATATGTCCTTTATATGGATAAAGGCTCTTGTGGCAGGATCACATGTTTTTATGATTTCGTTGGTAATTGTCATACTGGCCGGATCGGTTCTATTCTGGAACGGGATCATCAGAGTGTACTGCACCTCTGTCCAGCTGGGGATCAAATGGCGTATTACCGGGATCGTCTGCGGCTGGATGCCGATCGTCAATATCTATGTGTTAGTCAAAATCATTAAAATTGTCCTGGAAGAAGCTGAGTTTGAGACAAATAAGCTTGAACTGAATATGGCACGAAAAGATAAAAATATCTGCAAAACACGATACCCGCTTCTATTGGTGCATGGCGTGTTTTTCAGGGACAGCCGCTTCTTCAATTACTGGGGACGCATTCCCAGCGAGTTGAAAAAAAACGGCGCTGTAATATTCTACGGCCAGCAGCAGTCTGCGGCATCGGTAAAAGCATGCGGTGAGGAGCTGGCCGAGCGTATCAAAAGCATAGTGGATGATACCGGTTGTGAGAAAGTGAATATCATAGCCCACTCAAAGGGCGGTCTTGACAG
>JAAYPO010000104.1 GCA_012519745.1 Clostridiaceae bacterium | reverse complement strand
TCGCCGCCAGAATATATTACAAAAAGGAGTCTTCGGAAAACCGAAGGCTCCTTTTTTTGTTAAGCTGCCGGAACTTCACCGGCGTGAAGCTGCGACAGAAACATGTCGCGGGAAGCGGTGGCGAAGCGATTGTAGGATCGGTCAAACGATCGTCAAACGTGGCCTAACAGTGGTCAAACGGTCGTTAATGCTAAAGAAGCCCCCCCTCACGTCATCCCGGTATGGGCCTGATGTAACTAACAGCCGATTCGCGCAACTCGCAACTCGTTGGCTCTCTGGCCGTGAGCCGGGATCCACTCCCCAATGTCATCCCGTTATGCCACTGAGCCGGGATCCATAGGTTTTGGTTATCACTTTCTGGGTTTCGAAGTTAAAATCTAAAGAATGGGCCCCGGCATCTCAAAGCGCATTCGAAATGGTTCGAGCACTAATGTTAATTTGATAAGTTTTCCTGACGGAAAAGGGTGCTCTCCCGACAACGGCGTACAGGGGAGACGGAAAAAGAAGCTTCTAAGATCTTAACCAATCGCCCCAATTGATTTGCAACTGATTGCCAACCCCTCCAGAACTTGAACATTTTGTTAAAATCACAACGATTCTCCTTTATTGATCTTCGCTGTATAATGTGGTCGGTAACAAATTAAAATTGTTTTTTTATTTTGGATACAAGATAGTGAAAAGGTGTGATTTAGATGAAAAATGCTGAGAGTATTGCTTATGAATCTATTATCGGAATGATCCTTTCACGAAACTATGCTCCCGGTGACAGGCTTGTGGAGACTGAGCTTGCTGAATCCCTTGGACTGAGCCGTACGCCGATACGAAACGTGCTTCGTCAGCTGGTTGCTGAGGGACTTCTTGAGGCTCGAGGCAACAAGGGATGTTACATTCCCCAATTGTCGCCTGAAGATATGAATTCGGTTTTTAAAACAAGGGCTCTTCTGGAAGGACGGGCTGCAATGGAGGCGGCTTTCTGCCGTACGGATGAAGACGTGGATATGCTGAAATCACTGCTCGATGAAGAAAAGGAAAAATACAGCCAGGACAAAAGAAAAGAGTACGCCGCTGTTAACAATAAATTCCATTTGTTGTTGGCACAGCTGTCTAAAAACGCATGTATTGAGAGATATGTAAAGCAGGTGTACTGGCGTGCAGGTTTGTACACATTTTATTTTGACAGATTTTATGTGCCTCCTGCTCCAATAAAATTGCCGAGGGATCCCTCAAATTCCATCAGTTGTACTGAGCATGAACAAATAGTAAGGGCTATAGCTATCGGGGACGGTTCCCTTGCTGAGAACGTAATGCGCAACCATATTTATACTTCCTATTCAAGGATAGCCGGACGTATTCCAGCTGGACAGAGCGCAGGAATTTTTACTGCAAGAAATCCATTCAACCTGATGTCCTGATAGATAACGGAAGCCTTCATGCCTTTATGGGGTTTTATTGTCTGTTTTATAACTGCAACGCTTTGGGCTGTATCTCCTATTATGGCTGCAAGAGGGATGGCTGTCTCGAAGTGTACTCCGAATGAGATAAACCCTATAAGATCGATAGCCTTTTTTCTTTCTGCGTTCATCATTGCTTTCCTTGCCTCAGAGGGTCAATTCACACCTTTAACTTCACCTGTAGCAATTTTTTGTGTTGCTGCCAGCGTATTTCTCGGGTTTTTCATTGGAGACATCCTATATTTTATTGCTATAGATGAAATAGGTGTAAGCCTTGCTGTGCCGATTTCCAATTCATATCCGATGCTGGTCACTCTGACTTCATGGCTGGTGCTTGGTGAACCTGTAACGGTGAAGATCCTGATCGGCGTAGCGACGGTCGTTGCAGGTCTTTTGTGCCTGAGGCTTGGAAACAGGAATCTAAAGCAGATCGACCGTATGGAAGAAGATGTTTCTGTAAAAAAGGAGCGAAAAATGGTCAGGGGAGTTTTGTTGGCAGCAGGAGCCGGCTTGGCATGGGCCATGTCTTCCCCCTTGACAAAACTTGCAATGATTCAAGGGGGGCTCTCACCTTCGGAACTTACCTTTTATCGTTCTGTGGCATTGCTCATTTTTTCTTGGTCCCACCGCATGATCATGATGAAATTTTTCCCCGGGCAAATAATTCCTCTGCGTAGCGTTCCTAAAGCAGGCTGGAAATATTTTATGGGGTCTGCGGTTATAGGTCTGAGCGTAGGTTCTATGCTGTACACGACCTGTATCAGAGTTATGCCTGTTGCTATTGTGACTGCTATTACAGCAACCAGCCCCTTTATGGCGGCAATGTTCGGCCGGTTTTTCTTAAAGGAACACCTTTCATTTGTCCAATGGATCGGTATTGTTACGATAATTCTGGGATCAATAATAGTAAGCATATAGCTAAATAACGGCAACCTTTCCAGTCACCGTGTTTTTTCTCCCTCCAATAAAATCAGAATCCATATTTTTACCTGCTCTTGACATGCGCATTTTCACCTATTATTATTGCTTATACAAATGAATCCACAGTTGGATACGATTTAGTGAACAAAATAACGAACTTACGTTCGTGATTTTATAAAGAGTGGCGTTTCTGCCTTTATCCAAGAATTAGTGACAATAAGATAAATGGTGTGGGACGTAATTCAAAGAGCGTTGGCTCAAGGAGGTATAAGTTAATGGAAAGTTATGGTTTTATTTCTATTCTTCCACCACTGATCGCGGTAATATTGGCTATCAAGACAAAGAATGTTATTTCTGCCCTGTTCTGGGCGGGGCTCTCCGGAGCACTTGCTCTTAACGGATGGAACCCGGTATTTGCACTTCAGAATTTCATCAAAGATTTTATTTTTGTTCAGGCATCAGACGCATCTAATTCAAACCTTCTGGTCGTGATGATATTCATTGGGGGTTTTGTCGGTGTCCTTACCCATTCAGGCGGCGCTCCGGTTTTTGCAAACAAGATCGCTCCCTACATCAATACAAGGACCAAGGCTCAGCTTCTTGTCTGGTTTGGCGGGCTCATAATATTCTTCTCCGATTCAGGAAATCCGCTTATTCTCGGACCTTCTTTTCAGCCGGTCACCGATAAAGTGAGGATCAGCCGCGAAAAACTTGCATGGCTCCTGGACAGTACATCTTCACCTGTATGTATCCTTATTCCCTTTATTGGATGGGGGGTCTATATCCTTGGTCTGATGCAGAAGGAGTTTGAAGCGGCAAGCATAACCATGGATACTCTTACTGCTTTCATGCACGTGCTCCCCTTCCAGTTCTATGCGATAGGAGCACTTTTCCTTATCCCTGTGATCGCATTTACAGGATATGAATTCAGTGCCATGTACAAGGCTGAAAAAAGGACGATCGAAACAGGGCAGCCCTTCTGGCCGGATGCAAAACCTGTACGCCTCTCTGTCGACATCAATGAAGTCCATAAGGGTGCAACACTTTCAATGATGGTAGTTCCCCTTATAGTTCTACTTATCTGTATCTTCGGACTTTTCATCTATCACGGGTTCCCCTTCAAGAGACTGCCGGGCGGCATCCTTAGGGCAACACTTTGCTTCAGTTATTTTACGGCTGCCATCTCCTGTATGCTGTTGACTATCAAAAACAAGGTGAAAACTCCAAGCGAATGTTTCAAAATGTACATGGACGGAGCGAAGGAAGTAGTGCTTATCCTTATGATCCTTGTACTTGCGTGGTCGCTTGGTTCTGTCTGCAAAGCTCTAGGCACAGCGAATTACATAGTCGGACTTGCTCAGGGAACTGTTCCCGGCTGGGCCGTTCCTGCACTGATCTTTATAACCGGTGCCGGTATATCTTTCGCGACGGGGTCATCATGGGGTACCTTTGCCATTCTTATGCCTCTTGCGGTACCTATGTCTGTGGCACTTGGAGCACCGTTGTTTGCAACGATAGGATCGGTCCTCTCAGGAGGCCTTTTCGGAGACCACTGCTCACCGATCTCTGATACAACAGTTCTTTCATCAATGGGAGCCGCATGCGATCACCTTGACCACGTAAAGACGCAGCTTCCTTATGCCATGACAGTGGCTCTTGCAAGCGTTATTTGTTACACTATCGCTGGATTTATCGATACACCGTTGCTAGTCGTGCTCCTCATGGCCCTTGTTCTCACCTTTGGAGTGCTGTTCAGCAAAAAATGGGGAGAAAAACTTTCCAACAAAATTGAGTTGCAGTGATAATAAATAATTGAAAGAAGGCTGTTTTAAATGAAAAAGGTTGTAGTCCTTGGTGCAGGAAGGGTAGCCCGTCCATGTGTGCAGTATCTGTTGGAAAATGGATACGAGGTATATGCAGCAGATATTTCTGCGGAAAACATAGACCGCTGTCTCGGAGGGCATCCGAACGGACATGCTGTAGTAGGCGATGCAATGGGAAAATTGCCTGAGGTGTTGGAAGAGCTGAAGCCGGACCTTCTCATATGCCTGCTGCCCCGTGAGTTCATGGTGCCGGCAGCTGAGGCATGTGTAAATGCCGGAGTCCACTACGTCAACCCATCTTACGTGACAGAGGGCATGAAAGCTCTTGATGCTTCAGCTAAGGGTAAAGGCCTCACGCTCCTCTGCGAGCTTGGTCTTGATCCAGGCATTGATCATATGTCGGCGATGAAGACCATATCTGAGGCACATGCAAAAGGTGGAAAGGTCACCTCTTTTGTATCACTCTGCGGAGCTTTACCTGCACCAAAAGACAACAACAACCCCTTGGGATATAAACTCTCCTGGGCACCCTCGAGCCTAATAGGCGCAAGCAGGCGTGAAGCCAGGATAATGAAAGACGGGAAGGTCATAGTATGGCCATACGGGGAAACATATCGCCATGCCAGATTCGTTGAGATCCAGGATATGGGTTGGTACGAAGCCTATGCGAATGCAGATTCCACTCCATATGTCGAATATTATGGCATCCCCGAGGTAAGGGAGATATTCCGAGGTACACTGCGTTATGTTGGTTGGTGCGAGATGATATGTAAAATGCAGGATCTTGGTCTCTGCAGTGAAGACAAAATGGATTTCACCGGAATGACCTATGCTGATGTTACCCGCAAACTTGTCGGGATCTCAAAAGATGCCTGCATAAGGAAAGCCGTAAGCGACTTTCTGAAGCTTGACATAAACTCAACTGTCATGCGCAAATTTGAATGGCTGGGGCTGTTTGATGATAGGCCTGTCCCGATTCAAAACGGTACGATGAATCAGTTTGTAGAGTGTCTGTACAGCGAAAAACTTGAGTTCGCGAAAGGCGAACAGGACATGTCTCTCATGGAGCACCGCTTTGTAATTGAGTATCCCGATCGTAAGGTGCTGATACGCTCGACCCTTGTTGATTACGGAAGCTCGGATGAAGATTTTTCAGTTGCCCGCCTTACCGGACTTCCCCCTGCAATGGGTGCACAAATGATCCTGGAGGGAAAAATAACTAAAACGGGAGTCCTTACTCCTGCAATGCCGGAAGTTTATGAGCCTGAACTGGCGGCTCTGGAGAAGATGGGAGTAGTATTCAAAGAAACTGAAACAGAAATCAAATAGTAATATGTAAAGGCGATAACAGCGGGTCGTGTCGGAAACAATTTGACACGGCCCGCTGTCGATTAATTAATGATTTTAAGCCAATAGAGCAGCTTCTGAACGATGTTCTGTCTCTTTCGGTGTAAAAGGAGAGATATTCAATGAGGCTCATAGATTTGCGCAGTGATACTGTGACAAGACCTTCAGAAGAAATGCGGGAGATAATGTTTGCCGCTGAAGTAGGGGACGATGTATATGGTGATGACCCGTCATCGAACGAGCTGGCTTCCTATGCAGCTGAGATAACGGGAAAAGAGGAGGCATTATATGCCTGTTCGGGGACGATGGGAAATCTGCTTGCTTTTGCGTCCGTGGGGAAACCGGGAGAAAGCCTGCTTACCGGTACAAACTCACACATATGGACTGATGAAGTCGGTGGGTTTTCAGCAGTTACAGGACTCTGTCCATATCCTCTGAACGACAGGGAGGGTATTCCCGATGTTAGTGAGCTGGCGCATGCAAATCGCGCTGACGGAGACATACATCACCCGGAAACAACTATCCTTGCTTTGGAAAATACCCATAATTTCACAGGAGGAGGCGCGATCTCACCCGAGAAATTTGCAGAAGTAGCCCGTGAGGGCCGGAGACTCGGTTTCCATGTGCATCTTGACGGGGCTCGTATTTTTAACGCTACTGTTTATCATGGTGTGGATGTAAAGGTCTATACAAAAGAGGTCGACACAGTACAGTTTTGTCTCTCAAAAGGACTTGGCGCCCCTATGGGATCGATGCTTTGCGGAACACGTGAGGTTATAGAAAGAGCCCGTAAATGGAGGAAACGTATAGGAGGCGGACAGCGCCAGATAGGCATAGCGGCATCTGCAGGGTTATATGCCCTTAAAAACAACATTCCACGTCTGGCAGAGGATCATTCCAATGCCCGAATGCTTGCGGATCTCCTTCAAAAAGGAAATGTGGAAGTAGAAAATACTGCCAATATGACTAATATGGTATTTTTCAAGATAAAGAGTGAGCGGCTGACCGACAAGGAGTTTCTCTCCTTCTGTAAAGAGAAGGGGTTGTTGCTCAAGGTTGTGGGCCCCCGCCGTGTCCGGCTCGTTACGCACATGGACGTATATGCGGAGGACATGAAAGAGGCTGCAGATATTATCATAGGACTGATGGACTGATATCCTGTAGAACAAATTATTTATACAAACCTAGAAGGATAATATGCAAAGGAGGGCGATCACGGTGACTATCATTACGGATATGGTCAAATTTATTCGAAATTCGCCTTTTGAAGTTCTGCCGGGCAACATCTGTGAAGTCAATAAAGCTTCAATGATCGACTGTGTGGGGGTGACCCTCTCCGGATCAAAAACAAGGGAAGCAGATGCGATAGAACGTTATCTGAAGAGACGCCCCTCCTGTAAGGAAGCCGTTGTGATCGGCAGGGGATGGCAGTGCGACATGTCGGGTTCTGCTCTCATAAACGGAACAATGGCTCATGCTGAAGATTTTGACGACTGTGGGCGGGGAGGCCATCTGGCCGCGGTCTTGGTACCGGCAGCCCTCTCTCCGGCAGTGTATTATCACAGGTCGGGGAAGGAGTTTATGAGAGCGTTGGTCCTTGCCAATGAAGTGCAGTCAAAGATAGCTCTCTTTGCCGCCAATGAAATGATGCTCTCGGGCTGGCATTCCACCAGTGTGCTGGGGGTTCTGGGAGCGACTGCAGCAGCAGGCATACTTTCTGATCTGAATGATGAAGAGTTCATCAACGCTCTTGGACTTGCCTCTACAAGAGCAAGCGGTCTCATGGTCCATTTCGGGACGATGTCAAAGCCCTATCATGTCGGAATGGCGGCATCAGCCGGTATCGAGTGTGTACTGCTGGCAAAAGCAGGACTGACAGCTTCACCTGAGGCAATAGAGGGGTTTAATGGGTATACACAGGCTCTGGCAAATAAAAGGCCTGGAGAGGGAGATATAAATTTCGGGGAACCGTGGGTCATCGATCAGTGCGGTCTTTACATAAAGCGCTACCCGACATGCAGCGCCTCCCATACAGCACAGGATGCCTTGAAAGAAATAATAGAAGAGAATAAACTTTTTTGGGAAGATATTACTGAAATTACTGTTGGGGTGCCCCAATACACAGAACACTGCCTGATACACCCGGATCCTCAGGATGCAGTTCAGGCCCGCTTCTCCATGCCCTTTGCAATGGCAGTGACTGCTGTTAAGGGACAGGTCCGGCTTTGTTCCTTTGATGAAAGTACACTGTGGGATAAAGATGTGAGAACGATGATGAAAAAAGTAAGGACAGTCCTGGCTCCTGAATTTTCCCACTCAGTCTTCATTGAAAACGAACCTGCAATAGTTACGCTCAGGACAAAAGAGGGTACTATCCATAAAAAACGGGTGGATTACGCAGTGGGATGCAGCCTGAAAAATCCTATGCCAAGGGAAGCACTGATGGAGAAATTCATTGACTGTGCCGTCAAGTGCATGGATAAAGAAAAAGCCCGCAGCCTCTTCTTGACTCTGGAAAATATAACAGAGGTTGTCGATATGGCAGAAGCAGCTAAATTATTGCTATGATGGTGAGGCTGCGACAAATACGGTCGCGTGAGCGGTTGTTTAAAAAATATTGGCAAGATACCGTCTCAGCTGTCAAGTATAAAAGTAAACTTTGTTCCTTGTCTTTTTAAAGTAATAATCCATCTTGCGGCCGCCGGTTTTTTCGGCGGCTGTCTGTTCTCAGCCTTACGTTATTCT
>JAAYPO010000103.1 GCA_012519745.1 Clostridiaceae bacterium | reverse complement strand
TGCGTTTTTTGCACACTGCCGCTCATATCCCGCAGCCTATTCCGTATACCCCTCCGGGTTCTGTGACTGCCAGTTCCATGAATCCCTGCACATCTCAAATATACCCCGCCTGGCTGCCCAGCCCAGTTCCTTCGCCGCTTTTGACGGGTCGGCATAGCATTCGGCGGCATCTCCGGGCCTTCTTGAGGTCACTCTGTAAGGTATTTCCCGGCCGGAAGCCCTGTAGAAGGCGTCTATCATTTCAAACACGCTGGTCCCCTTGCCTGTGCCAAGGTTGTATACAACAGCACCGGGGCTATCCTTCAGCTTCTCAAGAGCCTTCAAATGCCCGTCCGCCAGATCCATCACATGTATATAGTCTCTGATCCCGGTCCCGTCAGGGGTGGGATAATCATCTCCGAAGATATTGACATCCTTCAGCTTGCCCACAGCCACCTGAGAAATATATGGCATCAGGTTGTTTGGGATGCCATTTGGATCCTCGCCTATCAGTCCGCTGGGATGAGCGCCCACCGGGTTGAAATATCGAAGCAGGATAACATTCCATCCATTGTCCGAGGCATAGATATCCCGGAGTATCTCCTCGATCATATACTTTGTGCGTCCATAGGGATTGATAGGCCCCAGCGCCGCATCCTCACCAATGGGCATCCTGTCGGAAATGCCGTAAACAGTCGCAGACGAGCTGAAAACGATATTCTTTACATTATGCTTTTGCATTGCCTCAAACAGCGTAATAGAGCCTGCAACATTGTTGTGGTAATAAAGGAGCGGCTTGGCAACAGATTCACCAACAGCCTTAAGGCCTGCAAAATGTATCACCGAATCAATGGTGTAGTCAGTGAATACCCGGTCCAGCAGGTCAATATCCAGAATATCACCCTTTATAAACTCAAAACGCTTACCGGAAATAGAGTTCACCCTGTCCAAAGCCTCCTGCTTGCTGTTGGACAAATTGTCCAGCACAACGACATCATATCCTGCCTCCAGCAGCTGAACACAGGTATGGCTCCCTATATATCCGGCGCCTCCGGTCACGAGCACTGCCATAAAACCACCTCTTTGAATTTATACCCGATTAAAACGAACTCACACGATTTTTGCACCCATCTTGATCCCGGCAATCAGATGGTAATGCAGATGGAATACTGTCTGGCCCGCATCTGCTCCACAGTTGTTGATCAGTCTGTAACCCTTGTCAGCAACACCAAGCTTGGCTGCGATCTTTTTTGCCGCCATATGTATGTCGCCCAGAACAGCTGCATTCTCTTGCGTCAGTTCATTGACATTTGCAATATGCTCTTTAGGAATGATGACCACATGGACCGGAGCTACCGGGTTGATGTCATTGAACGCCAGTACCTTGTCATCCTCATAGACAATGGTCGATGGTATCTTCCTTTCATTGATCATGCAAAAAATACAATCCGCCATTACAATACCTCCCTCTATATGCGATGCAAGCAAGGGGACGGTTCATCTGCTCCTGCCGTCCCGTCCCCCTGCTCCTCTTATTTTATCTGTGCCTTCACTGCCTCCACAGCGCTCCTGAGCGCTTCATCTATCTTTCCGGCATCCTTGCCGCCGGCCTGCGCCATATCCGGCCTGCCGCCGCCACCGCCGCCTGCGGCCTTTGCGGCCTCTCTGACGATGTTGCCGCAATGCGCTCCGCGCTCGACTGCATCCTTGGATGCCATTGCCACAAAGCTGACCTTGCCTCCGAATGCCGAAGCCAGCACCACAACGCTTGTGCCAAGCTTGCTGCGCAAGCTCTCACAGGTATTCCTGAGAGCCTCCATATCCAACTGGTCGAACCTTGCTGTAACAGTTTTAACTCCATTTATATCTATAGCCTTGCTGATCACCTCATCAAAGGAACTGCTCACAAGCTTATCCTTCAACTGCTCGATCTCCTTCTGCGCAGCCTTCAGCTCCGCCGTGATAGCTTCGGCCTTTCTCAGGCTGTCCTGGGGAGTCGATTTCAGAGCCGATGCTACGTCGTTGAGCTGCTCTTCCTTCTCATGATAGTACTCAATAGCTCCTTTGCCTGTCAGGGCCTCGATCCTTCTGACACCTGCGGCAACACCGCCCTCGCTCAGTATCTTTATCAGACCAGCCTGAGCGGTGTAACCAAGATGGGTGCCTCCGCAAAGCTCAATGCTGTAATCCCCGGTCTTGACAACTCTGACGATATTGCCGTATTTTTCTCCAAAAAGCGCCATGGCGCCCAGGCTCTTTGCCTCATCGACGGGCATCTCACGCACATCGACCTTAAGGTTTTCGAGTATTTTAGCATTGACCTCGTCCTCAACGCGCTTCAACTCATCTCTGGTCATCCCGGAGAAATGGTTGAAGTCGAATCTCAGCCTGTCCGGCTCCACCAGCGAGCCTGCCTGGGTCACATGATCCCCCAGCACATTTTGCAGTGCTTTATGCAGCAAATGCGTGGTCGTGTGGTTCCTTGCTATCGAAAGCCTTCTCTCCACATCTATCGAAGCTGTCACATCAGCATCTTTTTCAATAATACCTTTCTCAACCACTCCGCTATGAAGATACAAGCCCTCCGCAGTCTTTTGGCAGCCGGTCACCTTTACAACACCGTTTTTTCCTGTGATGGTTCCTGTATCGGCCACCTGTCCGCCGCTCTCTGCGTAGAAAGGCGTCTTATCCAATATAACTGTTACCTCATCGCCCTGCTGTGCATTCTCAGTCTGTTGGCCATTGTGAATGATATATAGGAGCTTTGAATCACTCACAACGCTGTCATACCCTACAAACTCCGTCTTCAGGCTCTTGTCGAGCCCTGCTGCCAGATCCTGCCCCCAGGCCGAGTTGTCCTTGTTCTTTAATGCTTCACGAGCCTTCTTCTTCTGCTCATTCATCTCGGCCTTGAAGCCATCCTCATCAACAGTCAGTCCGGCCTCCTCAGCGATCTCCCTTGTCAGGTCCAGCGGAAAACCATAGGTATCATGGAGCTTGAACGCCATATTTCCGGGCAGCACGCTCTGGCCCGAAGTCTTGAGCTCCGCGATCAATTCATTGAGTATCGCGATACCCTGGTCGATAGTTGCAGCAAAGCGTTCTTCCTCTATCCTTATGACCTTGCAGATATACTCCTCTTTTTCAGCCAGCTCCGGGTATGCCTGCCGGGACTCGGTAATAACCACCCTTGCCACATCATGCAGGAACGCTCCCTCGATGCCCAGCAGCCTGCCATGGCGCGCAGCCCTCCTCAGTATCCTTCTGAGGACATAGCCCCTGCCTTCATTGGAGGGCAGTATCCCGTCAGACACCATCATAACAGTGCTTCGGATATGGTCTGTTATGACCCTTATGGAAACATCATCCTTTTCATCCGAGCCATATTCCACACCGGCTTTATTGCAGATATAGTCCAATATATTTCTGATAGTATCGACCTCAAAAAGGTTCTCCACATCCTGCATGATCACAGCCAGACGTTCCAGACCCATACCTGTGTCGATATTCTTCTTCTCCAGCTTCGAATACGTTCCGTCCTCTTCCCTGTTGA
>JAAYPO010000102.1 GCA_012519745.1 Clostridiaceae bacterium | reverse complement strand
TGGGAAAAAACAATAACAGAAAGCAGGCATACGATATATCCTGTATGTAATGAAACCACTGATGATATCGTTGGCATCCTCAATGCAAAATTCTATTTCAGGCTCAGGGACAAAACAAGGGAAAACATACTTAAAAGTGCGGTCAAACCGGCGTATTTCGTGCCGGAGACAGTGAAGGCAGACGTGCTTTTCCGCAACATGAAAAACAACCGGCAGCATTTTGCTGTCGTGCTGGATGAATTCGGAGGCATGAATGGCATAATAACAATGAGCGATCTGCTGGAGGAGCTTGTAGGAGATCTTGAGGACGATATAACCATCCCTGCAGAGCCCGTTCCCATAGAACGTGTGGATTCCCATACCTGGAAGGTGCTTGGCGGAGCACCGCTGGACGATGTATCATCACAGCTTGGTGTGATCCTGCCTGAAGACGAATATGACACCTTCGGCGGTTTTGTCTTCGGCATGCTGGGATATGTGCCGGAAGACGGCAGCACACCGGAGCTTGAGGTTTTTGGTCTCAATATAAAGATCCTCCAAATAAAGGATCACCAGATGGAGAAGGCTGTGGTATACCGTGTGCAAAGCGACGGCCAGGCAAATGATGGGGCCGGCAAAGGACGGACCCGATAAATGGCGGGACCAACAAATGCAGGTCCCGACAAATGACGGGACTCCCAATCGATAAACCTGCCCGCCATGCTTACGCCAGGCCGCCAAGTCCCGCTATCGCCTGTGATGGCTGCACAGCCGCATCAATTCATCTATCTTTGCCGCATCTTTTTGTCCGGGCTTGTTTTCTACTCCTGTAAGCACATCGACGGCATATGGGGCCGCATCCCCTATGATCCCAGCCACATTTGACGGGTTTATCCCCCCTGCCAGGATCACCGGGAGGGACGTTTCCGCCCGGATCAGCCTGTATGTATCAAGCTTTATCGGTATCCCCGTCCCACCCGGCATCGTACTGGTATACGAATCTGCAACGATGGCCGATATCCCGGTCTCCTCAAGCTTTTTTACAGCCTCTGCCGGATCCGGGATCTCAAAGTCACATCGGCCGTTTTCATCAACGCGCAATGCCTTTACCGTCCTGATGCCCATAGCCTTCATACACCCGGCTATGGCTGTGATCTCCTCCAGTGTTTCCCTGTAATGGAGCTGAATAATGTCAGGTCTGACTGCTTTGGCAATTTCCATCACCTTGTGGACACTTCCTCCGGTCACCACACAGGTGCCCACGAAGGGAGGGACTTGCTCCACAAGACGGGCCGTCTGCTCTCTTGTCAGATTCCATGGCACCGGCACCGGATACTCCGTTACAAAGCCCACTACATGCACACCGGCATTCACACATATCTCAGTATCCTTATTATTCATCAGACCGCATATCTTGACCCTTGTCATGTACATATCCTTCCATGATGCACGCCGGATAGAGCCTTATACATATCTGTCGAGTTATCAGCCTTCAGTATTGCCGTACCGACCAGAACAGCATGGGCTCCTGCTTTTGCAGCCATCAGGATGTCCTCCCGGCACGATAATGCGCTCTCGCTCAATACCAGTGCACCGGAGCTCACATCGGCCGCCAGCTGCTCCGTAACACCCACATCTCCATTGTCAGTTTCAAATAATCCTATATCTCTGTTGTTTATACCTATAAAGCTCAGCCCTTGCTCATCAGCAAACCTTATCTCATCTTTACTGTGTGTTTCCACAAGCGGTTCAAGGCCCAACCGGCGGGCATAATCCACCAGCTGCACCAATTGCCTCTTCTCCAGCATCGAAGAAATGAGCAGTACACCTGAGGCCCCATATTCGGCGCTTTCCTTCAGCATATCGCGGTTTGTGATGAAATCCTTGCGCATCACAGGGATCTTCACTCTTTTTGTTATACTGAGCAAGAGCTCAGGCGATCCTCCGAAATGAGCAGCCTCCGTGACCACAGAGATCACAGGTGCTCCCGCTGTTTCAAGCTCCGCCGCCAGTACGGCCGGATCCCTTCCCCTGATGAGATCGCCCTCTCCCGGGGATTTGCACTTTATATCGGGTATTATAGGTATCGTACTCTCCCTGTATATTTTCCAGAGAGCCTTTGTGCATTTTGTGTAATCAAGCATAAGTCTTCTCCATTCATGCCAGTTTTTCAGATAGTGAGTAATCATTGGATGCTTCGATCAGCCTTTCAAGCTTTTTCTTTGCCTCCCCGCTGTCAATAAGCTCACCTGCAAGCCTGATCCCATCCGCGAAGGAATCGGCTCTGCCGCCGATAATCAGCGCTCCTGCAGAATTCAGCACTACCGCATCACGCCGCGGTCCTCTGTCATGGCCTGAGAAAACGTTCCGTATCATTTCGGCATTTTCCTGGGGCGTACCGGTGGCGATCTCTGAGATGGAGCACCTTCTGATGCCGAAATCCTCAGGCTTTATCTCATACCTTGCCACCACTCCGTTATCAAGCTCATTTATGATGGTACTGCCTATCAGGGAAATCTCATCCAAGCCATCTGCTCCATGTACAAAAAGCGCTCTTTTATAGCCTATGGAAGCAGCGACTTCAGTTACTGTGTCAAGGAGCTCCTTCCTGTACACACCCATCACATGTCTGGATGCCTTTGATGGATTTATCAGCGGTCCGATTATTGTATAGAATATGGTCTTGATGCCAAGATCCTTCTCCGGTGGAAGCACCTTGCACATGACCGGGTGAAACAGCGGTGCATAAAGAAATGCAATACCGATGTCCTCAATCAGTTTCTCCACCGACTCGGGGCTTTGACTGATCTCAACTCCAAGCGCTTCCAGTACATCCGCACTGCCGGACAAACTGGAAATGGACCGGCTGCCGTGTTTTGCTACAGGTATGCCTGCTGCCGCAGCAACAAAAGCAGTAGCTGTTGAAATATTGAAGGTGCTCAGCCCTCCTCCTGTACCGCAGGTATCCATCAGTTCCTCGTCTGTCAAAGGATAGATCCTGATGCAATTGTCCCGCATTGCCTGGGCAATTGCCGTGATTTCCGCCAATGTGGGTCCTTTCATCAATAGAGCCACCTGGAAACCCGCTATCTGTGCCTCGCTCAGCTCGTCATTCCTGATTGCAGCAATGAGACCGGATATCTCCTCTGCTGTCAGGTCCTGCTTGTTTGTCAGCTTTCCTAAAATGTTTCTGATCATGCTCATCTCTCCTCTTCTCATCGATTATGCAGCCACACTCCTCAGCTTTTTAAGGATTGCGGCAACATTTGCACTATTCTATTTATTTGATATTGCTTTTTTGATAGCTCTCGTGAATTCTTCGATATGAGGTATGCATTCCGATCCATATCGTGCGGCTATATCAACGATAGCGCTGCCGATGATCACACCGTCCGCATATTCCGCGACCTGTGCCGCCTGCTCTGGTGTGGATATGCCGAAGCCTACGGCGCATGGTATATTTTTAACTCTTTTGATGGAACTTATCATAACCTCAGCATCACTGCAAATTTCATGTCTGACCCCCGTCACCCCGGTGGAAGACACACAGTAGACAAATCCCTCTGCCTTATCTGCGATCATGCGTATCCTTTCACCGGACGTGGGAGCGATCATCGAAACAAACACAACTCGGTGCTTATCACAGAAAGGAAGGAGCTCATTCCTCTCTTCAAAAGGAAGGTCCGGTACAATGACCGCATCAACACCGCATGCTTTGCAGTTTGACATGAATCTGTCGGTACCGTATGAAAACACCGGATTCATATATGTCATAAACGCGATGGGAATATCGCAGGACCTGCGGATGCGTCTCATCATTTCAAATATTCCATCAGTTGTCGTTCCGGCTTCAAGAGCCCTCCGGTCTGCTGCCTGTATGACGGGGCCCTCCGCTACCGGGTCAGAAAATGGAATGCCCAGCTCTATCAGGTCTGCTCCGGCCTCTGCCATTTTATAGACCAGCTGCTCCGTTATCTCAAGAGACGGATCTCCCGCGGTTATGAACGGTATAAATGCCTTGCCTGCAGAAAATACTTCTTTCAGTCTACTCATGGATATCCACCCCCCTGTATCTGGCTATTGCAGCCACGTCCTTGTCACCCCTGCCTGAAAGGCATACGACCATTATCTGATCCTTTTTCATACAAGGTGCAAGCTTCCGGGTATATGCCACAGCATGGGAGCTTTCTATTGCAGGTATGATGCCCTCAATGCGTGAGAGATACTCAAAAGCATCCACGGCTTCATCATCGGTGACCGGTACATATTCAGCCCTTCCGATGTCACGAAGGTTGGCATGCTCAGGGCCCACACCCGGATAATCAAGGCCCGCCGATATAGAATAAACAGGTGCTATCTGCCCGTATTCATCCTGACAGAAGTAGGATCTCATCCCATGGAATATGCCCGGCTTTCCCACTGTCATGGTTGCTGCAGTTTTATCCGTGTCGGCACCTGCGCCTGCAGCCTCACATCCTATCAGGCGGACATCCCTGTCACCGATAAATTCATAAAACAATCCCATGGCATTGCTGCCGCCGCCGACGCAGGCAAGCAGTGCATCAGGCAGCTTCCCTTCGGCAGCCATTATCTGCCGCCTGACTTCACGGCCTATGACGCTCTGGAAATCCCTCACGATGGCAGGAAACGGGTGGGGCCCCATTACTGAGCCCAATACATAATGGGTGTCTGCCATGCGGCGTGTCCATTCACGCATTGTCTCATTGACCGCATCCTTGAGTGTCTGGGTCCCTGTGGTCACCGGGTGCACCTTCGCTCCAAGCAGCTCCATGCGGTAAACATTGAGCGTCTGGCGCTTTGTATCCTCCAGCCCCATAAATATCTCGCATTCCATCCCCAACAGAGCTGCCGCTGTCGCTGTGGCAACACCATGCTGCCCTGCTCCGGTTTCAGCAATGACACGGGTCTTTCCCATCTTTTTGGCTAGCAGCACCTGCCCCAAAACATTGTTTATCTTGTGGGAACCTGTATGGTTCAGGTCTTCCCTTTTAAGGTAGATCCTTGCCCCGCCAAGATCATTTGTCATTTTCTCAGCAAGGTAGAGCAAGGACGGCCTGCCTGCATAATTTACCAGCAGCCCGTCCAGTTCACCGATAAAGCCCGGATCGTCTTTGTAACGAGAATAGGCTTCTTCCAGCTCAATTACAGCGTTCATCAATGTTTCGGGAATATACTGCCCCCCATGGATCCCAAACCTGCCTTTTGCCACTTTGACACAACCTCCTCTGAATGAAACTTCCTTCGGATGGATCTCCATCACTCAATTCTCCGGTCGAAACTTCCTCCGGATGAAACTCCACCGACGGAACTCCTCCGGCGGAAATAAAAAAAAGCCATTATCCCTACGAAAGGGACAAAAGCTTCTGCTTCTGCGGTACCACCCAAATTGACGAATAATCGTCCGCTCGATCTGTATACTGACATATACATCCCCCTGATAACGGGCGGGAAACCCGCGGGCTCCTACTCTCCATCGATTTCGGGCCTGCCTCGCAAGTCCATTCGGAACGACTGCTGCAACCGCATTCCCACCATTTCCGGCGGCTCCGGGCATCCATACCCTTTGCCTGTTCCGGGCGGCTCTCTTTGTACAGCCTGTCAGACCTACTTCTCTTGCTCATCGGTTTTTCTGTTTGCTAAATCTTAACACGTTATCACCCTCAATGTCAATATTTATTTATTCCGCTCCAACAGCATCACACATCATGCTCAAGAACCTGGGTATCGATTGGCAGGGATATTAGTTACCATATAAAGAATAATGGGTATAGTAATAATGGTTATCTTATTGAAAGGAGCACACACTTATGCATGATGTCGTGATCATCGGCGGGGGGCCCGCCGGCTATACCGCAGCGCTGTACAGCGCAAGAGCCGGACTGGACACTCTTGTGCTGGAAAAGATGGCTGCCGGGGGCCAAATGGCCACAACGGCTGCGATGGAAAATTACCCGGGCTTTGAAGAGCCTATAGACGGCTCCGATCTGGCGCTGAAGATGGAAAGACAGGCACGCAGGTTTGGCGCTGTAGTTATGTTTGACACTGTGACGGAGTTGATCCTTGATTCCAACGTAAAGATCGTCAGAACAGAAAACAACTCTCATCAGTGCAGGTCAGTAATACTTTGCATGGGCGCATCACCGAAAAAGCTGGGTCTTCCCAAGGAGGACGAGTTCATGGGCTCCGGCGTGTCATACTGTGCGGTATGCGACGGCGCTCTGTTCAAGGGACGCACAGTTGCTGTCGTGGGTGGAGGAGATACTGCGGCAGAGGATGTGCTGTACCTCTCCAGATTTTGTCCCAAGGTATATCTTATACACCGCAAGGATAAGCTTCGGGCTTCCAAGATCCTTCAGAGGGAATTGTTCAACAACAAAAATGTGGAGTTTCTATGGAATTCCGTCATAGAGGAAATCATCGGCCAATATGGTGTCGACGGCCTCAGGGTACGGGATCTGATCACGGATAAAACAAAGGCTCTTGAGGTGGAGGGGCTTTTCGTAGCCATCGGCACCACCCCAAACTCATCCCTTGTGAAGGGGAAAATAATTCTTGATGATAAGGGCTATATAATAACAGATTCCAAAATGCAGACCAACATCCCCGGCGTCTATGCCGCAGGAGATATCCGCAGCAAGTATCTGCGCCAGGTCATCACAGCCGCGGCTGACGGCGCCATTGCCGCTTACTCCGCAGAGCACTACATTACATAAATTCCTTTAAGTCAAAAGGACGGGGTCTTTGATCGCCCCGTCCCCTTCCATCATACCTCCCACCACTGGCGCCCATCCCTTGCCAGCAGTTCGAAGGACTTCACAGGTCCCATGGTGCCTGCGGCATAATTGGGAAAATTAAACCTTTTTTGTTCCCTGTAGTCTATGATCCTGTCGGTAAACATCCAGGAGGCTTCCACCTCGTCCCATCTGGAAAACAGTGTGGAATCACCACGGAGTATGTCGTGGATCAAACGCTCATACGCCTCAGGTGTGTTTCCCTGGGTCGGGCTGAAGTGGCTGGAATCCATTTTCGTTGAAACGATATCATTATGAGAACTGAAATTTTTGGTATTGAACTGGAAAAACACGCCTACACTGGGCTGGATGCGTATCACCAGCAGGTTGGGCTCCTGTATGTACCTTTCCTTGAAGTACAGTATGTTAGGCAGGGACTTGAACTGGACCACGATCTCTGCAGATTTTGATGCCAGTCTCTTGCCAGTCCTGATATAGAAGGGCGTGCCCGCCCATCTGAAATTGTTTATATGGAGCTTCAGAGCCACAAAGGTTTCCGTGGCGGAATCCGCAGGAACCTTTTCCTCCTCCCTGTAGCCCGGCACTTCCAAACCGTCCATCACTCCCCTGCCGTATTGGCCGAATACAACATTGTCTCTGAGGTGCTCGGGGGAGAATTCCTCTATAGCCTGTATTACCTTAAGCTTCTCAGTGCGTATTGCATCAGTCTCCAGATTGACAGGAGGCTCCATGGCCACAAGTGAGAGTATCTGCAGGATGTGGTTTTGTACCATATCCCTCAATGCGCCGGAGCTTTCATAATACCCGCCTCTTGTACCGACTCCGTATTTCTCGGTAAGGGATATCTGCACATTATCAATAAATTTGTTGCTCCAAAGGGATTCAAATACCAAGTTGCAGAATCGCAGGACCATTATGTTCTGTATCATTTCCTTGCCCAGATAGTGGTCTATCCTGTATATACTGCTCTCGGGAAATACCTCAAGGAGCCTGCTGTTAAGCTTTCTGGCAGTGGCAAGATCCTTTCCGAAGGGCTTTTCGATGACCAGACGCCTCCAGGAACCCGCATTGCCTGACGAAAGTCCGCTGATTTGCAGTCCATGGACGATGGTCTCGAAATATTCGGGAGCAACGGCAAGATAATACACTCTGTTGCCCAATGTCCCTGAGCCGCCGTCGATAGCATCCAGATATTTTTTCAGCTCATCATATCCGCTGTGGTCCGTAAAGTCGAACCTGTAGTATCTGATCAGTTCCCTCAGCCTGGACCAGTATTTTTCATTGATGCTGTTCCTTGAATTCCTTTTAAGGGATGCAAAAACCTCGTCCCTGTATTCATCCTCCGTCTTATCCCTTCGGCCGATACAGACCACCGAAAAGCACTGGGGCATGAGATTGTCATGTATCAGGTTGTACAAGGCGGGGATGAGCTTGCGGTGTGTCAGGTCCCCCGTCCCTCCGAAAATCACCAGCATTGCGGACATTCTGCCGCTTTCGCATTTTTCTGTTATCATATCGAGTCCGCGCCCTCCCCAAATAAAAAAAGTACAGTTATCTCCAAGCTTATTTTTACCCATTAAGCTTATGCGAAAACATGTACTTTATGAACCCCAGCATATTCTGACTAGTTTTTCAGGTCTTGCGCAAGCTTTTCTGCAATTGGTATATCTGCCGGCAGAAGGCCATACGCCCTGAGTTCACCGGCTGCCACCCATGCGATTTGGTCGTGGACCCTCAGACTGATCTCTCCCCGGACTATTTCGGCGAAATATGCAAGCAATCGAATAGTACCCTTTGGGTACCGGTAAACACTTTCGCAAAAGAAGCCTCCGATTTGGGCAGCTACCCCGAATTCTTCAGCTAACTCTCTTTTGAGACATTCCTCAGGAGTCTCGCTCTCCTCCAGCTTCCCCCCGGGGAACTCCCATCCCCCTGCCATATTTTCGCCGGACGCCCTCCTGGCGATAAGGATCCTGCCATTTTTGCAGATTATGGCTGCCGTTACCTCTTTAATATCTTCCATAGCCTTACGCATGCTCCAATGACTGTGCAATATTGAGGGCATGATCCGATACCCTCTCCAGCATCGTGATCATATTTGTAAAAACAATCCCGACCTGAGGATCGCATGCTCTCTCATGGAGCCTGCTGATGTGATTGTCGATATATGCTTTCTTCATAATGTCTACTTCCTGCTCAAGAGCCTCTGCAACCTTGATCCCTGACATATTCCGCCTCTTAAAGACATCAAGGCTTGTGGTGAGTGTCTCCATGGTCTTGTCGGCTATAGCAGTCAGTTCTTCCTTACCCTCAGGGGACAAGGCCACCTTGTTTTCTGAGATAGTCACTGCGAATCCTGCCACGTTTTCAGCATAGTCTCCGATCCGTTCAAGGTCTATTATTACATGGTGAAGGCTTCCAAGTACCTTAAGGTCGTCATCAGACAAGTCAAGGCCTCTGAACTTTATAAGATAATTTGAAATATTGTCAGTCAAATAATCAATGGTCGACTCTACCTCCAATACTCTTGCCGCCTTCTGCTCATCAGCTTCAAAGAAGGCTTCCAGCGCCCTCTTCATATTCTCGGCTGCAATGGTCCCCATGCGGTTCAGCTCCTTCAATGTCTGGCTCAGAACGATGGCCGGTGTCTGGGCAATTCTTTCATCAAGGTATATAAGCCTTTTTTCCGCATCTTTTTCCGTTTTCTTCTCCGGTATGATCCGCTTGATGAGACTCACCAAAAGATTTGCAAACGGGAACAGCAATACTGTGACTGTAATATTGAACAGCGTGTGGAAGTTAGCTATCTGTCTGGGTGCACTGTCGGGAGATATGGACACGACTGCATCGACTATTCCGGGAAACAGCAAAAGCAGTAACAAGAAAAATATCGTACCGATGACATTGAACATCAGGTGTATACCGGCAGTCCGTTTTGAATTAGCACTTGTACCGATAGCAGAAATTATTGCTGTGAAACATGTTCCAATATTCTGTCCCAAAATGACAAAGACAGCGGCATCCAGCCCAATGAGTCCGCTGACTGCCAATGCCTGCAGTATACCCACCGACGCCGAGGAGCTTTGGATAACAGCAGTAAAGACAGCTCCAATCAACACTCCTATGATGGGGTTTTTGAAATTTATAAAGAAATTCCTGAAGGCCTCATTATCCTGTAAAGGCTTCATGGCGTCAGACATCAGCGTAAGACCGACGAATAGGATCCCAAAGCCCAAAACGATTTCACCGAACTTGGCTATTCTCCTTTTTTTAACAAATACAGTCATCAGCATGCCTGCGAAAAGTATGAAGGGAGCTATGTCTGACAGCTTGAACGCAATAAGCTGAGCTGTGATCGTCGTACCGATATTGGCACCCATTATTACTCCGGTCGCCTGCAGCAATGACATCAGTCCTGCGTTCACAAATCCGACTGTCATTACAGTCGTGGCAGATGAACTTTGTACAAGTGCTGTTACACCGGCTCCTACTCCTACGGCTGCAAAACGATTGGCAGTCAGCACCTCCAATATGCGCCGCATCCTGTCTCCGGCGACATTTTCAAGCCCGTCCGACATCATCTTCATTCCGTATAAAAACATGCCAAGACCGCCAAGCAGCAAAAATATCATAAAAATAGACATAATACCCCCTTGATTACTATGAAATATTTAAAGCACTAAAGATATTATGACAAAAAACGCACTTTACTATTATAAATGATATTCACCCGGTTGTCACTTTGATTTATAACGCATCCTTCAAAGAAAAAATTTTTATCCGCCAAATATCCATCAGTACATTGACGGGGAGATACGTATAATTTAATATATAATTGACAGGAGTTTCGAGATGAATATTAGGTTAAGAGGCAATTTTAAAAGAATAGCGATTTTCGCCATAGTCGTAATCTCCGTCATAGCCGGAGTATTCCTTGTATTCAAGCTGGCATTCTTTCTTTTGCCGTTTCTGATAGCCTTTGGCCTCTCTTCTCTGATGGAGCCGCTCATAAAAATGCTGAACAAAAAGCTCCGCATCAGCCGCAAGATCTCCGCACCGATAATCCTGCTGCTGCTGCTTGCCATCATCATCACCCTTGTTGTTTTAGGTGTGCTTCGGCTAATCGATGAGATCCGGGGTCTCATAATATCGGCGCCTGCATTTTTTACCCATCTGTATGCACAGATCAATGAACTGATGATCGAAGGTTCAAAATACATAGAGTGGCTGCCGACAGAGATCACAGACAACCTGGGAAGCATCCTGACCGAGCTGTCAAATACCATCACGAGCTTTGGAAAGACAATTGTAAAGGGAGCCTATGTTACAGCCATTTCGCTGCCTGAAGCAATTATTTTCACCATTATTACCATCCTTGCTACATATTTTATGTCAACAGACCGGGAGAAGATCTCCTCCGTGCTCATGCAGCAGCTACCGGAGATCTGGATCGAGCGGATATTAAAGATCAAAAATGATCTCTTCAACGCTATTTTCGGATACATAAAAGCAGCGCTCATCATAATGGTCATTACCTTTACAGAGCTGTTGATAGGTCTGAGCATAATAGGAGTGGAATACGCACTGCTGCTTGCCTTCATTATAGCGATAATTGACGCATTGCCGGTATTGGGTGCCGGAGGTGTGCTGATACCATGGTCGCTGTACTCCTTTGTTACAGGCGATATAAGGATGGGTATTTCAGTCATCGTGCTTTATGTAGTCGTACTGGTGATCCGCCAGATAGTCGAGCCGAAGGTAGTTGGACAGCAGATAGGTGTATATCCCCTCCTTACACTTTTTGCAATGTATACGGGTCTTAAGCTGATCGGCTTTGCAGGCCTGATCCTCGGTCCCATCACCTTCCTGCTTATCCGCAACATACTTATGACCATCTACAAAGACAAGTCAATAAAAGAAATCATAGGCATTGGCAGGAATGATAGTAAGAAAACAGTCTGACAGGGTGATCCATACCCCTCTGCCCATATCCATCTTCCCTGTTTTACTGCTGCTTTGAGCTTTGCATGACAGCGGGCATATCTATCTGCACCATGTTTGAGAACACAAGAATATAATTCAACCTTCGGAAGATACTAATACCGGAGGTGTAAAAATTATGAATGTTAGTTTAACAACAAAAGAAAGAATGCTTCTGGAAGATCAAAAAAAACACGAGGAGATCTGCATTGAGAAATACAACAACTATGCCCGGCAGGCAACAGACCCTCAGCTGAAAAACATATTCAGCAACAATGCGAAGATCGAGCAGGAGCATCTGAACACGGTAAACCAGATCCTCAGCGGACAGGTGCCGGCAATGAACCAGCAGGGCGGCTCCGGGCAGCAGGGTTGCGGCAGTCAGATGAATCAGGGACAGGCCGCAGGCATGCAGCAGACAAACCAATCTGCCGGGACGCGTCCAGACAACGCCAATATGGCATCAGATCAGAGCTTGTGCGTTGATATGCTGATGACAGAAAAATATGTATCCGGCGCATATGATACCGCGATATTCGAGTGTAAGGACACACAGGTGCGTGATGTCCTCAACCACATCCAAAAGGAAGAACAGAAGCATGGGGAGGCGATCTACAAGTACATGGAGAGCAATGGCATGTACAATGCGAAGTGAATGTATCATGGGCATAGCGCCCCCCAGTGGAGTGTTGAACTGAGTGATGAGTTTATCAACACAGATTATTCAAAATATTTGCGGTTTTAAAAAACAACCCCTTCCGTCAGGAAAGGGTTGTTTCTATATTATGCTTGACCAATATCGAGCTTTGATCATCCCAACAGATTGAACGTAGCGAACAAGCCTGCTGTGATGGATGCGATCAATGAGACCACTGTTATCTGGGTATTGATCGACGGGCCTGCAGTATCCTTGAAGGGGTCACCGACAGTATCTCCGACCACTGCTGCCTTATGAGCTTCAGAACCTTTTCCGCCTTCATGCCCGGACTCCACATACTTCTTGGCATTGTCCCATGTGCCGCCTGCATTACCCATCAGAAGAGCCAGAAGCAGACCGCTGAGTATATTGCCCACCAGGAAGCCGCCTATTGCTGAGACGCCGCCGATGAATCCCACCGCAAGAGTTGCAAGTATGGCAACCAGACCTGCCGGTATCAGTTCGCGGAGAGCTCCCCTGGTAGCTATATCTATACATTTTTCATATTCAGGTATAACACCCTTTTTACCTTCCTTGAGACCGGGTATTTCATTGAACTGGCGGTGTATTTCCGCAACCATGCGCTGTGCGTTCCTGTCAACTCCCATAATGAGCATTGCGGAGAAAATCGCGGGTATAGCAACTCCAACTATCATTCCAAAGAAAACTACAGGATTCATTACATCAAAGCCCGTAAGAAGCTCCATGCCCTTTTCTGCAAGAGCATCATTGACCTCCGACATATATGCTCCGAGAAGTGCGATAACGGTAAGACCGGCTGCGCCGACTGCAAAGCCCTTTGTTATGGCTTTTACAGTATTTCCTGCACTGTCGAGCTCATCGGTGATCTCCAATGCCTTCTCACCAAGATTACCCATCTCCACCAGTCCCCTTGCGTTGTCAACGATGGGGCCGTAAGCATCGTTTGAAATGATCATTCCAACTATGGAAAGCATTCCGATCGCCGACATCGCTATGCCAAACAATGCATCTGTGTTTCCAGGTCCGATAGTATCACAGATCAGGTAAGATGCCAGTGCGGATATACCGATACCCAGCAATGCCGGGAACGAGCTTATCAAGCCATAGCTGAAGCCGGATAGTATAGTGAATGCCGGGCCTGATCTGGAAGCTTTGGCCACCATCTGGACGGGCCTCTTGGCATCGTTTGTAAAATAGTCGGATGCAAGACCCACTACCGTACCAACAAGAAGTCCTATAAAGGTAGCACCCCAATAACGCCAGTCAAATCCAAAGAGCAACGTTGCTCCTGCTGTAAAGACCGCAAACAGGGCAGTAGTTATATAAGTACACTTATTCAATGCCGAGCTGGGGTTTCCGTTTTTGCCTATACGCCCGAATCCTATACCTATTATGGAAGAAAGCAGTCCGAGTGCAGCATAGCAGAATATCATATTCGTGCTGATTCCGGTACCGCCGTCTATTGCCATAGCAAGTACTAAAGCTGCAGCCATGGATGCAACATTGGAGTCGAAAAGGTCGGCACCCATACCTGCAACGTCACCTACGTTATCGCCGACATTGTCTGCTATAACTGCAGGATTGCGTGGGTCATCCTCAGGTATGCCGAGTTCTACCTTGCCAACCAGGTCAGCACTGACGTCTGCGGTCTTTGTGAAAATACCGCCGCCTGCTTTGGCAAAAAGGGCAAGCGAAGAGGCTCCAAAGCTGAATCCCAGCACTGATGCCGCATCACCTGTAAGAAGCAGGATACCTGTCACACCCAGCAGACTGGTGCCTACCACAGCCATACCCATTACCGCGCCGCCTCTGAAGCCTGCCATAAAAGAATGGTTCATGCTTTTGGTAGCGGCTTCCGCGCTTTTAACATTAGCTATTGTTGCAACAAAGATGCCTATCTTGCCCGCCAGTGCCGATAAAACGGAGCCGACTACATATGATACCGCCATCATTATGTTTTTAGTCGCGTCGCCGTTCCAGATCGGCTTTGGAAGGAAGAGTACGATCAATACAGCCACAAATGCAACAAAGATTGCAAGTATTTTGTACTCCCTGCCAAGAAAGGTATTTGCGCCCTTCCTGATCAGATCGCCGATTCTTGCGATCTCGGCATTTGATGAAGGCTGGGACTTGACCCAGGTATAGAGCCATGCTGCTACGCCCAGTGCAAGTACTGATATTAGTATTGCTACTACTGGCCAGTTCATTTAAACGCCCCCTAAATAAGTTTGATTAGTTTATTTATGCAATAAATATTATTGCCTGAATGAAAAAAAGTTTGCGAAAAGCACCAATTTCCACCGAATACATTATAGTCCTATATAACGTGTAATGCAATGATTTATTACTGTACAGCTTTATTGTCCAGTAAGGATTTTTTACAAAATTTCAATGATCTGCCGCTATGGTCCGCCGGGTCTCTATCCTGTGAAATTTTTCTTCATATTTTTACAAAATCTATTTCCTTTATACGAATAATGTGATAGAATCCTTTAAGAATAAGATATCTTTAAATTCGATGCAGAGACGTCGACAAGATATGAATAATATTGGG
>JAAYPO010000101.1 GCA_012519745.1 Clostridiaceae bacterium | reverse complement strand
GTTGGCAGCGGATCGCCATTTGCGTCCACATTGCCCGCATCAACTTCCTGGAATGTCAACAGTGCTGTCTCACCTATCATTGCCAGAGTCTTGTCAGGATTGAAATCTGTCTCTCCTGCTGCCCACGGTATCTGCAGGATGATCCTGCCTGAACTGACATCTGTGCTAAGGTTTCTGTCAAGTATTCCTACCTTGTCAAGCCTTTTACCAATGATAATCTTTGCTGTATCAAGATCAGCCTGAGTAGGCTTTGTTCCGTCTTCGGTGACGGCATACAGCATTGCGTCTATTCCTCCATTGATGTCGATACCCGGGGTAATGTCATTGACGCCAGGTATTTTGATCAGGCCAAAAAGACTGCCGGCGAAACAAATATAAGTCATCACGGCAATAAAGGCGAAAACGAGGAAAATCTTCAGCCCGTTTCTTCCTTTCATCTGTAAAAATCCCCCTTTTTTTTCGTAACCGCATGAAGTTATTATATTACTATCATTCTAGTGAGTCAATACCAAATCCGCCTGGGAAATTGGTGGTTTCAGGCAATCATATGAGCCTGGAATCGTTTATCAGCAGCTGGAACTGCAACCCCAAAAATGCGGCGGCACGCCTGTTCATCGTCATTCTGACCAGGAATATCTCAAAGTAGTCCATGACCGGACATATGGAAGTATCGATCTTGAGCACAAGCTCAGCCGTCTTGTTGTCCTTGTCTACGGTGATGGTTGATTTTTCAACAGCATAGTTCACCCTGTCATGTATATCGAATGTTGATACATCAGTATTCCTTACCCTGCTTCTGTGGACATCCGATTTGTCGGCAAGGATCAATGCCGACGATATGTTGCTGACAGCTGTGCCCGTGTGTTCATCATGATTTCCTATAGCCATCATTATTTCCGCTGCATCCTTGTAATCCATCCCCATCCTGATCAGCATGTCATATGCCATCATAGCCCCGGTGTGAGCATGATCGTTCCTGTTCACCGCATTTCCTATATCATGAAGGTACCCGGCTATCCTGGCCAGCTCCACTTCCCTCTCGGGATATCCGAGCTGCTTTAGTATCCTTCCGGCAGTGTCGGACACAAGAGTCACGTGTCTGAAGGAGTGTTCGGTATAGCCAAGCACCCTCATCTGTGTCTCTGCAATAGCAAGGAAGGTCTTGACTTCCTCGCTGTTTCTAACATCTTTGATAGTGACCATCCAATACACCTCTCTGTTTTATTCACATGCTTCAACCGCCTTGGCCCACAAAGCGCACTCCACTCTTTTCCTTTCGAGCTCGCAGCCTATTTCATACGGCTTGTCCAGACAGTTGTTGAATTGCCATGCATTTGCTGCACAACCCCCGCTGCAGAAAAACTTGGCCCAGCATTTTTTACAATCAGGCTTTGTATATATATTCTGCTTTTCAAACATTTCACTTATCGACACGCTGATATCAGTTCCATGATTAACATTGCCCATTTTGAACCCTTCCATACCAACGAACTGATGGCATGGATAAAGATCGCCTTCCGGCGTCACCGCAAGGTATTCATGGCCTGAGCCGCAGCCCTTCAGCTTTTTTATCAGGCATGGACCCTGTTCCAGATCCAGCATGAAATGAAAGAAATTGAAGCCATCGGACTCCCTGTGCCTCTTTACATATTCATATACAAGCTCCTCATACTCCCTGAAGAGGCCCGGCAGGTCCTCCTCCCTGAGATCATATCCTGTATCCTTCGCAGCTACGACAGGCTCCACAGAGACCTGCTTGAAGCCGAGATCCGCAAGATGGAGCACATCCTTTGAGAAGTCAAGGTTTTCCCTTGTGAAGGTCCCTCTCACATAATAGTTGTCCTGTTCTCTGGACTCTGCCATGTCCATGATCTTTGGAAGGATGTCCTCATATGTTCCCCTTCCGTCGGCTCGAAAGCGCATCCTGTCATTGACCTCAGGCCGCCCGTCAATACTGAGTACAACATTATCCATATATTCATTGATGAACTTCTTGTGGTCTTCATTGAGCAGCACCGCATTGGTTGTTATGGTGAATCGGAAATTTTTATTTGAGACCTTCTGCCTCTCCAGTGCATAAAGCACTATTTCCTTCACCGCTTCAAAATTGAGCAGGGGCTCTCCCCCAAAGAAATCTACCTCCAGATTGCGTCTGGTGCCCGACCTTTCTATCAGAAAATCTATGGCCCTTTTCCCTGTTTCCGCCGTCATAAGCGTTCTTTGGGTGCCAAAATCTCCAGTCGATGCAAAGCAGTACCTGCATCTGAGATTGCAGTCATGGGCAATATGCAGACACAATGCTTTAACTATAGGCTGTGAATGACTCAAGGGGCCATGCTCTGCCAGATACTCCTCCATGAAATCTTCCGAAAACAACTGACCCTCAGCCTTTAATTGCTTCAGCTCGGCAAGTGTTTCCATCACTTCGCTCCTGCTGTATTTCCCGGATAACCCGTTTACTATCTCCTCGTCTGAGTTGTCCATATGATCGAGTATGTCATATGCGATATCATCTACCATGTGTACCGCACCGCTGTTTACATCCAGTACGATATTGCTCCCGTGCATTTTAAACTTGTGAATCATGTGTTTGCTCCTCACTTGACAATAAAACCTCCGCACACATAAACAGCGAGAGGCGCAAAGCCTCCCGCTGTCATGGTTTCAGCTTACGTTCATCTCTTCTCACATTTCTGGTTTGCCACCGTACAGCTGGTCTTGCAGGCTGACTGGCAGGAAGTCTGGCATTCGCCGCAGCCTGAGTTTTTGAGATCCTTCTTTGCTGCAGGTGCATTGATGGTCTTTATATGTTTCATTATGTAATCCCCCCGATTGCTCATATTTTTATGTCACTTTATGGTTTGCGTCAATAATTATAGCATAGATATAAGGCTTTGAAAAGGTCAGCTGCCGATATATTTGAATTTCCTGCCCTTAGGTGAATTAATGCTCATTATACCCCCTATGGCGCCGGCAAGTACACCTATTATGGACATTGTTATCACATATCTGTCTATTGTGAAGTTTTTACACAGGATACTGCTGAACAGGTAAAGCACCAACATGTAAATAAAGCCCACTATACCTCCGTTGAGCCAGCCTCTGCTTCGGACTCCCCTTGTTGATACGGCACCGGCCGTAAGCACGCTTATGACAGTGATCACGACCACGGCCGGGGTCAGCAGCTTTTGAGGAAAATCCAGGTTGGTCAGAATCAGCGCAAATATCATGAATGCGGGAATTGTAATGATATAAGATGCAAGAAGCCCCTTTAGCAGTGAAATAAGCTTCAATCCCTCATTTCCTTCGGGCTTTGCATTCTGGGCCGCTTTTAGGGACATAAACATCACTCCTGTACAATATTTCATATTATTATAATATTACACAGAAGCCCATTATAGAACTTTGCTGCAGACCACCCCCTGAGCAGCAAAAAATCCCGCCTGAAATTCATTGCGGGATCTTTGGATCCAAAGAATTGAGTTTAAGCTTCAACGGGCTTGATGACTTCTTTTATCGCCCATTTCTTAAAATTGATCTTTGCTCTTTCAACGCCTGTCTCTATTGTGACCTCATCATCCTTTATATTTACCACCTTGCCAGATATACCGCCGATCGTGATCACCTGATTGCCTACCTGCATTGAATCAAGCATTTCTTTTGCCTTCTTGTCTCTCTTCTTTTGCGGAAGAAAAATAAGAAAATACATTACCACTGCAAAAAATACGATCGGGAGAAACGTCATCAATATTGAGCCGCTTTGCGGGTCCTGCATGCCAAATCCCTCCATTCGTGCTGATTTTTATAGGCTAATACGTGACAATACAACTTGATTCTACAGCTTATATCCATAAGAGCCGAAAAATTCATTTCTAAAATCACCCAGCCTATCATTCATTATAGCCTGTCTTACGTTTTTCATCAAGTCCAAAAGAAATTTTAGGTTATGCCAGGTGGTCAGTCTTATGCCCAGCACCTCGCCAGCCTTCAGCAGATGCCGGATGTACGCCCTTGTATAGTTTTTGCAAGCGTAGCAGTCACATCCCGGATCCAATGGTGAAAAATCTCTTGCGTATTTGGCATCCCGGGCAATGATCCTGCCCCTGCTGGTCATAACAGTACCATTTCTGCCTATGCGTGTAGGAAGCACACAGTCGAACATGTCTATTCCCCTTATAGCGCCTTCGATAAGATAATCGGGGCTGCCTACACCCATCAGATATCTTGGCTTTTCTTCAGGGAGCAGCGGTACTGTGCAATCCAGCATCCTGTACATATCCTCTGCCGGTTCTCCCACACTCAGCCCTCCTATAGAATAGCCGGGGAAATCCAGCGCCGTCAATTCTTTTGCGCTTTGCTCCCTGAGATCCGCATATACTCCCCCCTGAACAATACCAAACAGTGCCTGCCTTTCAGTATCTACATGAGCCTTTTTACATCTTTCAGCCCATCTGGTAGTTCTCTCCAGCGATTTTTTCGTATACTCATAATCAGCAGGGTACGGTATACACTCATCAAAGGACATTATAATATCAGAACCCAGGTCGTTTTGTATCTTGATAGCAAGTTCCGGAGTGAACACATGCCTGGATCCGTCTATATGAGATTTGAAGGTGACACCTTCCTCTTTGATATCTCTCAGGTCACTGAGGCTAAAAACCTGGAATCCGCCGCTGTCGGTCAGTATGGGCCTGTCCCAGTTCATAAAGCGGTGCAGTCCCCCGGCCTCTCTAATCAACTCATTCCCCGGTCTCATATACAGATGATATGTATTGCTGAGAATGATCCCTGCTCCTATCTCTTTCATCTCATCCGGCGTCATTCCCTTAACGGTGGCCTGAGTACCTACAGGCATAAAGGCCGGCGTATCGAAGGAGCCGTGAGGCGTATGCACCACTCCAAGCCTTGCACCTGTTTGTTTACACCTTTTTATCAATTCATACCTTATTGCAGCCATTATAATCCCCTTTTGCGCCTTATTTTATAAGCATTGCATCTCCAAAGCTGAAAAATCTGTATCTTTCATTTACTGCCGTATTATATGCCTCCATTATATGCTCCTTTCCCGCAAATGCGCTTACGAGCATGATCAATGTCGATTCCGGCAGATGGAAATTGGTGATCAGCGCATCCACGATCTTGAAGCCGTAGCCCGGATAAATAAAGATGTCCGTCCATCCTGAGGATGGCTTTATCCTGCCGTCAGGTGAGCTGACGGTCTCAAGCACACGACAGCTGGTGGTGCCTACTGCGATGATCCTGCCTCCGTCGGCTTTTACTTTATTTATCGTATCTGCGGCAGCCTCATCCAGTCTGAAAAACTCTGAATGCATCACATGTTCTTCCACGTTTTCTACCTTGACAGGTCTGAATGTACCAAGCCCCACATGCAATGTCAGGTATGCCAGCCTGACGCCTTTATCCTCCAGTTCCTTTAGCAGCTCCTTTGTAAAATGGAGTCCTGCTGTCGGCGCTGCAGCCGACCCTCTGTACCTTGAGTAAACCGTCTGATACCGTTCGGAGTCGGAAAGCTTCCTTGTTATATAAGGAGGCAGCGGCATAATGCCCACCCTGTCAAGCACCTCCTGGAATATCCCTTCATACTCAAAACGCACCAGTCTGTTGCCGCCGTCCGTCACTTCGATGACCTGAGCTCTGAGTTCATTTCCTCCGAATACGAATCTGGCACCGGGCTTTGCTCGTTTCCCCGGTTTGAGGATGACCTCCCATATATCGCCCTCCAGGTTTTTAAGGAGCACGAATTCTATCCTGCCGCCGGTACCTTCCTTTTCGCCAAGGAGCCTGGCAGGTATTACTCTTGTATCATTCAGTACAAGGCAGTCTCCCTTGTCAAGATATTCTCTGATATCTTCGAATGACCTGTGTTCGATGCCTGAGCTTTCTCTGTCCAGGACCAGAAGACGCGACTTGCTTCTTTCTGCCATTGGTTCTTGTGCTATAAGCTCCTGGGGAAGCTCGTAAAAAAAATCCTTCGATTTCATTTTTCTCCTATAACTGATTTATCAGTATATACATATAAATTATTTGCAGTTTTGCCGATAATAACCCACCGTTTGAGAATGATGTCAGTATCAATTCCAAACAGAAAGCTGCACTTAATGCAGCTTTGTTCACACATAAAGCATATCATACTATAGGGTACCGTATTTTTCAATATGCTGATTTATCACAGCCGTTTATTCGACCTTGGTACCCTGGAAGTAATGCGTCAGTATATCCTCATACGACAAGCCTGCCTTGGCCATGCCTATGGCCCCTTCCTGGCTCATGCCCACAGCATGGCCCCAGCCTTTTCCGGTAAATACATATGTCTCTGGTACAACAGTAGCTTTATTGACAACACCATCGGCGCCCAGGACTGTGATTTTATTATTTGTGCCCTTCACGCTTTGCACTCCGTCAGCTGTTATAACCTTTTTGCCTCCAAGCTGTGTTCTGACCGGTTCAGATATCTCCGGCACAAGAACAGCGGGAGCCTTAGGTTTTTCAGGTGGTGCAGCAGGCTCCGACGTTTCTCCCCGGGAAGCTGACTGTGTATCGGCGGATCCGTCAGCATCCTTTATCACAGCCGGGTCAGGATCGGCCGGGGTTTCCTCCAGAGCATCGACGATTTTCTCACTTTCAGTGTCAGATATCTGTGCTCCCACATTCGTTGCCGGTTTGTCTGAAAGGCCTGAAATAAACACATCCGCATCGGATGTAATGGTATAAAGCTGGCTGTCGAGACCGAATAGTGTACGGCATTTTTCATTTGAATAGTACGCAGGCTCTCCTCGGCTTGCGCCGGTAACAGCAAGCTGTGTGACTCTTCCTGTAGGTGCAGTCCTTGTTATCGTTATGCCAAGTATGTTGCCAAGCTGCGGAAGCTTTGACTTGACATCTGAGGCCCGCAGTGTTTTGGTCCAGGTATATATCTTCTCATATTTATCTTCGACACTTACAAGATAAGGATAAGACGACCCCCACACATTCCTGACGTCTTCTGTGCTTCCTCCGCCGGATGCGAAGTAGTATACATGCTTCACCTGGCTACCATTATATGTGATGGTCTTGTCGTAAACCTCATCTATGGCGCTGTTGCAGCCGGGCAATTCCACACTGTAGCCCTTATATACCTGGCAGTGCGTGGTATCGCAAATATCGAATCCCGTGGCTCCGTGCTTGCCCTTGTTGTTGAGAGCGTACATTTTTGATGCCACAGCCTGTGCCTTCAACGCTTCGGCCGGAGACCTCCCACCGATCTCCGGAGGCACATTGCCATAAAGATAATCTCTTATACTGACTACATTTATCACTGTCATATCACTGTTCGAAAGTCTTTTTACCTCTATTGCCCCTCTGTATTGCTTGCCCTTTATTTTCAGCACCGGAGGATCATTCCCCGGAGCAGGACGGATCTGAAAATCGGCAGCTTTACTTCCGAATATGCACATGGTGCTGTACTGGCCGTTTATTACGACTATTCTGTCTAAGGATGGCTGGATTATCTCATAGCCTGCTTCGCCTAAAACCGGTATCAAAGTCCCTATCAGTTCCTTAGCCCTGGTTTCGTCTGTACAAAGGCCTGTCCACACCTGCCAGGCGTCGTTATACGCAATAAAAGCATCTATTCCCAGCTGCCTGTAATAGGCTGCCTGATCTGCGGCAGTTGCGGCATCGGGGCAGTCACTGCCTATCTTGATATGATATGGACCGTATTTGGTACCGGTGACTTTGGATCCGGAAGGGTCGATCTCCTTCAGCCCGCTGCCTGTATCATAATAGAAGGAATCCTTTCTTATATATAATGGAGATGAGCTGGCCTCTGTGTAGATCTCGACGAAATTTCCATTCTGAAAAAATCCGATCATCAGACCGGCTTGTGCTGATACATCAAATAATGACTGAGCTGTGTTTACAGAGCTTCCTTTATAATACAAGCCTACTTTTACTGTATCCGCAAGCTTGTCCGCTCCCGAGGAAACAGTCAATAATGATGTCAATATGACTACAACAGCCAAAACTGCTGCTGTTTTTCTCCCTTTTACACTACTCATGTTGTCTCCTTCTCATTGGTAAAGGTAATTTTTCACTAAGCGTATTCATTGAGATAATTCGACATTAAATACCCTACTTCCTTCTATATCGGCACATTAGAAGTCGATTTTTGAATATTTAATATTATTGTAATATTATCTGACGATACAAATTATTTGACAATACACAATTAGGATGTTATCATGTATGAAAGCTTTAGCTGAAAAAATAATAACAGAGTCGATAGAGGTGCGCTTCTCATCAGTAATTCCGCGTAAGGCCGCAGGGGCTTGTGATACGGAATGAAAGGGCGGAGCGCCGAAGGAAGCGGTCCCCTGCAGGAGCGCATCCTGGTTGTAATAGCGAACAGCATTGCAACTGTCATCAAGCGATTGATGGAGCGCTATCAGTTCATTTGGACCCTTCACAGAGGGATACGCATTCAGAACTGTTGGCACACCGCCAACAGTTTAATTTTTTTTATCGGGAGGTAATAACGCTATGAGTCAAAAGCTTAAAGTTGGTATACTTGGCGGAACAGGCATGGTTGGTCAGCGTTTTGTCACACTGCTGGAAAATCACCCCTGGTTTGAGGTGACTGCCATCGGCGCAAGTGAGAGGTCTGCAGGGCTCACATTCGAAAAAGCTGTGGAAGGACGCTGGAAGCTTGATGCACCCATGCCGGAAGACGTCAGGAACATAGTTGTAAAAAACGTCAATGAGATCGACAGGATGGCCGATGAGGTCGACATGGTCTTCTGCGCCGTTGATATGAAAAAGGATGATATACGCCTTCTGGAGGAAAAATATGCCCGTGCTGAGATACCGGTCATTTCGAACAATTCGGCACACAGGTACACAGAGGATGTTCCAATGATAATCCCTGAAATAAATCCTGAGCATGCCGCTGTGATAGAGAGCCAGAGAAAACGTCTCGGTACAAAAAAGGGTTTCATCGCAGTCAAATCAAACTGCTCGCTGCAAAGCTATGTCCCCCCGGTCCATGCACTGATGCAGTATGGGCCGGAGAAGATACTTGCCTCTACCTATCAGGCTATTTCAGGCGCAGGCAAGGTGTTCAGGGACTGGCCAGATATACTGGATAACGTGATACCGTATATTGGCGGCGAAGAGGAAAAGAGCGAAAAAGAGCCCCTGAAGATATGGGGAGCTGTCAAAGACGGTAAGATCATCCCCTCCGAGGGACCTGTCATTTCCGCACAATGTTACAGGGTACCTGTCCTGGACGGACATTTGGCTGCAGTTTACATTACCTTCAGGAACAAGCCCTCAAAAGATGAGATCATCGGATGCTGGAAAGAATTCAAGGGAAGGGCCCAGGAATTGAAACTGCCAAGTGCACCCTCTCAGTTCCTGACCTATTTCGAACAGTCTGACAGGCCGCAATCCAAGCTCGACAGAAATCTGGAAAACGGTATGGGGATCGCAATAGGCAGACTGAGGGAAGACAACATTTTCCATTACAAGTTCACCTGTCTGTCCCACAACACGATCAGGGGTGCAGCCGGCGGCGGGATACTGATGGCCGAGCTGCTTAAGGCGGAAGGATGGCTGTAGGCCCAACGGCAATATTAAAAAGATGGAGGTTGCAGAGAAAATGAAGAAGAGAATTTTTACAGGTTCAGGCGTTGCTATCATAACGCCCTTCACAAATGACGGTATCGATTTTGACAAGCTGGGCGAGCTTATTGAGTTCCAGATCAGGGAAAAAACTGACGCAATAATCATTTGCGGCACTACAGGTGAAGCCTCTACCATGCCTGATGATGAGCATATTGCCGCCATTGCCTATGCTGTAAAAAAAGTCAACGGCAGACTGTCTGTCATTGCCGGTACCGGCAGCAATGATACCAGGCACGCCGTACACCTCAGCAAAAAGGCTGAAGAGGTTGGTGCCGATGCCATTCTGAGCGTCAGCCCCTATTACAATAAAACTACACAGCGTGGTCTGTACGAGCATTTTAAGGTCATCGCCGAAAACATTAGTATACCCGTAGTGCTCTATAATGTTCCATCCAGGACCAACCTGAACATTAATCCGGATACCGTGAAGAAGCTGTCTGAAATAGAGAATATCGTTGCCATAAAGGAATGTAACCTCAACCAGGTCGGTGAGATCATTAATCTTTGCGGCAGTGATTTCACAGTATATTCAGGAGAAGACGGACTTGTAGTTCCACTGATGTCGCTGGGTGGAAAGGGTGTTATTTCTGTCATGGCAAATATCATTCCCAGAGATACCCATGATATGGCCGCCAAATTCCTGGACGGAGATGCAGAAGGTGCCAGGATGCTTCAGTTGAAGACTGTCGAGCTCATCAAAGCCCTCTTCATCGAAGTCAATCCCATCCCCATCAAGGAAGCCATGAACCTCATGGGCATGAATGTTGGAAAATGCCGCATGCCGCTGGTCGATATGAGCGATGCCAACAGGCAGATACTGATAAATGCAATGCAAAACTACGGACTAATATAGAGCAATGTGACACCCATTCCTGCACATACCAGATGAGTGTCCATAATAAATATGCAGGGGGCATTCCTCCCGACCAGAGCCCTGCTTCGTTGCAGAGGAGTGTCCCCTTACCTAAGAGGTGTACAAATTGATAAATATATTATTGAGCGGTTGTAACGGAAAAATGGGACAAGTCATAACAAGAATGTCAGAGCAGTACAGCGATCTCAGGATCGTTGCCGGTTATGACATAGCAGACAGCGGCAAAAATGCATATCCGGTCTGTACAGACCTTAGTGAATGCAAGCTGGTTCCCGATGTTATTATCGATTTCTCCAATCCTTCGGCATTGGCAGAATTGATGGATTATTCAGTAAAAAACAAGATCCCTGCGGTCATTGCAACCACAGGACTCTCCAAAGCTCAGATCAAATTGCTGGAGAAGGCGTCCCGCAGTATACCGGTCTTCTTTTCGGCAAACATGTCCCTTGGAGTAAATCTCGTGATCGATCTTGTAAAAAGAGCCGCCAGACTGCTGGAGCTGAATTACGACATCGAGATCATCGAAAAACATCACAATCAGAAGCTGGATGCTCCAAGCGGAACAGCTCTTGCCATCGCCGACTCCATCAATTCAGTGCTGGCACACAAGCAGGAGTATGTTTATGACAGGCATTCCCGCAGAAAGATGAGAAGCAAAAAGGAAATCGGCATGCATGCTGTACGCGGCGGTACAATAGTTGGTGAGCATTCTGTGATTTTTGCCGGAAATGATGAAATAATCGAAATCAATCATACCGCCATGTCCAAGGAAATATTCGGCACCGGCGCTCTCAGGGCTGCAAGGTTCCTTTACGGCAAAGGACCGGGGATGTATGATATGGATGATCTGATAGGAGAGGAATAAATCTTCCTGACCGGTATTATATCTGAAACGGAGGTGTTTCAAAATGACAAATAGACCTGTTTCGAACATCAATGTCACTTATAATGTCGCTCTTGTGACCATCGACAAGCTTCCCAACGATACAAGGCTGATATCGGAAATTTTCAACACCATAGCAAAGCAAAACATAAACATCGATATGATCAGTCAGGCTCCTCCATTCAGAGGAAGTGTCAACATCTCATTCAGTATCCCGTCTGCAGAGCTTGTGAATGCACTGAGCGCTTTGAACGAGTTCAAAAAAAATGCAAAGGATCTTAGGGTTGAGGTCGATGCCGACAACACAAAGCTGCAGGTGTACGGAGAAGGTATGCGCAACCTGCCCGGTGTTGCTGCGCGGCTTTTTACCGTTCTTGCCGGTGAAGGCATAGAAATCAAGCTTGTGACCACCTCAGAGGTCGATATTTCCTACCTGATATACGAAAAAGACGTTGACAAGGCCATCAATGCCATTAAAAAAGAGTACGGCCTTCAAGACAGCTGATGTTTCTTTATTACATCGGGTACAAATAAAGCTGTCGGTGTTTCCGACAGCTTTTATCTTTTGATATTCAGCCCCTTCCCGCTCTCATAACAGATCAGAAGTACCTCTTTATGCCGTCATCACCGCTTTCGCTGTCAGGACTGCTCTCCCCGTCAGCTTCACTGTCATTGCCCGTCAGCATTGCAGTATCCTCATGATCCTTATCTTCCCTGTCCTGCTCTTCATCCTCTTCTTCCTCTTCTTCCTCATCATCTTCCTCTTCTTCCTCTTCGATCCGTGAAATCATATATTTCTTAAGCTTGCGGTATGCATAGAAGTTTGTGATAAGTCCTGTCAGACTAAGTGTCAGGAAGATGTAAGGGAAGAATCCAAATATCTGATTGAAGGGTATGATCAGTCCGAAGGTCAGGAATATGAGCAATGAGTTCAGTATCAATATCCCAAGATTGGGCAGGAATTTTATCAATGCAAATATCAATGAGTTCTTATAAAGTTGTTTCAATTTGAGATCAAAGGTGACCATCATTGGGTAAATGTATATATTCATGCAGGCAAATACGATGAACACCATTATCATGATACCCAATCCTATATAGCCCGGCACATTGTTCAGGTCGCCTACACCAATAAGGACCCAGTACGTTCTGATGGAAAACAGGATCACAAATGTGGCAATGAAGTTGATGATGCCGGTTGCAAGGCTTTGCTTCATATTTTTAAAGGCATGGTCCTTGAAGTCGCTCCAGATAAATGCATGCTCTTCACGGGCATAGTTCCTCAGTATATAGGTGAAGCCGGCCTGTGCTGGTCCGGTGGTTATCATCGGTACGCACATCATCAGCGTCAGCAGTATAAATTTGACGATGGTGTCGTTTATCAGGGTCTCAGCACTTTCAAATGCGTTGGGCAGGATATTCGGAAAGAATGCCAGCATGATGAACATTCCCAGCAGCAGCGCAGGGATATTAAATATAAGAAACAAAAGATTCACCTTTATGAGATTCCAGAACTTCCTTTGAAGGATCCCAAAGAATACTACCACCGGTGGCTTAGGAGGTGCATCCTTCGGTACACCCGGTCCCGGTCTGTTATAATCAAAAAATCCGAAAATGCCCGCCATCTCATTATCCCCGTTTCATATTATTTTGTGGGTTTTCAAAACATAACAATGCTATACTCCCGCATTATCCTTTATTTTATCAATAGCGGGATAATAATTCAATACATCCATTATAGATTAATTTGGCTGATTATTTTACCCGAAAAGTATTGACACTGATTGCTTATGTTAGTATAATTAGTTTTGCTGACCGGCGCCGGACATGTAATACAAGGCCCGGATCATGTAAAATGCGGTCGTGGCGGAACTGGCAGACGCGTACGTTTGAGGGGCGTATGGGAGACCGTATGGGTTCAAGTCCCATCGACCGCACCAAAAAAGAGAGGTGGATCCACCTCTCTTTTTTATATTCTAAGGGACATACCTCATCTATATAGCAACGCTCCCTACAGAGGTGTGGACAGCTGTAAGAGATTATCATAAAGGGACATACCTCATCTTTACCATGGAAAGGGTCAATATAGTCAGAAACGCCTATTTGATCAGCTTTGCAGCTGGTTTATGATTTACAAAATCCCAATTAAAACCCAACAGGGGTTATATGCAGAAAACCGTTT
>JAAYPO010000100.1 GCA_012519745.1 Clostridiaceae bacterium | reverse complement strand
CATTGTTTTTTTGCATTAAAAAACTCTGAAATCCTGACAAATAGCATAGTTCAATATAAACCGAGTGTAATTAACTTTACACTAACAGCAAGAATGTGGAGGCATGATAATGAATAAAAATTTGTATAAGGAGAAGGCTGAAAAGCTTAAAGCCATATCACATCCTCATAGACTTTGCATAATCAAGGGATTGCTGGACAACAGCTGTAATGTTTCGAAAATCCAGCAATGCTTGGATTTGCCGCAGTCAACTGTGTCACAGCATCTTTCGAAACTAAAAGCAGCAAGAATTGTTGAGGGTGTCAGAAAAGGACTGGAGATCAGCTATAGTGTGATTGATGAAGAAGTGAAAGCAATTGTTAATCTGTTGACTGAGGATGATATGAATACACTGCTGTAATATTAAAGCTAGTATTTTCATTTCCCATCTGGTGGACAAAAATTTATTTGTTAGTGAATACTAATGGCCGCCTCGGCATAGAAATAACGTAGATGGTATTAATTTGGCAGCGCGGGAAATAGCATCCTGAAACTGCCATTAGTTGTGAGGTGGCGGAAATGAAGAGGACTGTATCGATTATCATTGTTGTGGTATTATTGGTTGTTTTTCTGCCTGGATGCAGTATTATGCAGAAAATTGGACTGCAGAAAAGCATAGATGATGAACTTTGGCCTGTCAGCAGCATCATTATTGGTGAGGCTGAAGCCAGCAAATTAACAGATAAGACGCCATTGCGCCTTTATTTTGCAAATGAAGACAATACAAAATTAAAGCTGGAAATAAGGTATGTAAGCTCGACTGATGTAAAAAAGAGTACCAGCAACATGGCTACTGCAGTAGTTAATGAACTTATCAAGGGTCCTTCTGATGAAACTACTTTTAGAAGGACTGTCCCCGCAGAGGCACGGCTTCGTGAGCCGGTCAGCATCAGCAACAATGTTGCAACTGTCGATTTTTCAAAGGAGTTCAAGAGCAAGCATAGCGGTGGAAAGGATGCGGAGAAGATGACAATATATTCCATTGTCAATTCTCTAACCGAACTCGATGGAATAGAAAAAGTAAAATTCCTGATTGATGGTACGACACATAAGGAATATATGGGAAACTTTAAGTTTGATGCACTTTTTCCCAGGAGCACACAACTCATAAGCAAGGATGCAGCCAAAACGACGTCGGGTGTTGTTGATGATGAAATAATTATGGAGGTTGATGGTGAGGCGGAGCAATTAAAGACAGAAATTGGCGAACCGGTGAACAGTGACTATAAAGAAACATCAGGATCGAATGGAGAGAATATTGACGGTTTGGAGATTTTAGAATAACTGCGATATGTAAAGCAAGGCCGATAAACGGCCTTCTTTTTTGTTGGGGACAGTTCTATAAACATCGCATACATGACAACCAGAATATTTATGGAAATAAACGGGAAATCACTGACCGAACATTAGTTCTATGATAAAATTAAGAAAAAGTGTTAGGAGATTGGTGATATGCCTAGAAAGCCTCGAGAAAAGGACAGTACAGCGATATATCATATTACATGCCGAAGCATTTCTGAGACGCTGCTCTTTAAGGACGATGATGATAAGGATCATTATCTTAAACTGCTTAAGATATATTCCAGCAAATATAAATGTAGTGTTTATGCCTATTGCCTCATGGATAATCATCTGCATATTCACTTTGACCCAAGAGGCTACGATATCTCAAGCTTCATGCACAGCTTGAATACAGCGTATGTGATCTACTTCAATAAAAAACATAATAGGCATGGACACTTATTTCAAGAAAGATTTCATAGCGAAATCGTTGCCAATGACAGATATAACTTGGCTTTGTCCGCATATATTCACAATAATCCTAAAGATATCCCCGGTTTTAAAGGAAGAGAGGAGGAGTACAAATACTCATCATATGGAGTATATCTTAGGATAAGGAAGGATTATTATAGACTGGTGGATATGAGTTTCATCCGAAGCCTTTTTGGCATAAAAAACAAGCACAGCTTTGTTCGCAGGTACAAGGAGTTTGTTTCCAGGGTCAATGGTGATTACAGCACTGTCCATCATGATCCACATGAAAATAATGATGCAGTCGAAAGAGAATCAACAAATGGCCGTATAATAATTACAAGAGAAAGGATGCCGGCTAAGGTAATCGATTATATTGCGTCAAAGCTAAAAAAAGCTAGGCTGACGGATGATAACTCAAGTGAGGGTACAAAGGCAGAACACATTAATTGTAAAGCATTTACAGCATACATTCTAAGGGTTGTTTGCGGAATGAAATACAGGCAGATTTGCGAATACATGCTAGATATAACGGTATCCAGTTGTTCGAAATTATGTAATAAGGGTTATGATCTACTGGAACGAGGCGGAGTATTATACACAGATATATATAATAGTATCGTTTTTTCTGATTAATAATTGGTAATGTATCTAATACTATTTTGGCTATTTTCCATAGCTCGGCTTTGAATTCCTGATATTGAGCACAGATAAGCTCTCTAGCTAAATGCTTTCTGTCTAATCACCGCATATCGGTTTATAACGAGGCGAATGATGGGCCCCGCCCCACCTCTATAGGTATTTTCAGCCTTTAGGCTAAAAACGCTTGGTGGCAGGTACCGATTGCCTTTCAGATATTTTCTTTCGATTCATCAAAAGAAACCGTTGCGAGCATATCTCCCACCTCGTTGAAACACGCGAAGGTAAGAAAAATTTCTACAATCGAAAAATTTTCTTTGAACGATGCGTTATTAGAGGCTTAAGAGTTTATTCACATTAATCTAAGTTATTTCTGCAGTGCGATAAAAGCATATGATTTTACATTATGTCACAGTAATAATGCACAATTTTTTCGAGGAACAGGAGAAATGTCCCACTTCACTGCCTATTGAAGTCATTGTACTTAAATAGTAAAATAGACAATATATTTAAAGGGTGAGATTATAACATATATAGGTGGTTGTAATATATGAGTGACAGGAAAAGAGTTGCGATAATATTTGGGGGACAGTCCTCCGAGCATGAAGTTTCAAGGTTTTCGGCAGAAGCTGTTTTAAGGAATATTGATACTGATAAATACGATGTGTCTATGATCGGAATAACGAAGGATGGAAGCTGGCTTTCCTATGATGGCCCAATAAGCCTTATTGGAACAGGTGAGTGGCAGGCATTAGCAGAATCACGCGAGAAGTCACAGCAGGTCCTGTTAACAGCTGGATCAGCAATAGCTGAGGCAGAAAAGGATAATAAGAAAATCGATGTTGTATTCCCAGTATTGCATGGTTGCAATGGAGAGGATGGGACAATCCAAGGGTTATTTGAGCTTGCGGGTATTCCATATGTAGGCTGCGGAGTACTTGGCTCAGCATTAGGAATGGATAAAGCTTATGCAAAAATCGTATTTGAGAAAGAGGGCTTGCCGCAGGGGAAATATCTCGTTTATAACCGTAAGCAGATAAATAGTGAATTTGATTCTATTGTATCTGATGTTGAACTGACCATGTCTTTTCCGTGCTTTGTGAAGCCTTCGAATGCTGGGTCATCTGTCGGTGTCAGCAAGGTGCACTGTAAAAGCGAACTAAAGGATGCCTTGCTTCTTGCTGCAAGATATGACAGAAGAATACTAGTAGAAGAATTTATAGACGGTCGAGAAATTGAATGTGCAGTGCTTGGCAATGATGAACCTGTTGCATCTACAGTAGGTGAAATTATACCATGTAATGAGTTTTATGACTACGAAGCAAAATATATGAGCGGGGACAGTTCTAGAATCATCATTCCAGCCGATCTTCCAGCTGATATGATAGATCAAATCAGAGATTATTCGGTCAGGGCATTCAGGGCATTAGACTGTTCGGGATTATCAAGAGTTGATTTTTTTGTTCGAAATGGTACAAACGAAATAATTATCAATGAGATAAATACAATGCCCGGCTTCACCCAAATCAGCATGTATTCGAAATTGTGGGCTGCATCGGGAATACCGTATGGAGAATTGATAGAGAGATTGATTGAACTTGCATTGGAGAGGTTCGAAAATAATAAGAGAGACATTGACAACTAGCACGTTTGGTGCTGACAATTTTGGGGGAAATATTAATATGGATAATAGGCCAATAGGGATATTCGATTCTGGTCTTGGTGGTCTTACAGTATTTAGAGAGATAGCAGCCCAGCTGCCTGGGGAAAGCTTGATTTACTTTGGTGACAGTGGTCGTGCACCATATGGGACTAAGTCAAGAGATACTGTAATTAAATACACTCTACAGAATATTAGGTTTTTATTAAGTCATGATATTAAGATGCTAGTCATAGCGTGCAACACAATGAGCGCACATAGCTATGAGATCGTGAAAAAGAGTCATTCCCTGCCTATTATTGAGGTAATAGGCGCAGGAGCCAGAGCCGCCGTAGCTGAAACAAAAAATAAAAAGCTTGGGATTATTGGAACGACTGCGACTGTAAATAGCTGCGCTTACCAAAAAGCTATAAACAAAATAGATGATAGTATCGAAATATATCAGAGGGCCTGTCCCCTTTTTGTGCCTCTTGTTGAGGAGGGGCAGGAATGGTGGGAGAACAATATAACTTACCAGATCGCACAGCAATACCTTGACCCGATCAAAGAGACGGGCGTTGACACATTGGTGCTCGGTTGTACGCATTATCCGCTATTGAGAAAGACGATTGCCAAGGTCATGGGGAATGGGGTAAAATTAGTTAGTTCTGCTCAAGAGGTTGCCAGGGTAGTAAAAAGTGCAATTATTGACAATAATATTCAAAGAAACCCTGGATGTAAGCCGGCATATAGCTATTATACAAGCGACAGCGTTGAGAAATTTGAACCATTGTGCAGTACAATACTGGGGGTAACAGTAAATTCTGCTGAGAAGGTGGATATTGAGAAGTATTGAAGTGGATACAAGAGGCGCCAGTAATTATGTTGAAAGAAAACTGATAAATAGCGGTTTGCCGCAGGAAAGGTGCGTGTTGATATGGATAAAAATGTAATAATCTCGGTTAAGGGCACGCAATCGTCCAACGATCAGGTGGAAAACATTCTGGAACTGGTTACTGAAGGGAAATATTACAAAAAGGACAAAGCATATTTTGTTACCTATGATGAAAGCGAAGTAACTGGTATGAGTGGCACGACAACGACATTGAAAGTTCTGGACGGAATAGTGACATTGATAAGAGTCGGCTCGGTCAATTCACAATTCGTATTCCAGCAAGGGCAGAAACATGTATCATATTACGATACAGAGTTCGGGGCTTTTACAGTCGGTGTAACGGCAAATGAAGTTGACGTAAGAATTGACGACAGCGGTGGAGAAATCAAGATAGGATATCATTTAGAAATAGATAATAACGAAACAGGCGAAAATGATTTTTGCATGTCAATCAGGGAGGCTAGGCAATCCAATGACAAACTTAATAGAAAACATAAGGGGACAGGTTCGGTGTATAGTTAACAATGCATTGATATCAGCAATCGAAAAAGGCGAACTGCCGGACTGTGAAGTCAATGAAATAGCTGTTGAAACACCGAAGGAAAAGGAGCATGGTGAATTCTCCACAAACATTGCTATGCAGTTGGCAAAGCAGGTGAGAAAAGCGCCAGTGAAAACAGCAGCTATACTGATAGCTAATATGGATTTCACTAATACATACATTAGCAGAGCTGAAAGTGCCGGCCCGGGTTTCATTAATTTTTATCTCAACAGTTCATGGCTATATGACACATTGGAAATAATAAGCCGTGAACGCGAAGATTACGGAAAAATCAACATCGGTCATGGGAAAAAGGTGATGGTTGAATTTGTAAGTGCTAATCCCACTGGGCCGCTGCATATGGGAAATGCAAGGGGAGGGGCACTCGGTGATTGTATAGCCAGTGTACTGAACGCTGCAGGCTATGATGTGACACGTGAATTTTACGTTAATGATGCAGGAAACCAGATAGAGAGGTTTGGTATTTCTTTGGAGGCAAGGTATCTGCAGTTGCTGAAAGGAACTGATGCGATCGCGTTTCCTGAGGACGGATACCAAGGCGAAGATATAATCGATCATATGAAGAATTATATCGAGCAGTACGGTGACAAGCTGCTTGAAGCCGATAGTGAGAAACGGCGCAAAGAGCTGGTCAGCTATGCACTTCCTAAGAATATAGAGAGGATCAGAAAAGGTCTTGAGGCATATGGCATCAAATATGATGTGTGGTTCTCTGAGCAGTCACTGTATGACAGCGGAGAGCTGGAAGAAACACTGAAGTTCTTAAGAGATAAAGACCTCGTGACAGAAATGGATGGTGCTCAATGGTTCAAAGCAACGGAATTCGGCGTTGAGAAAGATGAAGTTATAATCAGGAACAATGGACTGCCTACATATTTCGCATCTGATATAGCTTATCATAGAAATAAGTTCTATAAGCGTGGTTTTGATTGGGTGATCAACCTGCTGGGTGCTGATCATCATGGGCATGTTGCCAGGATGAAGGCTGCAGTGAGTGCATTAGGCATCGATTCGTCAAAACTCGATATAGTTATATTCCAGTTGGTACGGCTGTTTAAAAATGGCGAAGTAGCGAGGATGTCAAAGAGGACAGGCAGATCGATTTCATTAGATGATCTCCTGGAGGAGGTCGGCAGGGACGCTGCCCGGTTTATATTTAACACAAAGGCTTCGGGAAGCCATTTGGATTTTGACCTGGACCTTGCAGTCAAGCAGTCTAACGAGAACCCTGTCTATTATGTTCAATACGCCCATGCAAGGATATGCAGCATGCTTCGGCTGATCGAAAGTGAGGGTATTAGTGTGCCAGGAGCAGAAGATACTGATCTATCGCTTCTCAATGCCCCTGAAGAGATGGAGCTCATAAGAAAGCTTGCCGAGTTCCCTGACGAGATCAGGATCTCAGCACAGACTCTTGAGCCCAGTCGTCTGACCAGATACGTGACTGATGTAGCTTCGCTCTTTCACAGCTTTTATAATGCCTGCAGGGTTAAGGGAGAAGAAGAAAGCATCATGAAAGCGAGACTTGTGCTTGTTTCAGCGACTCAAATAGTGATAAAAAATGTACTGAGTATTTTGAGCATAAGTGCGCCGGAAAGAATGTAAGCGGTTAGGGAGCGGTTAAGGGACAGTTCTATTAGTAACGATAAATTTTATTCTCTGTAACATAAATTTAAACTGACAAAGCCAGCAAAATATTAATTTTCCAGCATTATAAACCGATATATATTACAGGTCTGAACCTTATGTATATCGGTTTTGTTCTACTTTATTATCTTTTGAGAGAGGATGCTTCAATTGATCAAACTGCGAAAAATGAAATATATGATTGTTATTATCACACTGGTGTTTGCTTTTATAGAACTGTCCCCCTATACAATTGCAGAAGAACAGAGAAGCCTGTACTATGGAGACAGTGGAGCGGACTCAGTTCTAAATTATCTAAGATATTCAGATATAAATGTCAGTTTGTGGTCAAAGGAAGCTGTTTATGAGACTGGCGCACTTGGCATATTAAAGGGATTCAGAGATGCAAGCGGACGATTTGGCAGAACTGTCCCCATCACAAAAGAAGAGGCGGTTGCGGTGGCATACAGGTCGGCTGGGCGAGAGGCTGAGGCACAGCAGCTTGGTAATGCGATAAATAATGCCAGGGGGCAGGCAAACAAAAAGACCGATCCTCTAGAGGTCCTGTATGATGGATTCCTGCAGTTGGCTGCAAATGAAGGCCTGATCTCAGCTCGTAATCTGGCAGATGCTTTGAGTGCAGATCAAACAGCTCTCTCGGAGGGCAGCTTCAGCAGAAAAAGCCCGGCACAGCGGCAGGAAATGATTTTCTGGCTCGCCAGGGCATTGGGTATCCAGCCGGAACCAACACAGCAGGCGGTACTGAATTACTCCGACTGGCGCAGCACTGATCCCGATAAGCTTCCTTATGTGGAAGCGCTTTTGAGAACGGGCATCGTATCTGGGAGCAATAATAGGATCAACCCGAATCAATCGATAACAAGAGAACAATGTGCTCAAATAGTGAAAAATGCTGAAGACGAAGTATTGACAGCAATAAATTATGTTAAAAACTCAGGAATAATTGAAAAAATAACACCTACAAGTGACTACACAGGTGATATTGTCAGGTCCGGAAAAGAGATTTACATAAATAATGCAAATGGCAGTTACTCCATGATTTTGACCACTGCCCAGACTGGTGTGACATCAGGGGGCAGAAATGAAAACGCAGGGTCATATCTGCCTGGACTAAAAAGTGAAATCGTTGTTTATAAGGATGGAGTCATTGGAAACAGCAGTCTGCTTGAAAAGGGGGACAGGCTTTATTACATAGCAGACAGTAATAACATAATTAAGTACGCAGAAGTGGTTTCAAATGTTGATGACGTTCGGTATATTGCTGTCCAGATACAAAATGTTGACCGGGAGAATCTTTTGCTGGATGCGATACAACTGTTTGAGACCGATTACCCTGATATGAAGGACATTATCGATGGTAATTCCTTCTCATGGTCGGACTCTGAGAGAAAGAGCTACAGGATCGGGAAAGGGATCCCAGTTACCATAAATGGCGTAAAAGCTGACCTTGATGATGTGACCAATGAAGCAGCTGCCATTCTGACCATCGACAGCAATAATATCATTACTGAGATCCGATGTGTGGACATAGGGATAAATGCTGAAGCCGCAAGGATCGTGAGAGGGATCGTCGAGGAAAACAATCCGAGCCTGGGCTTTATAACTCTGTTTAATGAAGACGGATCTGGTACTGGAAACAACAGTTGGGCTGTTCTCAGGACATACAATTATGTTGACCAGAATAAGACCGAGGTGTTACGAAATCACAGACCTGCCAAAGTTGAAAGTATACAGGCTGGTGATACGGTTTATCTGAGGTTGGATAAAAATGGCGATATCGAATCTGTAAGCGCTGTTGATAATTACACTACTGCTTATGCTAAAGTAATATCTAAAATGCCATCACAAATTGTTGTCGAATATGAGGATGGTATACAACAAATCCTTGATATCAATGAAAATATCATCGTAATCAAAGATAAGCTGCTTGTGGGTGTTGGTGCAATAAAGGATGGAGACCGCATAAGAATGATCATCAACGAAACCAGTAAACTGACAGAAATCATTGAAATTACCATTGAAGGTGATGAACACTTCATAAGTAATATTTATCGAGGGAAAATAACTAAACTCGACGACATTTCAGATAAGATTACAGTACTCGGCATGTACGTTTTTAATCGGGGAAATTGGGAACTCACTGATAAGAAGGGTTTCACATCTATTCCATTAGCAGACGGATATAAAATATATGCAAATAATAAATTGCTAGATATTGATAGTGCAAACAAATTGCTTTATAACAACGATGCGTACATTGCAGTGGAGAAAACATATGGAGGAGAGGAAAGGGCTGTTGTAGTATCTTACCGCGATAGTATGGATACCGAAGTGCCTGTTGCCAGCGATACAATCTCCAATATGATATCCGGGTCAAACAGCTTTATTGCAGCTAATAATAATAGAAAAATCGAATTTTCTGATGGAAGCATTGTTGTTAAGCATGGAAGACTTGTTGCCGGCCACAGTCTCAGTAACAATGACAAGGCACATATGGCTGTTAACAGGGATTATTCAAGCGGCGGCTATTATGCATCCGTCATCAAGATAGAAGAGCCGATGAATCAAAATGCCTTTGCGATTTACAGGGGCAGGATCAGTGATATTACCGAAAACAGGAGCTT
>JAAYPO010000005.1 GCA_012519745.1 Clostridiaceae bacterium | reverse complement strand
GTGTGCAAAAAACGCATTGTCTGGGCGCACAACACGATTTTGGAGGCTCAAAATCTCGGTAAAATCTCATATAAAGGTCTAAATTATTGAATGTATTCAATAAAATCAATGAAATTGTGCCCAGGTAACGTGGTTTTTGCACACCCACCATATATTGCCCAAAAAGTATTGCCCAAGCGTTGCCTGCTTGATGTCTGCTTGGCCCTTGAACCCATAAAAAATCGCATTTTTTGTGTTGAAGGATTGATGGAGTAAAAAATAGTCACTGGGTCCGGAAGGGTATACGGAATGGATCCATGTACAGGTCACAGACTTCGCCATATTTCAATTATGCTTTATCTCTATTGACTTTATTTTGAAGAATAATATATAATATACTGTGTGCTACAAATAGCTTGATTCCCACAAGTAGTTGAAGCAATAAATATGGTTTATACCTGGCACAATTGCTACCATCGGAGGGAGGGATATACATGTCTGAAGTTCGGGTAAAAGAAAATGAATCTCTCGACAGTGCACTTAAGAGATTTAAGCGTCAGTGCGCAAAATCGGGCGTACTGGCTGAAGTTAGAAAAAGAGAACACTACGAGAAGCCGAGCGTAAAGAGGAAGAAAAAGTCTGAAGCGGCTAGGAAAAGGAAGTTTAAATAAGTCCGTATCAGAGGTCTGCAGATCAGTTTGTACGCGGGAGGCTTGACAATGTCCCTTAAGGAGCAATTGCTTGAAGATATGAAGAATGCAATGAAGCAAAAGGATACGGTGGGAAAAAACACGATCCAGATGGCCAGGGCTGCAATTCTTCAGATTGAAAAGGATAATAGGATAACTCTTGATGATGATGGTATAATCGATGTCATTGCAAAAGAAGTGAAAAAGAGAAGGGATGTTCTGCCGGAGTATGAGAAAAGCGGCAGACAGGATCTGGTGGACAGCTTGAAGGCTGAGATGGATGTTCTGCTGAAGTACCTGCCCCAGCAGCTTACCGAAGAGGAGCTGGAGGTCATGGTCCGCCAGGCGGTGGATGAGACAGGAGCAGCTTCGGTCAGGGACATGGGCAAGGTGATGCAGGCTGTGATGCCCAGAGTCAGGGGCAGAGCAGACGGCAAAATGATCAATATGATCGTTAAAAGGATTTTAGGTTAAATATAATATGAAAAAAGCTCGATGAAAGTCGGGCTTTTTTCATTGGACACAGAAGCAGAGGTGTGGCAGGGGGACGGTTCCTGTGCCTCGGTCACTGTGCCCATGCTGGTGTAAAGGAGTGGTCGCAGAGGTGCTGCAGAAGGTTTGGGCTTATAAGGATATCGATGAGGAGGAAGTGGACAGGCTGGCCGAAGGCGCGGGTATTTCCAGGCTGGCAGCGAGGATTTTTGTGAGCCGGGGCATCACGGCCGGTACGGCAGCTGATGCTGAGGGCAGTGGTGGCGCGGAGGCAGGTGATGTGAGCGCGGCTGGTGCTGAGGGCAGTGGTGGCGCGGAGGTAGGTGATGTGAGCGCAGCTGGTGCTGAGAAAGCCGGTGAGGGGACTGTCAGTGCCGGTGTCTCAGGCATAGAATATGTCAGGAGCTTCTTGAAGCCTGATATATCGAATCTGTATGATCCTTTTCTAATGGATGGCATGGAACAGGCAGTGTCCAGGATCCTGCAGGCTATCGGCCGCCGGGAGGATATACTTGTATATGGCGATTATGATGTGGATGGTGTGGCAGCCACTTCCATTCTATATAGTTTTTTTGGATCCCGGGGGGCAAAGGTCAGATATTTCATACCCGACAGGATGGAGGACGGCTACGGTCTGACGATGTCCAGCGCGGAAAAGGTCAGGCAGCTTGGACCGTCTCTGGTGGTGACCGTGGATTGCGGTATCACATCGGTTGATGAAGTGCGGTTTCTGACTGAGGCGGGTATTGATGTCATCGTGACTGATCATCATGAGTGCAAGGATGCTTTACCGGAGGCTATAGCAGTGATGAACCCCCACAAGCCCGGCTGCGGTTATCCGTTCAAGGAGCTTTGCGGGGCTGGTGTTGCATTCAAGCTGGTGCAGGCTATATGCATCAGGGAAGCAAATATGAGAGATGCCGGAAATGCAGTTAATACTGGTTTGCACGGCGGAGATCCACAGACCGCTGGCGTGCCACAGGCCATAGGAGATCTACAAACTGCTAGAGATCCACAGGCCATAGATGGTCCACAGACCACAGGTGAACCACAAACCGCCGGAGATTCACAAACCGTCGGAGATCCACAGACCGCAGGTGAACCACAAACCGCCGGATCAAATGATTTCCTCAAGTACATCGATCTTGCTGGGCTTGCGACAATAGCCGACATTGTGCCGCTATTGGATGAAAACAGAATAATCGCCAGCCTTGGGCTGAAGGCTATGAAAACAACTCAAAACCCTGGGATGGCAGCATTGATAAGGGCAGCAGGGTTAGGCGGCAAGGAGATCACGTCATACGGCGCGGCCTACGGACTGGCTCCAAGAGTCAATGCTGCAGGCCGGCTTGGCAACGCGGAGAGGGGCGTCAGGCTGTTTACTGTCGATGACAGGGTGCTGGCGGAGGCACTGGCCAAGGAACTGGATGAGGAGAACCGGCAGCGTCAGGAAACTGAAAACTTGATACTGGAGGCGGCCATCAACTACGTTGAGGAAAAGCTGGACCCTGACAGGGAAAAGGTGCTGGTGGTCTGTGGTGAGGGCTGGCACCATGGCGTGGTCGGTATTGTATCTTCAAAGATAACTGAGCGGTACAACAGGCCGAGCATTATTATTGCTATTGATGAAGAGGGCAATGGGAAGGGCTCGGGCAGGAGTATCAAATGCTTCAATCTGTTCAAAGCGCTGACCTGCTGCGAGGATCTGCTGGACAGGTTCGGCGGGCACGAGATGGCGGCGGGTATTTCCATTCAGAGCAGCAGGATAGAGGAGCTTAGAAAAAGAATAAATGAATATGCCGACAGCGTTCTTACCGATGCAGATATGCTGCCGTGCCTGAGGGTCGATGCGTTTGTCGGGCGGGGCGAGATCACGGTGGAGAGTGTGAAGGAAATAGGTAAAATGGCTCCTTTCGGTGAGTCCAATCCCAATCCCCATTTCGGGTATATGGCATTGAAAATCGCCGATATAGCGACCCTTAGCGGAGGGAAGCATTTGAAGCTCAGACTCACTGATGCCAGTTTTTGTGTTGAGGCGATAGGGTTCGGATTTGGTGCTATGGCTGGCCGGTATCGTGTCGGTGATGCTATTGATGTGGTTTTTACTCCCGACATAAACGTCTGGAGGGGAACAGAAAGACTCCAACTGATAATAAGAGACATTAAACCTTGCATATTTACTAATCTCGACAAAAATATTGTTTTTACTATACCTAATGACTATAATAATAGTATTGTACAGACCGTTAAAAGCATGAAAGGCCAATACAGGCTCAGTTCATCTGTGTTGATACCTGAGAGACATGAGCTTGAGACGGTGTACAAATATGTACGATCCAGGTCGAAGGCAGCAGGCGGCGGCTTTGTTATTGAAGATTTGTATGAATTGAGTGCCCGGCTGGCTGAAAACTGCAGGATCGAAATGAACTTTTTTAAACTTAAGAGGTCACTTGAAATATTCCAGGAGCTTGGATTGCTTGTCATAAGGGAAACAGGAGCAGGCAGCATAGCAGTCGAAGCCCCGCAGGGGACTGAAAAGGTTGAGCTTGAGTCCTCGAGACTATACACAGGGCTCCAGGGAGCCAGGCACTGTATTGACCATTGAAACGGAGGGTATTCACATGGATCTTAAGGAAGCACTGCGGCATGTACCGGATTTTCCTAAGAAAGGCATCGATTTTATCGATATCACCACTGTCTTGCAGGATGCAGACGCGCTGCAGCAGAGTGTTGATGAAATGAAAAAGCTGGTTGAACGGCTGGGGGATTTCGACCTGATAATCGGGCCTGAATCGAGAGGATTTATATTCGGAGCGCCGCTGGCTTACGCTATGCATAAAGGATTCGTTCCGATCAGAAAGAGGGGAAAGCTTCCGTATAAGACGGTTAGTATAGAGTATCAGCTTGAATATGGCACTGATATATTGGAGATACATGAGGATGCCATCAAGCCGGGGCAGAGAATAGTTATCGTAGATGACCTGCTGGCAACTGGCGGCACTACCGAATCCAACATCAAACTGATCGAGAAGCTTGGCGGCGAGGTTGCAGGGCTGGTCTTCTTTATTGAGCTGGGCTTCCTCAATGGCAGGGAAAGGCTGAAGGGGTATGATGTGACATCGGTAGTTCAGTTCTAGATTTGCTTTTTCGGAGGAATGGATGGACAACCGGTACAAAAAGCTTGTCAACAAAATCAATAAATATAATCCGGGCTGTGATACGACGTTGCTCGACAAGGCTTATGGTATGGCCAAAAAGGCACATGAGGGCCAGTTCAGGGAGTCGGGTGAGCCGTATATTATCCATCCGGTAGAGGTGGCGCACATCCTGGCGGATTTGGAGCTGGACTGCACAGCGATCATTGCCGGCCTTTTGCATGATACTGTTGAGGATACAAACTGCACGTATGAGGAGATTAGGGAGCTGTTTGGCGAGGATACGGCCATGCTTGTTGATGGTGTCACGAAGCTGGATAAGATCCCATACACCACCAAGGAGGAGCAGCAGGCTGAAAACCTGAGGAAAATGTTCCTTGCTATGGCCAAGGATATCCGAGTGATACTGATAAAGCTGGCTGACCGTCAGCATAATATGAATACCCTCAAGTTCATGCCCCATGACAAGCAGATCGAAAAGGCCAGGGAGACACTGGAGATATATGCGCCGCTGGCACACAGGCTGGGTATTTCAAAGGTGAAGTGGGGACTGGAGGACAGCTGTCTTCGGTATTTGCATCCAAAGGAATATTATGACCTGGTCGAGAAGATCGCAAAAAAGCGCAAGGAACGTGAAGCATATATTTCAAGCATTATTGCTGAGATAAACGAAAAAACCACAGAACTCGGCATCGAGACGCAGATCGACGGCCGTCCCAAGCATTTCTATAGTATTTTTCGAAAAATGCAGGCGCAGAACAAAACACTTGATCAGATATATGATCTTTTTGCCGTGCGCGTCATAGTAAATTCCGTTAAGGATTGTTATGCCGTGCTGGGTCTGGTCCATGAGCTTTACAAGCCCATGCCGGGCAGGTTCAAGGACTATATCGCCATGCCGAAGCCGAACATGTACCAGTCGCTGCATACTACGCTGATCGGACACGACGGGCACCCATTTGAGGTGCAGATCAGGACCTGGGATATGCACAAGGTGGCCGAGGTCGGTATTGCGGCCCACTGGAAGTATAAAGAGGGATCGGCATCGGGCAGGAGCGAGCTGGACAACAAGCTGGCATGGCTGCGGCAGATGCTGGAGTGGCAGAAGGAGGCCAGCGACGCCAATGAGTTTGTTGAGACGGTAAAGGTCGATCTGTTTGCAGATGAGGTGTTCGTTTTCACTCCCAAGGGCGATGTGGTCAATCTTCCGATTAGTTCGACGCCTATCGATTTTGCATATGCCATACATAGTGCTGTCGGCAATAAAATGATGGGTGCAAGGGTGAATGGTGAGATCGTCAAGCTGAATTATTCGCTGAAAAACGGCGATATCGTTGAGATACTTACCTCCTCGAATGTTCACGGGCCCAGCCGTGACTGGCTGAAGATAGTCAAGAGCTCCCAGGCCAGGAACAAGATCAACCAGTGGTTCAAAAAGGAAAACAGGGAAGAGAATATATTAAGGGGCAGAGAATCCATAGACCGGGAGCTGAAGAAACAGGGGCTTCAGTATAATCAGCTGTTTAAGAACGAGTGGATCGAGATCGTATTTAAAAAGTACAATTTCAACTCCCTTGAGGATATGTTTTCTGCGGTGGGCTATGGCGGCATCGGAGCCAGTAAGATAGTTACCCGGCTGCGTGAGGAATACAGGAAAACGCTGAAGCCCGAAGAGCTTCGTGAGGAACTTGAGAAGGAGCAGCTGCTGAGGCAGGATAAGGACAAGGACAGGAAAAAAAAGAAGATACCCGAGAACGGTGTCATCGTAAAGGGTATCGCCAACTGCCTGGTCAGGCTTTCACGGTGCTGCAACCCGGTGCCGGGGGACGATATTATCGGATATATCACCCGGGGCCGCGGTGTTTCGGTGCACAGGAGCGACTGTATCAATGTTGCCAACAGTGCGGGGGAAGAGGAACGGCTCATCGAGGTGAAGTGGTATACTGCCAGCAATGTGGCGTATAAGGCTGATATCACAGTCATGGCCAATGACAGGACCCAGCTGCTGATGGAAGTGACCAACACCATCGGCGAGGCGAAGATACCCCTCAAGGCGATGAATGCCAGGACTACCAGGGACCAGATCGCCCTTATCAGCCTGACGCTGGAGATAACGGACACAGAGCAGCTTGATAAGATCATCAAAAAGCTGCGAAAGGTGGATGGTGTGTTTGAAGTGACCCGCAGCAAGGGATGATAGGGAAGAAGCGGAGCTTATTTCGAAGGCGTTGGCGTGGTGGGTGCATGGCCGTGCAAGGCTGGTACGTAGCCGGTGCATGGTTAGTGCAGCTCAAGCGTACAGTTCATTGGCGAGCCGTAGTTTAAACCTTAAGCCAAACCTCTTTCAGCAGGGAGTGTACTAAAGTTCAACTAGTGGCGGGTGAAACGAGGTCGGGTGTATAAAAGTTCAACTAGTGGCGGGTGAAACGAGGTCGGGTGTACAAAAGTTCAACTAGTGGCGGGTGAAACGAGGTCGGACATAACTGGTGAAACGAGGTCGAGTGTACAAAATTTCAATTAATGTAAGATATTTCCCGGATGTGAGTTGACGTATTCCAGAATTTACCTACTTATGTAACCCGTTTATGGCCATATTACATTATATTTCCCAAAAAGCCGACATTAACTGAAATTTTGTACACTCGAATAATTTGGAAGCAGCAAGAGGTATGGATGCCTGAAAGAGTAGCGGGCGAGTGAATAAATATCAGCAAAGTACTGGCTGAAAAAGGTTATGAATGAAGTTGATATATTAATAATGATAGTGAATGAGGGATAGTAATGATTTTGAAAGCAATATTGAATGGCATGTTCGACTCTAACTGTTATGTACTGGGTGACGGCGGGGAAGCGGCGGTTATCGATCCTGGTGCGGATGTTGAGGATATCGCAAAGGTAGTTGACGAGCATTCACTGAAACTTAAATATATTATTTTGACCCATGCCCATATCGACCACATTTCAAATGTCGATAATCTGCGGGAGGCCCTTGGCGGCAAAACGGTGGTGCATGGAGAGGATGCGCCGCTGCTGGGAGACCGTATGTTGAATGGGTCGGCTTTGTTTGGCCACGGACAGAGCTTTGGTATGTCGGATATTATGGTAAAGGATGGCGATGTACTGGAGCTTGGTGGAGCAAAGCTTCGGGTCATTCATACACCGGGGCATACTCCCGGCAGCATCTGCATTATGTTAACCGACGGCGAAGGCGAAGGCACCGGCAGTAGCGAAGGTAAAGGAAGCGGCGAAGGCGAAAGCTGCATCTTTACGGGCGATACCTTGTTCAGGCTGAGTATCGGAAGGACGGATCTCGGAGCCGGTGACCATAGAAAAATAATTGAGTCACTCAGGCGATTGATGAAGCTGGAGGGTTCTCTGAAGGTTTACCCCGGACATGGGCCTGTGACGACTATTGAATTTGAGCGGCTGAACAATCCCTGGATATGAGTGAAGGCCGTTGCCCGCCGCAGGTACGGGCATTGCCCGCAGCAACAGGTATGTATTGACAACTGAATCCATTGTGCTAAAATATTAATTAACCTCTCGTCCTTGACTTGATAGTCTGACGAGAGTTTTATTTATTAACAGGGAACTGGGAAATATAGTTGCATAACAGGAGGTTGCTATGAAGATTCAGGCGCCAAAGGGGACACGCGACATCCTCCCTTCGGAGATACACAAATGGCAATATGTCAGCAGTGTATTTGCAAAGCATTGTGAAAGGTTTGGATATAAAGAGATCAGGATACCTGTGTTCGAGCATACGGAGCTTTTTCAGCGAGGTGTAGGCGATACTACGGATATTGTGCAGAAGGAGATGTACACCTTCGACGACAAGGGAGGCAGGAGTATAACTCTCAGACCCGAGGGCACAGCCGGAGTGGTCAGGAGCTACATAGAAAACGGCATGTTTTCACTGGCAATGCCCATAAAGCTTTATTATGACATTACTGCCTACAGGTATGAAAATGTTCAGAAAGGGCGTTACAGGGAGTTTCACCAGTTTGGTGTCGAAGCCTTTGGAGCTGTTGGACCGCAGATAGATGTGGAGATCATAAGCATCCTTTATATGTTTTTTGAAAAACTGGGTCTCAGACAGACCGGTCTGAATATAAACAGTATCGGCTGTCCTGAATGCAGGTCTGCATACCATGATAAATTGAAGGATTTCTTCAGACCGAACCTGCAGTATTTTTGTGATGACTGTAAAAGCAGGTTTGAGAAGAATCCGCTGAGGATCATAGATTGCAAGAATGAAGGTTGCAAACGGTTTATCGAAGGAGCCCCGAGGCTGCTGGGCAATTTGTGCGAGGGCTGCCGGAGCCATTTTGAAGGGCTGAAGGCGGGACTTGATAATTTGGGCATCAACTACAGTATCGATCCCAATATCGTCAGAGGCCTGGATTATTACACAAAGACTGTTTTTGAGTTTGTTTCGGAGAATGGCGGGTCACAGGGCACTATCTGCGGAGGAGGAAGGTATGATGGCCTTGTGGAAGAATGCGGCGGGCCTGCCACGCCGGGCATTGGGTTTGCACTGGGTGTTGAGAGGCTGCTGATGGAGCTTGACAGTCAGGGCGTCATGATAGAGGAGCCGCCGGCGCCGGATATTTATATTGCGGCTCTGGGACAGAGGGCAATGGATTTTGCACAGCAATTGGTTTATAAACTGAGAGGCTGCAATGTATGGGCAGAGACTGATTTGATGGACCGAAGCCTGAAGGCCCAGATGAAATACGCGGATAAAAAGGGATTTGCCTTTACCATCGTGCTTGGGGATGATGAAATCGAAGCGGGAAAGGGAGTCCTGAAGGATATGCGCACGGGAGATCAGAAGGATGTGAGTCTGGACTCCATCGTAGACAGGCTGAAGAACCAGGCAGCGAAGCAGCTCTAAGCTGTGGAGCATTCTTGAAGGAAGGATAACATTTTCAGATAAGGATAGGTGTTGGCTTATGGGAGAGACGATTTACGGATTGAATAGGACTCACAGATGTACCGAGCTCAGTGGAGCGGATGCAGGCAAGAAGGTGACAGTTATGGGCTGGGTCCAGAAGCGCAGGAACCTGGGCAGCTTGATATTTGTGGATCTGAGAGACAGGACGGGCCTGCTGCAGATAGTTTTCAACAATCTGACCGACCAGGCTGTGTTTGAAAAGGCTGAGAGCATCAGAAACGAGTATGTGCTGGCGGTTGTCGGTGAGGTGGCCAGAAGGGCTCCGGAGGCTTTGAATCCGTCTATGAAGACAGGTGAGATCGAGGTGATCGCATCCGAGCTGAGGATATTGAGCAAGTCGGAGACACCGCCGATGCATATTGAAGAAGATTCTGGAGTCAATGAGGCCATGAGGCTCAAGTACAGATACCTTGATCTGAGAAGACCTGACATGCAGGCAGGCTTGATGCTGCGCCACAGGGTCGCAAAGATCGCCAGGGATTATTTTGACAGCAATGGTTTTTTGGAGATAGAGACCCCCATGCTGATAAAGAGCTCACCCGAAGGGGCCAGAGACTATCTGGTGCCCAGCAGAGTCCACCCGGGAAAATTCTACGCTCTGCCTCAGTCGCCTCAGCTGTTTAAGCAGCTGCTGATGGTTTCGGGCTTTGACAGATACATGCAGATAGTTAAATGCTTCAGGGATGAGGACTTGCGGGCTGACAGACAGCCGGAGTTCACGCAGATCGACCTGGAGATGTCTTTTGTGAATGTCGATGATGTGCTTACCCTCAATGAAGGGTTCATAAAGAGGGCTTTCAAGGAGGCGCTTGGCGTGGAGCTTGAGACGCCGTTCCTCAGAATGTCCTATAAGGAGGCTATGGACAGGTTTGGGTCGGACAAGCCGGATATGCGTTTTGGTATGGAGCTTGTGGATGTTTCTGACCAGGTTGCAGGGTGCGGTTTCAAAGTGTTTGCAGATGCAGTGGCAAACGGCGGCAGCGTTCGAGCAATAAATGCCAAGGGCTGCGGCAAATTCAGCCGCAAGGAGATTGACAGCCTGGTGGAATTCGTCAAGACGTACAGGGCTAAGGGCATGGCCTGGATCATTGTGGATGAGAACGAGGTAAGGTCGTCCATCACAAAATTCTTCAGCGATGATGAGATGAAGGCGCTGCTGGATATGACCGGCGCAGAGCCCGGGGACCTGATCTGCTTTATCGCCGACAAAAACGATGTGGTCTATGATTCGCTTGGGGCATTGAGGGGCGAGATCGCAAAGAGGCTTGGCATTTTGAACAATAGGGATTTCAAATTCCTGTGGGTGACGGAATTTCCGCTGCTGGAGTATGATGATGAGGAGAATCGCTGGGTGGCGAAGCACCATCCGTTCACTTCTCCCATGGATGAGGATATGGAGTATCTTGAAAGTGACCCGGGGAGAGTCCGCGCAAAGGCTTATGACATCGTGCTCAACGGTACTGAATTGGGCGGAGGCAGCATCAGGATCCACATGCAGGAGCTGCAGTCCAGGATGTTCAAGCTCCTTGGATTTACTGAGGAGGAGGCCTGGGCGAAGTTCGGATACCTGCTGGAGGCGTTCAAATACGGTGTTCCGCCCCACGGCGGTATAGCCTACGGTCTGGATCGCATGATCATGCTGATGGCCGGCAAGAGCAGCATCAAGGATGTTATCGCATTCCCCAAGGTGCAGAACGCGTCGGATCTGATGACCAACGCGCCGGATGTGGTCGAACTGAAGCAGCTCGAAGAGCTGCACCTTGAGGTGACCGAATAAGTGAAATAGAGGGGCGGTTCTTTTGTTTCGCGGGGATAGTTGTTTTGCTTGATGGGGCGGTTCCCTTACTTCCAGGGGCAGTCTTTGTTTCGCGGGGATAGTTGTTATTTGATAGCCGGGATAGATAATTGATTCCCGGGATAGATGAAAGTAAAGGAGCTGTCGACTTGCTTCTGATTGGAGGAGATTATTACGGGGCGGGAGAAAGTTGTTCAGGAAAAAAAGAAGAAGAACGAGATCCTTGATTGGTTTTTGCATATCGGGATTGCAGTCATAGTGGGAGTACTCATTGTCACTTTTGTGGTTCAGAGAACTATCGTGCATGATATTTCAATGGAACCTACTCTGACCGAAGGTGATAACCTGTTTGTGGAGAAGCTGGGGCACCGCTTTGGCTGGCTCAAAAGCGGTGATATTATAGTTTTCAAGTCTCCGGATGCCGACATACTGCTGATAAAGCGGCTTGTTGCCGTAGAGGGCGACAGGGTCGAGGTCAGAGACGGCAGGGTGTATGTCAATGGTGAGATCTTCCTGACAGGTCTGCCGGATGAACCGGAGACCCCGCAAGGCGATATCCCGGAGTATACCGACCTTACAGTGCCTGAGGGCATGGTCTATCTGCTGGGGGACAACAGGCTTTACAGCCATGACAGCACAGAGTTCGGACCCATAGAAGAGAAATGGATAACCGGCCGGGCATTGTTCAGGATATATCCCTTCGGCAGATTTGGGGCTATTGACTGACCACAGCAAGCAGGTGTACATTAGGTATACAAAAGTATCAATCCATGATTTGATACTTTTATTTTTTTTTATTTATGCTAATATATTGTCGGAACGAGGAGACGAATACCGTGGTGTGTTGCCGCACGGTTGAGGCAATAAAGGGACGAATACCGTGATGTGTTGCTGCACAGTTGAGGCACCGAAGGGACGAATACCGTGATATGTTGCCGCACAGTTGAGGCAATAAAGGGACGAATACCGTGATGTGTTGCTGCACAGTTGAGACACCGAAGGGACGAATACCGTGATATGTTGCCGCACAGTTGAGGCACCGAGGAGACGAATACCGTGACCAGCTGATCCGACGAATGGATGAATTTTGTAACCAACTGATCCGACGAATGGATATTAAGCTGATGGCTAAAGACAAAACAGGAAAAAACTCGTATTGTTTTGATGTGATACAATATTTCTAGACTGACATACCAGGTTTTGCAGGTTTTACCTGCAAAACACTTGTTTCGCATATAGAGCCCTAGCTTCGCCTATTAAGTACTAGGTTAGCTTATTACGTACTGGTTTCGCTTATAAAGCACTGTTTCACTTATAGAGCACCGGGTTAATGTACTAAGTATTTTGGGAGATCAAATGAAACGACTTTTTCATCTGGGCCTGGATGTAGGCTCGACAACAGTAAAGCTTGTTGTGCTGGATAGCAGCGACAAAGCGGTTTACAGCAAATATCAAAGACATTTTTCAGATATCAGGAATACTATCTATCAGCTGGTGGATGAGACCTGTGCGATGTTTGAGGAGGACAGCCTGACGGTAACTCTGACGGGCTCCGGAGGCATTTCTGTGGCCCAGTGGCTGGGGCTGCACTTTGAGCAGGAGGTAGTGGCTGCCACCGGCGCGATCCAGAAACTCATCCCTCATACTGATGTTGCTATCGAGCTTGGTGGAGAGGATGCAAAAATCACGTTTTTCAGAGGGGGCATCGAGCAGCGTATGAATGGCACCTGCGCCGGCGGCACAGGAGCATTTATCGATCAGATGGCTTCGCTGCTGCAGACGGATGCAGCCGGACTTAATGAGCTTGCTAAGGGCTGTAAGGTGATCTATCCGATAGCTGCCAGGTGCGGCGTTTTTGCAAAGACCGATATTCAGCCGCTTCTGAATGAAGGAGCTGCAAAAGAGGATATAGCGGCATCGGTTTTTCAGTCCGTTGTCAACCAGACCATAAGCGGGTTAGCCTGCGGCAGGCCTATCAGAGGCAATGTGGCCTTTCTCGGAGGTCCGCTGTATTTCCTTTCCGAACTGCGCAAAAGATTTGTGGAAACCCTGGGATTAACTGAAGAGCAAATTATTTTTCCTGAGAATTCACAGCTTTTTGTTGCGGCTGGGGCGGCACTGAACTCTAAAAAGACCAGTCCCATGAGTTTCAAAGCGCTGCGCAGCAGGCTGCCGGCATTGAATACTGTAAATGTCAAGGAGGTTGAGCGGCTCAGCCCTCTATTCAGGGACGAGATCGAACTGGGAGAGTTCAACCGAAGGCATTCCAGGCATACTGTAAGGAGAAAGGCTCTGGAGTCTCACCATGGACCATGCTATCTTGGCATCGACGCAGGCTCGACAACTACCAAGCTTGCGCTGACGGACGCCGATGGCGCGCTGATGTATTATCACTATGGCAGCAACAGAGGCAGCCCGCTGAAATCTGTTATAAAGGAACTGAAGAAGCTGTATGCAAAGCTGCCGGCAGACAGCTATATTGCCAATTCGACAGTTACCGGCTATGGTGAAGGCCTGATCAAGGCCGCGCTGAATGTGGATCTCGGAGAGATCGAGACTATCGCACATTATAAGGCGGCGGAGCATTTTCTGCCCGGCGTGGAGTTCATACTTGACATCGGCGGACAGGATATGAAGTGTATGCAGGTGAAGAACGGTGTTATCGACAACATTATGTTGAATGAAGCCTGTTCTTCGGGCTGCGGTTCCTTTATCGAGACCTTTGCCAACTCCCTTAATATGGAGGTGGAGGCTTTTGCAAAGGAAGCGCTGCTGGCGGAGAATCCTGTCGATCTGGGCTCCAGATGTACGGTTTTTATCAATTCGAGAGTGAAACAGGCACAGAAGGAAGGGGCCTCCGTTGGCGATATTTCCGCGGGCCTGTCTTATTCGGTGATAAAGAATGCCTTGATGAAGGTCATCAAGATCCGCGATCCCAGGGAAATCGGGAAAAAGATCATCGTGCAGGGCGGCACCTTCTATAATGCCGCCGTGCTGAGGAGCTTTGAGCTGATTTCCGGAAGAGAGGCCGTCAGGCCTGATATAGCAGGCATCATGGGTGCGTACGGCGCAGCGCTGATCGCGCGGGATCGCAGTGAGGAAGGCCAAAGGAGCGGCATCATGGGTGCTGCCGATCTGGAGGGCTTCAGGACGGAGATCACGATGCGGCGCTGCGGCAAGTGCAGCAACAATTGCCTGCTGACGATAAATAATTTTGCCGACGGAAGGGTATTCGTAACGGGGAATCGCTGTGAGCGGGCTACAGGTGCCGAGCTGCACAGAGATGATGTACCCAACTTGTACGATTATAAATACCGGATGCTGAATTCATATAAATCGCTGGCTGAGAAGGATGCCTCCCGTGGTGTAATAGGTATTCCCCGGGTTCTGAATATTTATGAAAATTACCCGTTCTGGCATACGTTTTTTACTCAATTGAAATTTAGGGTCGTGCTTTCGCCGCGATCCAACAGAAAAATATATGAGATGGGTATTGAGACAATGCCCTCTGAATCCGTTTGTTATCCCGCAAAGCTGGTGCATGGCCATATTATGAGCCTTGTGAAGAACGGCGTCAGGAACATTTTCTATCCATGTCTGCCATATGAGAAAAAAGAGGACAAAAATGCTGACAATTGCTTTAACTGCCCGATTGTGACCTCTTACTCCGAGGTGATCAGAACGAATATGGAGGTGCTTGAGGAGAAGCACATCAATTTGATAAACCCGTTTTTACCGTATTACGACAAGGAACGTCTTGCGGTGAGGCTGTATGAGGAAATGAAGGGCTTCGGCCTGTCAAAAGCGGAGGTCAAGGCGGCAGTCGATATGGCATGGGAGGAAGATGAGAGGTTTAAGGCAGCTATTAGGAAGAAGGGCGAGGAAGTTCTGGAGCAGCTGAAAAAGACCGGAGGTAAGGGGATCGTGCTGGCAGGAAGGCCATATCATATCGACCCTGAGATCAACCACGGCATCCCTAACCTGATTACTGAATTTGGGATGGCTGTACTGACGGAGGATTCCATTTCACATCTGGCAGATGCCGCCAGGCCTCTTCGTGTAGTTGACCAATGGATGTATCATACGAGGCTTTATGCAGCTGCTTCCTTTGTCGGGACAAGAGCTGATCTGGAACTGGTCCAGTTGAACTCCTTCGGCTGCGGGCTTGATGCCGTTACAACGGATCAGGTGCAGGAGATCCTCCACACGGCCGGAAAGATATATACGGTCCTGAAGATAGATGAAATCAGCAACCTGGGAGCAGCAAGGATCAGGCTCCGTTCTCTGAAGGCTGCGATGGAGGAGAGGGACAGTAACGGTTACGAGCTTACCGGCAGCGTTTATGGGTTCAATAAGGTCCAGTTTACTGATGAGATGCGAAGCAGACATACTATTCTGGCACCGCAGATGTCACCGATCCATTTTCAGTTTGTGGAGGAGGCTTTCCGGGAATCGGGGTACGATTTGGAGGTGCTTCCTTCTGTTGACAGGGACGCGGTGGATGAGGGCTTGAAGCATGTCAATAACGACGCCTGCTATCCGTCTATACTAACTACGGGGCAGCTGGTCGAGGCACTGAAGTCGGGCCGATATGATATCAACAACGTTTCTGTGATCATTTCTCAGACCGGCGGCGGCTGCAGGGCTACAAATTATATAGGTTTTATTAAGAAGGCTTTGAAGGATGCGGGCTTTGCCAATGTACCGGTGATTTCACTCAATGCGCTGGGACTTGAGAGCCATCCCGGGTTCAGGATAACACTCGGCCTGCTGAATAAGTCCCTGATTGCCCTGGTTTATGGTGACTTGCTTATGCGTGTGCTCTACAGGGTCAGGCCATACGAAAAAGTCCGGGGTTCTGCCAATCGGCTGTATGAAAGCTGGGTAGGACGATGCAAGGAATCTGTCAGAAGCGGGAAGCACAGCACGTTCAGGCGAAATATCACACAGATAGTGAAGGACTTTGACAGTCTGGAGTTGGTAGATGTACAAAAGCCACGTGTTGGCCTGGTGGGAGAGATACTTGTTAAATTCCATCCCACTGCCAACAATAATGTAGTTGATGTTGTTGAAAATGAAGGTGCCGAAGCTGTAATGCCGGATTTGATCGACTTTTTCCTGTATTGCGCCTATGGTGCTAATTTCAAGCGCAGATATCTGTCAGAGAGATTTGTTGTCAAGCTTGCCAACAACCTGGCGATAGCGGCGATCGAATACTACCGGAAGCATATGAAGCGGGTGCTGGCGGCCAGCAAGCGGTTCGATCCGCCATCGTCAATATACAAGCTCGCTGCAAAAGCATCGGAGCTGCTTTCCCTTGGCAACTGCACCGGAGAGGGCTGGTTCCTGACTGCCGAGATGATCGAACTGATCGAGGAGGGTGCGGCAAACATCGTTTGCATGCAGCCTTTTGCCTGCCTGCCCAACCATGTGACAGGCAAGGGCATGATCAAGGCGCTGAAGAAGAAATTCCCCAACGCGAATATCGTGCCGGTGGATTACGACCCCGGCGCCAGCGAGGTAAATCAGCTAAACAGGATCAAGCTGATGCTTGCTGCTGCATTCAGAAACATGGAAGCCGAGTCGGCTATAGCCAACGGCGGCGCAGATGCCTCAACGGCGCGCGGCAACGCAGTTGCAGCAGAAGCCGGCAGTACAGTTACAGCGGAACTCGGTAAAGTAGCAGTTACAGCGGAAGCCAGCAGCACAGTTGCAGCAGAGGCCGATAAGAAAGTAGTGGACAACAACGTGACAATGTACGGTAAAGGAATCAATAATGGCAATGCGATGACGAATGGAAGTACATCATTGAATGGTAATACGACGACGGTATTGAATGGTTATGCGGCGCCGAATGGAAGCGCTGTTAAAGCGGTGGAAGTGTTGAGAGAGGCCATAACGGAAAGTGCGGCATCCGCTGACCCGTCAAATAGTATATCAGACGGTGAGAGCAGTTAAGTGCCACACGTCCATATTGTACCGACCACCGCGTGTAACTGAAATTTCAGAGAACAGAGTGTATACCTGTAGACATAACATCAAGTTAACTACCATTATCGGCCGGAATCTGGCCTCATTCCCGATATGCAAATGGGAAATACACACTTTAGCTGCAATTTGGAACAGAGCAACAACCCAGTTGTTCCAAATTTCAAGTAAAGTGTTATGCCTGTAGACATAACATCGAATCATCCACCATTATCGGCCGAAATCTGGCCTCATTCCCGATATGCAAATGGGAAATACACACTTTAGCTGCAATTTGGAACAGCCCTTAAGACCAAGGGTATACAAGCATGTCTCACAAACATAAATACCCAATAATGTTTTATACTTGTAATTGTAAAGACTTTATTGTAACATAATCACATGAAAAAGTATTATTTAAGTCATTTATCTGCGGCAAAATTGTGGAATGTACCAAATATTGATACTGTCATCGATCGTCGATCTAATATCGGAGATGACAAGGTCGAGGTCACAGTGCCACAAAATAGTGTAAGGTTTCGCACTGGAAGGAAGATGATCCACTCATGCGAGCTTGATCTGCCAGCAAGTGCGATAGTAAGCCGAAACGGCGAAATGGTTGCCTCGCCGGAGTTGCTGTTCCTGGAGTTTGCTTCTGAACTGAGCATACACCGGCTTATCTTGCTGGGTTTGCAGCTGTGCTCTCATAAGCATGGAAAGCCCTACGAGGCGATCACGACAAAGGAAAAGCTTGAGTCATTCCTTGCTAATACTGCAGGACACAGGGGACAACGCAAAGCCATACGGGCTGTGAAGTATGTGAAAAATGGTTCTGCATCAATAATGGAATCACTAATGTATATGGTCCTGACACTGCCTTATGCGTTGGGAGGGTATGGGCTTAATGGTGCAGTTTTTAACTATAGGGTTGAGTTGAATAGTGAGGCAAGAAAGCTCCTTTACAAAAATTGCTGCTACCCGGACCTATATTACAAAAAAGAAAGAATAGCGGTTGAATATGATAGTTACACGCATCACAGCAGTCCAATGGAACAGGGAAAGGATAGCATAAGAGCAGATGCTCTTGCAGCACAGGGCATACAGGTAATTAAAATGAATACCATTCAATTGTACGACAGGGATGCTTGCAGATTATTTGCCCATAATCTTGCAGCCCGCCTCAATAAACGTATAAACATCCGTACGAAGAGCTTTGATAAGATGCATGTCCATCTGAGGGAATTGCTGCCTACGGCGAAGCCTGTGCTTAAGGCCGAAAATAGTTGATAGTTATGGCTGGCTGCCATAGCTTAATGGTGACGGTGATTTGTTTGATGCGTTATAACGAGGCGAATGATGTCACCCGCATCTTTACGTATTTTCAGACTTCAGGCTATAAACCCTTGGTGGCAGGTACCGATTGCCTTTCAGATATTTCCTTTAGATAAATCGAAAGAAAACGATGCGAGCATATCTACCGCCTCGTTGAAACGCGCAGAGGTAAGAAAATTTTCTACAAGCGGAAATTTTTCTTTGAACGATGCGTATAAAAAGCAGGTACTATATAGTATCTGCTTTCTATGTGCCAAAATTTATTGCTTGTGGCATGATTATCTGCGGCGTGGCCTTTTGGATTTCGCAGTTGCCATTTTTGCGTTATATTTCTTGATCGAAAAATTCATTGCAAGAGCGCAGGCTCCTAATATAACAATAATAGCTATAAAATAATAAGCTTGAAAAGACATCTCGATTTCACCTTTCTTTTTTTTATAAGCATAACAATTATATCTGTTTTTAGTTATGTAATGCAAGTCGTAATTCGCTTTTTTGACCGCATTTTTACAGGTTTTTTATGGCTGCTCATATGACATCGCTATTTATGATTCTGATGTCATATTACATATGGACTCAGGAATATCATTCTATAAAGACCTTTACAAACGATGCTGTGTTAGTACAGCAAACGGAGGAAAAATGAATATTGATCATAAGCAAAAACCTTTTGAGAAACTTTTGAAAAAGTCTGCAAAGTCAGTTTCAATATTAATCTTGGCAGTTCTAGCAGTTCTAGCGGGTATCCAGCTGGGAAATTTGTGGTACAAGCATGATGTACATGTCATTTATAGTATAGATCCCAATAACTTTAAGAGCATTATCAGTCTGTCAATCCCTATTGTCGAGTCAGTATATAACAGCGGTAAGTCAAGCGTTTCGTTTTCCGGAGAGGTCAAAGAGCTGTTTACTAAGGTCTTTGATATAGATTTGGATTCGCCTGCTTCGATTTTTAATGCACAATCACCGATTTTTAGGAGCTACTACAAAATAAGATCCATGAGAGAACAGGGCATGGCCGATAATGCGCTACCCGGGCATAATACTGTGCCGGACAGCGGTGGTGCGGGCAGCGGGAGCGGCAGTGCCGGCAATGGGAACGGCGGTAGTGGCAGTGCAGGCAGTGGCGGTAGTGCGGGCAGCGGGAACAGCGGGAGCGGCATTGGCACGGATGGAGATAGCGGAAGCATAGGCAGCGGAGGTGCAGCTAGCGGGAATAATGGAGAAGGTGCAGGTAAAGAAGGAACAAATAATGGTCAGATTGGAAACGATTTATTCAGTGAATCGGATGGAGCTCCAGAAAGCAGTATGAGCTTCGGCACAGAATATGCTATTGGCCAGAATTCGGATATAACAGGCAGGACGAATGACGGGGCAGGTCAGACAAACAGCAGCGCAGGCAGGACGAATGACGGGGCAGGTCAGACAAACAGCAGCGCAGGTCAGACGAATAACAGTGCAGGCCAACAGAATCAGGGGAATCAACAGCAGAGCGGAAATCCCGGCGGCAATAATCAGCTTGCACTGGGAAATCAGCCAATGAGCAGTGTAAGCTACGAAATTGAGGATGAGAAAGAAGGGGATGAAAAAGAGACAGTTGAGCTTGATAAAATTCAGATCAAAAACTTTACAAAACACAAGATCGATATTGCAAAGCTCCTTAAGGAGCCTCTCAGAATCGATCTGGCAAAGAAAGGACCCAAGGTGCTGATTTACCACACACATACAACAGAAAGCTATGTATTGAAGGAAGCTGATCTGGGCAAGAAGGATGTACCAAGCTTTAACAGCAATCCGAAGTATAATGTGGTGAGAGTCGGTGAAGAGCTGGCAAGGCACCTGGAGAAATACGGGATCGACACACTGCATAACGGTACTGTCCATGACAAAGTTCATGATGCTGCCTACGGTGTCTCAATAAACACACTGCAAAGCTATAAGAAGAGTTACCCATCAATACAGGTATATATAGATGTTCACAGGGATGCGGTCGATGACAAGAAGCCCAAGCTTCGCATGACAAAGGAGATCAATGGCAAGAATTGCGCCCAGATCATGTTTGTTGTGGGTGCTGACGGAATGCTGCCGCATCCGGAGTGGAGGGAGAACCTAAAATTCGTTTTAAAGCTGCAGCAGAAGCTGAATGAGAAATATCCGGGACTGGCAAAACCGGTCCGTATCGTTGGAAAGCGATATAATCAGCAGATATCGAACAATGCCATCCTCATTGAAGTCGGAGGTGACGGCAATCTGCTGAGTGAGAGCATAGAGAGCACAAAATACCTTGCGGAGGTTTTGAGCGATGTAATGAAGGGCGAATAACTGGTTATAATAAATGGAAATGCGTTATCGCCTCGTTATAACCGAAGCATAGCTCTTGATATTCGGAGGTCATGGCTTGAGCAGGGTAGATATATACAAGACTAAAAGACACAGACGGCAGCAATGCATTGGAGCTGTAATACTGTTCGTTTTAATACTGACTGTCGGGATCCTGACTGTAGACCAGGTCACAAACGACCTTGTTGCAGGGCAGCGGCGGTTTTCCATAGCCACATTGGAAAGCCGCGGAAACTATCTTGAGATCACTTTTATGAACTGGACATTTTACATAAACTTAGAGTATATAAACCGCGACATTGAAAAGCTCCGCCAACTCTTCTAAATAAAAATGTATTATAATAATTACATCACTATTTCATTTATGACATACAGTTGTCCAAATCCTGTTATATAATTATTCATGACAGTTCATTGACAGAAGGTCCGGCAGGATCCAGGCTTTGTTGTGAAGCAAGCAAATAAATCTCTTTTCTTATTCTGATAATTTCTCTGTCTCTGCATAGCAGATATTTCACGTTTTTATTGAAAAAATAATTATTTAATATATTATTATAGTGAGTTATTATTACCAGATGAGCACAATAGCAAAATACTTGATTCTGGTTATGGACGATAGTCCGATAATCCAGTGACCACAGGGCAAGTTGAACAATTTACATAAAAGGAAGGTTGGATAAAATGAACACACCACTTATATTGGATGGAAAGACTCTGGCAAAAAGCATAGAGCAGGAGCTGGCGGTCAGGGTCCAGAGGATCAAGGACAGGACGGGCACGATCCCTGTGCTGGCAACGATAATTGTCGGAGACGACCCCGCATCTGTGACATATGTAAGAATGAAGGGGAATGCCTGCACTCGTATTGGGATGCAGTCGCTGAAGGTGGAGTTGCCGGAGGAAACTACAACACAGCAGCTGCTCGACAAGATCTGGGAACTGAACAGGGACGAGAATGTTCACGGCATACTGCTGCAGCACCCGGTACCGGGCCATATAGATGAAACAGCCTGCTTCAATGCTATCGATATATCGAAGGATGTTGACGGGGTCAATACGAATACATTCGGCAGGATGACCATGCAGCTGGATTCATTCAAATGTGCCACTCCCTACTCCATAATGACCATATTGAAGCATTACAACATCCAACTGGAGGGCAAGGAGGCAGTAGTCATCGGAAGAAGTCCGATACTCGGCAAGCCTGTTGCCATGATGCTGCTCAATGAAAATGCAACGGTCACGATATGCCATTCCAGGACAAGGGATCTGCCAAGCATAGTAAAGAGGGCGGATATTGTAGTAGCTGCCGTGGGCAAGCCGAAATTCGTCAAGGCGGACTGGGTGAAAGAAGGCTGCGTGCTGGTAGATGCAGGCTACAATGAAGGAAATGTGGGCGATATCGATCTTGAAAATGCCATAAGCAAATGCTCGGCATATACGCCTGTACCGGGAGGAGTCGGACCAATGACCATCAATCGTCTGATATACCAGACGGTGGAATCGGCGGAAAAAAAGTTCGGGATAGTATAGGTACGGGCTCGGGAGGCATGGGTTAACGCGAAATGAGTTGCAGGCTCCAGGAGGCATGGGTTAAGGCGAAATGAGTTGCAGGCTCCAGGAGGCATAGATAAAGCAAACTGTGTTATTGGCTGGAGGGGTCCGTAGGTACCGTCTCCATGTTTCTCTTTATTTTGAATTATGCTGATGTTATAATTGTTTTGCATTTAATGAGTATTTTCTGCAAAACTAATATAGACAAGGGGAAGAATCAATGTCAGGCAACAGACAGGACAATATAAGGAATTTTTGCATAATAGCGCATATAGATCACGGCAAATCCACACTTGCCGACCGTTTGATCCAGATGACCGGCGTGCTGACCCAAAGGGAAATGCAGGAGCAGGTCCTTGATACCATGGATATCGAACGCGAGAGGGGAATCACTATCAAGGCACAGGCGGTGAGGATGGTGTACAGGGCTTCCGACGGTCAGGAGTATATCTACAACCTGATAGATACTCCCGGGCATGTGGACTTCAACTATGAGGTCTCAAGGAGCCTTGCGGCATGCGAAGGTGCGATACTGGTAGTGGATGCGGCTCAGGGCATTGAGGCACAGACACTGGCTAATGTATACCTGGCGCTGGAGCACAATCTTGAGTTGTTGCCGGTGATCAATAAAATCGACCTTCCGAGCGCACAGCCGGAGCATGTTAAAAAGGAAGTTGAAGATGTGATCGGGCTTGACTGCAGCGATGCGCCGGAAATATCGGCCAAAAACGGAATAAACATAGAAGCAGTGCTTGAGCAGATCGCAAAGCATGTACCACCTCCGAAAGGGGATGAGAGTGCGCCTTTGAAAGCGTTGGTCTTTGACTCGTTCTATGACAGCTACAAGGGAGTCATAGTCCATATCCGGGTCAAGGAAGGCGCAGTGAAGCCCGGTGATACTATTCGGATGATGTACACGAAAAAGGAATTTGTAGTTACTGAAGTCGGCTATTTCAGACCCGGCCAATATGTTCCCTGCGATGGTCTATTTGCCGGAGATGTGGGATATATATCTGCAAGCATTAAGAATGTCCGGGACACCAGGGTCGGCGATACTGTTACACTGGCAGAGAGGCCTGCTTCTGAACCGCTGCCCGGGTACAAGAAGGTGCAGTCGATGGTGTTCTGCGGTATTTATCCGGCAGACGGAGCGAAGTACGGCGATTTGAGAGACGCTCTCGAAAAGCTGCAGCTCAATGATGCGGCGCTGACATTTGAAGCGGAAACCTCTGTTGCGCTGGGATTTGGCTTTAGATGCGGTTTTCTCGGGCTTCTGCACATGGAGATCATTCAGGAGCGGCTGGAGAGGGAGTACGACCTTGATATAGTCACTACTGCGCCGAGTGTTATTTACAAGATCACACTGACGGACGGACAGGAGCTGAATATAGACAACCCCACTAATATGCCAGCTCTGACCTCAATAGACAGTATGGAGGAGCCCATCGTCAAGGCTACGATAATGACTCCCATCGAATATGTTGGCAGTATAATGGAGCTCTCACAGGAGAGACGCGGCGTGTATAAGGATATGTCGTATCTTGATGAGAAGAGAGCTATTCTGACATATGAGCTTCCTCTCAATGAAATAATATATGACTTTTTTGATGCATTGAAGTCCAGAACGAAGGGCTATGCCTCATTTGACTATGAACTGATCGGATATAAGGAGTCGGAGCTTGTCAAGCTGGACATACTTCTCAACGGAGAAATCGTCGATGCGTTGTCTTTTATCGTGCATACTGAGAAGGCATATGCCAGAGGGCGGAGAATCGCGGAAAAACTGAAGGATTCTATACCAAGGCAGATGTTTGAGATACCGATACAGGCTTGCATAGGCGGAAAGATCATCGCAAGGGAGACTGTCAGGGCATACAGGAAGGATGTACTGGCAAAGTGCTACGGCGGGGACATCTCAAGAAAGAAGAAGCTTCTGGAAAAGCAGAAGGAAGGCAAGAGGCGCATGCGCCAGATAGGTTCGGTGGAGGTACCGCAGGAAGCGTTCATGAGCGTGCTGAAGCTGGATTAGCGGAGCATGTGAGTAAGCTTGCCGCATAGCAGCGGAAATACCGTTTGACGTATTCCGGGTTTTGTGTGAGAGCGGCTTATAGGTGGATCAAATGGATGATAGTATTGGCGTATATATTCATATACCTTTTTGCAAATCAAAATGTTATTATTGTGATTTTAATTCCTATTCCGGCAGGGAACACCTTGCCGGTTCTTATTTCAGTGCCCTTAAGGACGAGATCGTATCAAGGAGCGCCGCCATAAGAAACCGCCGTGTAAGCTCTGTTTTTATCGGCGGGGGGACTCCGTCGCTTGTTGATCCGCAACACATAAGAGGATTGCTGGAGGTTTGTTCAAAGCATCTTGATATTGCTGAGGATGCCGAAGTAAGCATGGAAAGCAATCCGGGCACTCTGGACTACGAGAGACTCAAGCTATACAGAGAGTTGGGGATCAATCGTCTTAGCATAGGACTGCAAGCCTGGCAGGATGACCTTTTAAAGAGCATTGGCAGAATACATGACAGACAGCAGTTTATTGACAATTTGAATGCTGCTGTCGAGGCCGGGTTTGATAACATCAATGTAGACCTGATTTTCGGTCTGCCGGGACAGACATTTGACGATTGGGCTGAAACCCTTCGGGCTGTGACTGAAGCGGGGAGACCCGGCGGAGCGGGAGGATCCGGAGCGGCAGCGACTCCCGGGGAGACATGGGGATCCAACGCAGCACGAAGACATGGGCAAACAGATAAAGGGTTCCTGAAGCATATTTCGTGCTATAGCCTAAAGATAGAAGAGGGCACGATTCTTGGCGATAGGCTTGATAAAGGTACACTGGTGCCTTTGGATGATGAATTGGACAGGCGGATGTATCATCATGCTGTTGATTTTTTAGCAATGAAGGGTTACAGGCATTATGAGATATCAAACTTTGCCTGCCCAGGCTATGAGTGCAGACACAATTTGATATATTGGAAAGCAAGGGAGTACGCCGGATTTGGATCAGGTGCTCACTCTTTCCTGAATTCGGTGAGGTTTAGCAATGTGTCCGGAATAGAGCAGTATATCATGGCTGTCAAACACAGGACCCAAAAAGCCGGCAGCGACGGCCGGACAAGCCTCGAAGGCAACTGGTATGGATCGGTATCCAACCAGAGCGGACTGACAGAGGGCAAGTCGGGAGCAGATATTGGACGGGATGTACAGATAGAGCTGATCGAAGATGAACAACGAATAGATAAGATCGAGGCGATGGCGGAATTTATGATACTCGGCATGAGATTGACCGATGGAGTATCTTCGGCTGAGTTTGGAGAGCGGTTTGGCGAGAGCATTGAAGCGGTTTATGGTGATAAGCTGGATAAGCTGATCAGCAGGGGACTGGTTTTGGCCGAAATCAGCCATGACCGTAGGGACAACGTAACATACAAGCTGACTAAACCGGGACTTGATCTGGCAAACAGCGTTTTTGTTGAATTTATTTGACTGTACCTGTAAAACCAACCAGCCGGTCATTCTTTGATAGATATCTTTGATACTGCAGCGCCTGACTTATGATACGGCAGCTAAAAAATTCTTCCCGAACTGACGCGTTATAATCTTGACAAAAAAATTCCATGGTGGTATTTTTATTATATGTTAGCACTCGCTAACTCTGAGTGCTAACAAACAAATAATTAAGATGATACGTATATATACTATTAGTGGACCGGCAGTTTTCGGGGGTGTATGAGATGATAATGGATGAGAGGAAAAAAAGGATACTTCAGGCCATCATCGACGACTACATTGATACGGCCGAACCTATAGGTTCAAGGACTATTGCAAGAAAGCATGAGCTTGGACTGAGTTCTGCCACTATCAGAAATGAGATGGCCGACCTCGAGGAAATGGGGTACCTGGCACAGCCGCATACTTCCGCAGGACGAGTGCCATCGGATAAGGGCTACAGGCTGTATGTCGACAAGCTGATGCCGGCGCATGATCTAAAAATAGAGGATATTGAAAAGCTGAGATCCGAAATGGAGTTTCGAATAAATGAACTCAGTCAGCTCTTGAGGCAGGCCTCAGCGGTTTTGTCACGCTTTACCCAATATACATCTATGGCCGTGTCGCCCCAGCTGAGGGCCAGCACGATAAAGGCGATACAGGTGGTGCCTATAGAGACCGGCAAGGCTTTGGTCATCGTGGTGAACAATGCGGATATTGTTCGCAATGGTCTGGTCAAGATATCGGAGTATATCAAGCCCCAAGCACTTATTACGATATCCAATATACTGAACAACAGACTTTCAGGTCTTGCGCTGCACCAGGTGAATCTTCATATTATAAAGGAACTGGAGAGGGAGACAGGAGTGCCAGGGGAAATCCTGATGCCAATACTTGACGGTGCCGCAGACTGCATAGAGCAGATAGACAATCAGGAACTATATGTTGAGGGAACCAGCAATATATTGAATTACCCTGAATTCAAGGATGTGGCAAAGGCGAGGGAGCTAATGAGCATGATCGATGAAAAGTCAACGATCTGCAAAGCGTTGGCTGACAATGCCAGGAAGGACGGGCTCACGATAAAGATAGGAACTGAGAATGATCTGACATGGATAAAGGACTGCAGTCTGATAACAGTGAACTATAATATCGCAGATAAATTGAGCGGTACGATAGGTATAATCGGGCCGACCAGGATGGAATATCCCAAGGTGATATCCTCGTTGAGGTATATAAGCAAAATAGTGAGTGATGAAATCAACAGGCTGACAGGGCAGGATCCCGGCACCGGATAGGGGCAGACTGCCAGGATCGTGCTTATTGGCCTGAGACTGTTTATCCCGGAAGGGAAATAAATAATCAAAGGATGAGTAGAGGAAATGAATGAAAAGAAGCAGCATAAGAATACGGAAGAATATAAAGCTGAGAATGCAGCTGAAGTGGATACCGCTGTTTCAGGCGGCAGCGATGTGACGTCGGGAGAGTGTGGCGACGCTTCAGGTGCGGCAGATGTTGAGATGGCAGCAAATGACGAGCTTGACGCTGTGAAGAAGGAGCTGGAGGATAAGTCTAAGAAATGTGAGGAATATCTGGACAAACTTCAGAGGACAGCCGCAGAGTTTGACAATTTCAAAAAAAGGTCTGTAAAAGAAAAGGAAGCATTGTATGCCGAGGCTGTCAGTGATGTGATTTGCTCCTTCCTGCCGGTCATCGATAATGTTGAAAGAGCATTGCAGGCAATTTCCGAAGACAGCTCAGCCCAGTCGCTAAAGGACGGTGTTGAAATGGTCTTCAAGCAGTTCGGGGATGCGCTGAAGAATCTGGGCGTAGAGGAGATAAAGGCACTGAACGAGACCTTCGACCCCATGTGGCACAATGCTGTCATGCATGTGGAGGATGATTCACTGGGTCATAGTGTGGTCATCGAAGAATTCCAAAAGGGCTATAAGTACAAGGACAAGGTCATTCGCTACAGTATGGTAAAGGTAGCAAACTGAATCGATAAATAATAAAAAGTATATAAACAATTCAACACTGGGAGGTAAAAAATATGGCAAAAGTAATAGGTATAGATCTGGGGACGACCAATTCGTGTGTAGCCGTCATGGAAGGCGGAGAACCGGTGGTTATCCCAAATCCGGAGGGCAATAGGACCACACCGTCCGTAGTTGCGTTTTCAAAGACCGGTGAAAGGCTTGTGGGCCAGGTAGCCAAGAGACAGGCCATCACCAATCCCGAAAGGACCGTCATATCGATCAAAAGGGATATGGGCACGGACAAGAAGGTAAAAATAGATGATAAATCCTACACTCCGCAGGAAATATCGGCTATGGTCCTTCAGAAAATGAAGGCTGATGCCGAGGCATATCTGGGAGAGACAGTGACTCAGGCTGTTATAACTGTTCCTGCATATTTCAGCGACTCACAGAGACAGGCAACGAAGGACTCAGGCAAGATCGCAGGTCTTGAGGTGTTGAGGATCATAAATGAGCCTACGGCTGCTGCCCTTGCATACGGTTTGGACAAGGAGCATGACCAGAAGATCATGGTGTATGACCTTGGCGGCGGTACCTTCGACGTATCGATCTTGGAAATAGGTGACGGCGTTTTCGAGGTTCTGGCAACGCATGGAAATAACAAGCTCGGCGGAGACGATTTCGACCAGAGAGTGATGGACTATCTTGCAGATACGTTCAAGAGGGAGAGCGGCATCGATCTGAGAAATGACAAGATGGCAATGCAGCGTCTGAAGGAAGCTGCAGAGAAGGCCAAGATAGAGCTTTCAGGAGTTGCTACTTCAAATATAAACCTGCCGTTCATTACAGCTGACGCAACCGGACCGAAGCATCTTGATGTGACCCTTACCAGGGCAAAGTTTGATGAGCTTACAGCAGATCTGGTGGAAAAGACTATGGGACCGACTAGACAGGCAATGTCGGATGCCGGGCTCACTCCGGAAAAGATAGACAAGATACTGCTGGTGGGCGGCTCCACAAGGATCCCGGCGGTTCAGGAGGCAGTCAAGAAGTATCTCGGAAAGGAACCCTTCAAGGGCATCAACCCTGATGAATGCGTGGCGGTAGGCGCTGCTATCCAGGCTGGAGTCCTGACAGGCGAGGTCAAGGATCTGCTGCTGCTGGATGTCACTCCGTTGTCACTGGGCATAGAGACACTGGGCGGCGTATTTACCAAGCTGATAGAGAGAAATACCACGATCCCCACAAAGAAGAGCCAGGTATTCTCCACTGCCGCCGACGGGCAGACAAGTGTGGAGGTGCATGTGCTGCAGGGTGAAAGGGAGATGGCACAGTACAACAAGACATTGGGCAGATTCCAGCTCACAGGGATACCGCCGGCACCGAGAGGTGTTCCGCAGATAGAAGTATCCTTCGATATCGACGCAAACGGCATCGTACATGTCTCTGCAAAGGATCTTGGCACAGGAAATGAACAGAAGGTGACCATTACTGCTTCCACAAATCTTACTGACGCAGACATCGACAAGGCAGTCAAGGAAGCCGAGAAGTTCGCAGCCGAGGACAAGAAGCGCAAGGAAGAGATCGAGATCAGAAACAATGCCGACTCCATGGTCTATCAGTCCGAAAAGACGCTGAAGGATCTTGGCGACAAGCTGGGCGATGACGACAAGGCTAAAATCGAGACCGAGATAAATAACGTGAAGGAAGCGCTGAAGGGTACCGACAATGAGAAGATAAAAACTGCCACAGAAGCTCTGACTCAGGCATTCTACGATATATCCTCCAAGATATATCAGCAGAATCCCGGTGCAGCCGGCGGCCCCAATCCCGGTGCAGGCTTTGACGGCGGAGCAGGCGGATTTGGCGGCGGACCTGAGGCAGGCCCGGACGCTGGTCAGGATAATGTGTATGACGCCGACTACAAGGTAGTGGATGATGACAAGAAAGAGTGAAATTGAGGCATCGTATTGAAATGCCGCTGAATGATGCGTTATAATAAGGCGGACTAAGTATCAGTCCGACTTATTGAAACGCTTTTGCGGTAAGAAAAAATTTCTACAATCGAAATTTTTTCTCTGAATGATGCGTTATAATAAGCCGGGACTGAGTTGTCAGTCCGGCATCTGAAAGGGGACAGCTCAAATGTCCCCTTTTGATGAGTTTTCCAAATAGCGTGATAGGAGTTGTTGAAGGTTGCCGCAGTCTAAAAGAGATTATTATGAGGTGCTGGAGGTTGGCAGGGGCGCTTCGGATACCGATATAAAAAAGGCATACAGGAAGCTGGCAAAGCAGTATCACCCGGATGTCAACCCCGGTGACAAGAATGCAGAGGCAAAATTCAAAGAGGTAAATGAAGCCTATGAGGTGCTGAGTGACCCGCAGAAGAAGGCAAGGTATGACCAGTATGGCCATGCCGGAGTCGATCCAAACAGCTTCGGCGGAGCCGGCGCAGGCTTTGGCGATTTTGATTTCGGGGGCATCGGAGATATTTTCGAGTCGTTTTTTGGAGGCGGCGGGTTCGGGCGCTCGTCCAGGAGCCGCAATGGGCCGCAGAAGGGCGCAGATATCAGGCATTCCATACAGCTGACCTTTGAGGAAGCTGCCTTTGGTGTTGAGAAAGAGATTTCCATAAGCAGGCATGAGAACTGCAGCACTTGCAGCGGTACGGGAGCAAGGCCGGGCACCAGTCCGGAGACCTGCAAGCACTGCAACGGTACAGGACAGGTACAGTACAGGCAAAGCACCCCCTTTGGGCAGTTTGTCAATGTCAAGACCTGTGATGTCTGCCGCGGCGAGGGCAGGATAGTTACCAACCCATGCCCTGATTGCAATGGAAGAGGCAAGGTCAAGAAGACGGTCAAGAGGAAGATAAATATCCCTGCAGGCATAGATGATGGGCAGACCATATCCCTGAGGGGCGAAGGAGAGCCCGGTTCAAAGGGCGGTCCGGCCGGCGATGTTTATGTCACTGTTGCAGTCAGGCCCCATGCCATATTCAGAAGGCAGGGCAATGATGTGGTATGCGAAATGCCGATAACATTTGTTCAGGCATCACTGGGCGCTGAGCTGGAGGTACCGACACTGGACGGAAGAGTGAAGTACAGTATACCTGAAGGTACCCAGACCGGTTCCATCTTCAGGCTGAAGAACAAGGGTATCCCGTACCTGAGAGGAACCGGCAGGGGAGATCAGTATGTCAAGGTGGAGATAGACGTACCCAAGAAGCTCAACGAGAAGCAAAAAGAATTGCTCAGACAATTTGCAGAGATAAGCGGAGATGATGTGTATGAGCAGCGCAAGGGCTTTTTTGATAAGATGAAGGACGCACTGGGGATGTGACCAATGGCTGGCAGCAGGATAAGACGCTGCCGGCCTATTACATAGAGGCTGCTTGCAAAGCAGCGGAGTTTAAGATCAGGCGGAGGCTTATTTGATGAAGTGGACAGAGATATACATCAAGACTACTGAAGAGGCAAGCGATGCAATATCAGAGATGCTTACTACCATAGGCGCAGGCGGTGTGGTGATAGAGGATCCAAATGAGATACGCAGGCAGATCGAAAGCCCCGGGTCTCTTGACTATGCCGATCAGGACTTTATGGATTCCCTTGGGACAGAGGTGACGATAAAGGCCTATTTCAATGAAGAGCATAAGCCGGATGAACTGGCGGCGCTGATCAACGAGAAGCTCAGCTTTATCTCACAGTTCCTTGAGGTCGGGCGAGGCTACACAGGATATGAGAGAGTGGATGACCAGGATTGGGCAACAGCCTGGAAAAAGCATTACAAGCCCTTTCACATCTCTGAGAGCGTAGTGATCAAGCCGAGCTGGGAGGAATATGATAAACAGGATGGCGAGATCGTGATAGAACTGGACCCGGGAATGGCCTTTGGCACCGGTACCCATGAAACCACAAGGCTTTGCTCCCAACTGCTGGAACGGTATGTTGAAAAGGGCGATCAGGTCATAGATGTGGGCTGTGGAACAGGGATACTGTCGATCATAGCGCTGAAGCTGGGGGCCGGCAGAGTTGCAGCTGTCGATATAGATGAGGTTGCAGTCCGGGTCACCCGGGAGAACTGTGAGATAAACGGCGTGGTTAAGGACATTTCTGTGAGCAGGGGTGTGCTTTCGGATCTGGAGCCGGCACAAGCGGATATAATGGTGGCCAACATAATTGCCGATGTAATTGTCGACCTTTCCACTCAGGTACCTAAGTACCTTAAAAAGGGCGGCATACTTCTAACCTCGGGGATCATCAGGGAGAGGAAGGAAGAGGTTATAGAAACTTATACCGGCATGGGCTTTGAGCTTGTGAGCGTCGATGAAATGGGAGAATGGGTGGCGATAGTTTTCAGATGTCAAGATTCTTTGTAAAAACCATACCTGCGGATCTGCAAAATGGACGCATCATAATAACCGGTGAGGATGTAAAGCATATCGCAGGCGTCCTACGGGCCAGGACAGGCGATCCTCTGGTGCTGTGTGACGCAGCGGGCACGGATTATGATGCTGTTATAGAGCAGATCTCAAAGGAAAATGTGATCACCCGGATCATAGACCGGAAAGAAAACCATACCGAGCCCCCTGTTGATATCACGCTGTTTCAGGGGATACCCAAGGCGGACAAAATGGATCTTATCATCCAGAAGTGTGTTGAACTTGGTGTGAACAGGTTCGTTCCGGTGACCACTGCAAGATCGGTGGTCAGATTCAGGGATGCCCGGGATGCGGCAGTAAAGGCTGTCAGGTGGGGCCGCATTGCCCTTGAGGCGGCAAAGCAGTGCGGCAGGGGCAGGATACCTGTGGTGGAAGAGCCGGTTGGGGTCGATGCTGCTTTGAAGCTGGCCCATGGATATGATCTGATGCTGCTGCCTTACGAAGAGGAGACCGAAGGCAGTCTTAGAAGCGTACTGCACAGTTTTGGCAGATCCATAGCCGGCAATGGGGCTGTTGGTGATAATGCCGCAATGCGGAGAATCGCAATATTTATCGGCCCTGAGGGCGGATTTGAGAGGACAGAGACAGAGAAAGCGGTCCGGAGCGGTTTTCGGTCTGTGAAGCTGGGTCCGAGGATCTTACGGACAGAAACGGCAGGTATCGCAGTTTCGTCTATAGTGATGTATGAGCTCGGTGACATGGGCGGCTGAAACCAGGCGCTGCGTTGCTCTCGTGTGGACCTCCGGACTGTGGATGCGGAGGTGTGGTCACTGTAATGTATAGAAAACATGAGTAAAACGGAGATAATCCAAAATAGTTTATAAAAAATAATGAAACAGCCTTTTATTTGGCAGGGATTGTGTTATAATACCTATTGAATATGGCGGGAAGGTAAAACATTTATGATAAAGAGTATGACCGGTTTTGGCCGGGGAGACTATTCGCAGGACGGCAAGGAGTTTACTGTTGAGATAAAGACTGTGAATCACAGATATTCTGATATATTTGTTAAAATGCCCAGACAGATAAGCTTTCTTGAGGACAGAGTGAGAGAGCTGGTGGGCAAGGCTATTTCAAGAGGCAAGATCGATGTGTTTATCACATACAGCAATTACAGCGAGGATTCCAAGCAGGTGGTGTTTGATGACGCACTGGCAAAAGCATATGTTTCGGCAGTGGAGGCACTGAGAGACAGATTTGAACTGGATGATGACATTTCGGTCTCCCTTGTTTCCAAATATCCTGATGTACTGAGGGTAGAGCAGGCGCAGGAGGATGAGGACCTGCTGTGGTCAATACTCAAGCAGGCTGTTGACAATGCTCTGGCTTCTCTGATCCACATGAGATGCATTGAGGGCGAAGGCCTGAAGAATGTGTTGCTGGAAAGGGCGGATTACATAGAGAAGGTTATCGCTGAGATATCGGATCGGGCCCCTGAGGTGCCAAAGGAGTATAAGACCAGACTCAATGCCAGGATAAAAGAATTGCTTGAGCAGCAGGTGGTTGATGAGAACAGGCTGGCTATGGAGGTGGCTCTTTTTGCCGACAGGTGCAGCATCGATGAGGAACTGGTCAGACTTGTAAGCCATTTCGGACAGATGAGGCAGATCCTTGCAATGGATCAGCCCGTAGGCCGGAAGCTTGATTTTCTGATCCAGGAGATGAACAGGGAGATAAATACCATCGGCTCCAAAGCAAATGATCTGACTATTACAAGACTGGTCGTGGACATCAAAAGTGAGATAGAAAAGATCAGGGAGCAGATACAAAACATAGAGTAGGTAGTTTGAAGCCAAGCGGTTGAAGGAGGGTGGCATATGAAACTGATCAATATCGGATTTGGGAACATAGTATCGGCAAACAGGCTTGTGGCCATAGTCAGTCCCGAATCGGCACCTATCAAAAGGATCATCCAGGAAGCAAGGGACAGGGGAATGCTGATCGATGCAACATATGGCAGAAGGACCCGGGCGGTCATTATCACTGACAGCGATCATATAGTCCTGTCGGCTGTCCAGCCGGAGACTGTGGCAAACAGGCTGAATGTAAAGGATGCCGAGATCGTTGATGACCCGCATGATATGGAGGAAGAAGAATAATATTATTTGTCTGGCAATATAAATCATACTTTCAAGGGAGGATCAATATATGATATTTCCACCACTCAGCTCACTGTTGGAGAAGGTAGACAGCAGATATACCCTGGTGGTTGCAACTGCAAAGAGAGCAAGACAGCTATCAGACGGAGCACACAAGCTGACAAGGTGTGTATCTGAGAAGCCGGTTACTGTAGCGCTCAATGAGATCAACGAGGACAAGATCACATATATCAGGACCAGAAGCGGTATCAAATAGCCACAGGGACCTGTGCAAAGCGCCCCGGTAATGAGATGGGAGACAAGGGTTAAGGTTCCGGAAGCTGTACCTTAACCTTTTTGCAATATTAGTATTTTTGAAAGGAGGCATCATGATGGAATTGAAGGACAAATCGGTGGTAGTCGGTGTATGCGGCGGGATTGCTGCCTATAAGGTCGTCGAGGTCGTCAGCCGGCTGAAAAAGCTGGGTGCGGATGTGGATATCATCATGACTGCCAATGCTCAAAAATTCGTTGCCCCGCTGACCTTCCGGTCATTATCCCACAGACCGGTCATAACGGATATGTTCGATGAGCCCGAATACTGGGATATAAAGCATATTTCACTGGCAAAGAAGGCAGATCTTTTCATAATAGCTCCTGCTACGGCAAATATGATCGGAAAGCTGGCATCGGGGATAGCTGATGACATGCTCAGCACTACTGTCACAGCCACAAAGGCACCGGTGATGATAGTGCCAGCAATGAACCACGATATGTATTCCAACGCTGTCGTACAGCAGAATATAGAGAGGCTGAAGGGACTGGGCTATATCTTTATGGAACCGGACACCGGCGTTATGGCCGAGGGAACTTCAGGGAAGGGAAGGCTCCCCGAGCCTGCATCTATAGTAGATATGGCAGTTGGACTGCTAAAGCCGGCCTGTGATCTGAAGGGATTGAGATTGCTGGTGACTGCAGGTCCGACCAGGGAAAACATAGATCCGGTAAGGTACATTTCAAACTACTCCTCGGGAAAGATGGGATATGCTGTCGCTCAGGCAGCCGCAGAGCGGGGAGCGGATGTGGTGCTGGTGTCAGGTCCGGTTTCCATCGGGGCGCCAAGAGGCGTAAAGCTGATATCTGTAAACACTGCCAATGAGATGCGGGATGCGGTTTTGAAGGAGTTCCCTGACTGTGATGCGGTAGTGATGGCGGCGGCGGTTGCCGACTACAAGGCCGCAGAGGGTTCCCAGCTAAAGATCAAAAAGAGCGATGACGATATGGTCATCCGGCTGGAAAAGAATCCTGACATACTGAAAGAACTGGGTAATATCAAGGGAAGCAGGATATTGGCCGGATTTTGCGCCGAAACCGATCATCTTGTTGAAAATGCCATGAAGAAGGTGGAGGCTAAAAATCTTGATATGATAGTTGCCAACGATGTCACTATGGAGGGTGCGGGTTTTGGCACCGATACCAACATTATCAAGATAATAAAGAGGGACGGCTCTGTTACGGACCTGCCGCTGATGAGCAAGCTGGCCGCGGCCCACAAGGTGCTGGACCAACTGCGGTTGATTAGTAAGAACGAAATATTTTAGTATATGGAGGCTTCAGATGTTAACGGAAAAATCAATGGAAAAGATAGTTGCTCTTTCAAAAAACAGAGGCTTTGTATATCCGGGCTCGGAGATATACGGCGGATTGGCAAATGCCTGGGATTACGGTCCGCTGGGAGTTGAACTCAAGAACAATGTGAAAAAGGCCTGGTGGAAGAAGTTTGTACAGGAGAGCAAATATAATGTGGGTGTTGACTGCGCTATACTGATGAATCCCCAGGTTTGGGTGGCATCGGGGCATGTGGGCGGCTTCAGCGATCCCCTCATCGACTGTAAGGACTGCAAGACCAGGCACAGAGCCGACAAGCTCATCGAGGACTGGAACAGGGAGAACGATATCGATCTGGCGGTGGACGGCTGGAAGAACGAGCAGCTGATGGAATATATAAAAGACAAAAGTGTCAAGTGTCCGGAATGCGGCTCGGCCAATTTTACTGACATTCGCAAATTCAACCTGATGTTCAAGACCTTCCAGGGTGTTACCGAGGACTCCCAGGCCGAATTGTTTCTGAGGCCGGAGACTGCCCAGGGGATATTCGTGAACTTCAAGAATGTACAGAGGACTACCAGGAGGAAGATGCCCTTTGGTATCGCTCAGATAGGCAAGTCCTTCAGAAATGAGATCACTCCGGGCAATTTCATTTTCAGGATCCGTGAGTTCGAGCAGATGGAGCTTGAGTTTTTCTGTGAGCCGGGGACAGATCTGGAATGGTTTGCATACTGGAAGGATTTCTGTCACAAATGGCTTCTTGACCTTGGCCTGAAGGAAGAGAATCTGAAGCTCAGGGATCATACGAAGGAGGAGCTGTCCCACTACAGCAACGCCACTACCGATATCGAGTTCAAGTTCCCCTTTGGCTGGGGAGAGCTGTGGGGAATTGCCGACAGGACGGACTTCGATCTGAAACAGCATATGGAGCATTCCAAGGATGATCTGTCATACTTCGATCCTGTGAAAAACACCAAGTATGTACCATACTGCGTAGAGCCTTCACTGGGCGCGGACAGGGTCACGCTGGCATTCCTGTGCGAGGCTTACGATGAGGAGGAGGTCGCCCAGGGTGATGTGCGCACGGTGCTGCGCTTCCATCCGGCACTTGCTCCTGTGAAGATAGCCGTTCTCCCGCTTTCAAAGAAGCTGGGTGAGAATGCGGCAAAGGTGTATGAAAGCCTGACCCGCAAATATGTATGCGAATACGATGAGACAGGCAGTATCGGAAAGCGTTACAGAAGGCAGGATGAGATCGGTACTCCGTACTGCATCACCTTCGATTTCGATTCGCTGGAAGATGACAGTGTTACCATAAGGGACAGGGATACTATGGAACAGGTAAGGATCAGGATCGATGAACTTGAGGCATATTTTGAGGATAAATTCGATTTTTAAGGATTTCTGCTGTATCCGGCTGCGATAGATGTACCAGGGCTTGTGCTTGAATACGGACCAAACTTTGAGATGGAGATGTCGGGATTTGGTAATGTGATCATCACAAGCCTTTTTATATGCTCCCTGTTCGGGTTTCCATTATTTTTTTTAATAGTACTGTTTAAAGATGTTTATAATGGGAATGAACAATGTTATGGGATAAAGCAACGACATAATGAAATATTTACATATTAGGATATATGGATTAATTTTCGTTAATTAGTTGACAAGGCATAATACTTTTGCGAAAATATTTATTGTTAATTTTTAATAATCGGGAGATTAAAATGAATACTAAAATTGTGATTATCGGAGCCGGGTATGCGGGAGTTTTGACCGCAAAAAAGCTGGAAAGAAAGCTTAAGAAAAACAAAGAAGTGTCGATCACGATAATCGACAAAAATCCCTACCATACCATGCTCACCGAACTGCATGAGGTAGCAGCCGGCAGAGTCGATGAGGAAGGCCTCAGATTGAGCCTTGAGAGGATATTTGCAGGCAGGAGAGTGGATGTCAGGCTCGATACCGTCACATCGGTGGATTTCGGGAAAAAGAGAGTCATAGGGACGAACCAGCAATATCCATATGATTATCTTGTGATATGTGCAGGCTCCAAGCCGACATATTATGGGGTTGAAGGGGCGGAAGAGAATGCCTTCAAGCTCTGGAGCTTTGAGGATGCCGTCATTCTGAAGGACCATATCCAGGAAACCTTCAGAAGGGCTACAAAGCAGACCGATCCGGAGGAAAAGAAAAGGCTGCTGACCTTCCATGTCGTAGGCGCCGGTTTCACGGGAGTGGAGATGGCAGGCGAGCTTGCCGAATATGTTCCGATCCTGTGTGATAAGTATGAGATAGACAGGGAGCTTGTCTCCATTTCTGATATAGATGTGCTGCAGCGCACAGTGCCTGCATTGCCGGAGAAGCTGTCTGCCAAGGTGGAAAAACGCCTCAGGAAAATGGGTGTGAGAGTACTGCTCGATACAGGAGTTGTCAGTATTGGGAAGGACTATATCGATCTGAAGAGAGGCGATGATGTCGTACGCGAGACATCGGGCACAATAATCTGGGCAGCGGGGATCGAAGCGGCGGATATCACCGAAAAAGCCGCACAGGAGCTCACATCCGGGCAGAGAGGGCGTATCACCCTTGATAAATATCTTCGTTCAGTAGATGATGAGCATGTATATGTGGCAGGCGATAATATGCTTTACACCGCTGAAGGCGAGAAGGGACCTGTTCCCCAGGTCGTAGAGAATTGTGAGCAGAGCGCTGAGGTGGTTGCTCACAACATAGCCTGTGCTATAACGGGCAAGGGTGAGATGGAGGTCTATAAGCCCTCTTTCCATGGTATAATGGTGAGCTTGGGAGGACGTTATGGTGTGGCGCATGTGGGCTTTCCTAACAGGATGTTCAGTCTGCCGTCCTTCCTTGCCATGTTTACAAAACACTTCATAAATATTGTGTACTTTATTCAGGTGCTTGGGTGGAACAAGATATTCAGCTATGTGAAGCATGAGTTTTTCACTATAAGGAACCGCAGAAGCTTTGTAGGCGGTCATTTGTCCAACAGGACCCCCAGCTTCCTGCTGATGCCTCTTAGAGTGTGGCTTGGAGCAGTTTGGCTGTTTGAGGGCATCAAAAAGATAACGGAGGGCTGGTTTGTTTCTCCTAAGCTGAACGGATTTTTCAGCGGAGCAAATGGATGGTACGAGAGCATACTCAATGGCGGAGCAGCTACAGACGGCGCCAGTGGAGCGACTGCCGATGCTGCGAGCGCAGCTACAGGAGTTGTACAGAGCGCGGCGACAGGTGCTGCTGACGCAGTTAGTTCGGCTACAGGAGCTGCCGCTGACGCGGTCAGTTCAGCAACGGGTGCCGCTTCTGACGCGGTAAGTTCAGCTACAGCCGCAGCCGGAGAAGCTGTCAGCTCAGTGGGCACCGCTATTTTGAACTTTGACTTTTTAGGTCTGTTCAGAGCGATTTTTGTCAGCGGAAAGGATCCGGCCCATTCAACACTGGCTGATTATGCTTTCAAGCTGGATGTGCCTCTGATGAATACCTTTATTGATAATTTGATACTCCCAAGCGAATCGGTACAAATGTTCATGCAGATTTTCATCGTTGTGGCTGAGATACTGATTGGTCTTGCGCTGATCGGCGGTTTATTCACCACTCCTGCTTCTGCAGCATCACTGATACTCCAGGCAATGTTTGTGACCACTACGGGTCTTTATCTGAACACCTTCTGGATGGTATTTGCAGCTATCGCGCTGCTCATCGCCGCCGGCAGGACACTGGGGCTTGATTATTACGCCATGCCGGTGCTAAAGAGCAAATGGAAAAATGTGAAATGGGTTAGAAAGTGGTATTTATATCATGACTGACGTCAATTTGACTGATGGTATCAATTATTTAGATTTTGACAGCGCTCTTTCGAGGTCCAGGGAAGAGGTCGACAGAGCGCTTTTTTCATCTCCTGCTCTTGTAAGGGGCTATGTGAAGCATTTGACCGGAACTAAGGGAAAGTTTATCCGTGCCGTATCATTATTGGCCTGCGCCATGAACAATGAGGGACAGGTCAATGCTGATGCCGTCGTATTTGCTGCGGCCATCGAGCTGCTGCACCTTGCTACGCTGGTACATGATGATGTCATTGATGATGCCGATATCAGGCGCGGTGTTCCGACGCTGCAGAAGATGTTCGGCAAGAGGACTGCTGTGATATGCGGGGATTACCTTTTAAGCGTATCGCTGAAGCTTGTGTTTTCATTGCGTACCAGGAAGGACTATCTGGAGATAGATCTGCCCGACTATGTTTCCAAAGTATGCTCCGGCGAGCTCAACCAGCATATCAATAACGGAAATTTCGACCTGACAGTCTATCAGTATCTGAGGATCATTGCCGGAAAGACTGCTGCATTGTTCGAGGCTTCTTTTTTAGCCGGGGCTGTACTTTCAGGCGCTGAGAGCTCAGAGCTCAAGCTGTACAAAAAGATGGGCCGCAGTCTTGGCATGCTGTTTCAATTGATCGATGACTGTATGGATTTTGAAGCTGACGAAAGCATTGCCAGGAAGCCTGTACAGTCCGATTTTGAGAAGAATGTCATTACATTGCCGATCATCAAGGCGTTTCAGTCTGAGGCAGGTCTGAAGGACAGGGCTGCGCAGCATGACCTCTCCACGGCTGAGCTGAGTCAGGCTGTTGAAAGATACAATGGATTGGGTTTCACAAGACTTTTGGCTAAAAAGTACTACAACAGATATATTAAGACTATGGACAGGCTGGCACTGACCGAGGAAAAGAAAATGCGTCTGACGGAGATATTGGATAAGGCATACAGAGTGTTCCGGAGGGATGACGCAGGTGCCCGGCATGACATATCAGGGAATCCGGAGACCATTGCGCGCTGAGGATGCCGCAGGGCTCAGAGTAAGAGGCTGTTATGGTAAAAAGATTTTTAAGCTATGTAGAGATCAAGACGAAGATAACCAGCACATTTGCTTTTTTGCTGACAATTGCATTTATTCTGTATAAGGATCAGTCTATTGACTGGCTCAGGACGCTGGTCTTTTTTGGATCGATGTTCGTGTTCGATCTGACCACCACTGCTATAAACAATTACATAGACACAAAAACAAATGACCAGCAGCTGCAATTCAACAGAAGGACGGCTCTCAGGATCATTTATGTGCTTTTTGCGATCAGTGCGTTCCTTGGCATTTATCTGGCTCTTATCACAGACATTGTTGTATTTCTAGCAGGGGGAGTGTGTTTCCTGGCCGGAGTGCTGTACACATACGGGCCGGTGCCTATTTCGAGGCAGCCGCTGGGAGAGGTCATGTCCGGTGTCTTTTACGGATTGTTTATACCGTTTTTGCTTTTGTATATCAATATGCCTGCCGGGACATTCCTGACCCTTGGCCTGGGCTGGGACAAAATCGGCCTGGAACTGATGGTGTGGCCCCTTGTTTCTTTGCTGCTGCTGTCAGTGCCGCCTGTGTGTACCACTGCGAACATAATGCTTGCAAATAACATTTGTGATATCGAGAAGGATATCAAAGTAAAAAGATATACATTGCCATATTATCTGGGCAGGAAAGCGCTTTATGTGTTTGCTTCCATTTATTTTCTGGCTTATATCTCGATCATTGTCATGGCTGTGACGGGAATATTGTCGCCGCTCTGCCTGGTATCGCTGCTGACGCTGATACCGGTGCAGCGCAATATAAGAGTATTTTTGAAGCATCAGGACAAGGCGGTTACTTTTATAACGGCAATAAAGAATTACGTCCTGATAATGGGTTCTTTAACGGCAATGGTGTTCATTTCTGCGATTTTTTCATGAGGTATGTTTTGCGATTCTGTTTATTTAGCTGTATGAGGGGTAAATATTATCCAGGTATTTTGCGCTGCTGAGTCAAAAGTTTCACAGGCCTGCGCAAGCCGAAGCCTGGAAGGTTAGGCAGGATATTTAGGATGAAGTTTTTCAAAAAAACCGACATCATCGCAATAGCGGCCATCATCGCCGCAGCGGCAGCCATATGGCTGATCTACAGCCAAGCGGCTTCAGGCAGGCCGGTAAAGGCTGAGATATACTATTACTCCCAGCTTGTGGAGACTGTCGAACTGGCGGCGGGCCGGGAGAAGGTGTTTTCGGTGCCCCAGGATGATGATGTGGTATTGCGTATAGATGCAAATGGCAGTATTCAGTTTATTGAGTCGGATTGTCCCGACAAGGTCTGCATAAAGACCGGGAGGATCCACCTGGCCGGACAAAGTGCCGCCTGCCTGCCCAACGGTATCGTTGTGAAGATCGTACCGGCAGACGGCTGGAACGGTGATGAGCCGGATATCATAATCGGCAGCGGAGGGAAGCAGACCGGCAGCGCTCAATGAACAGAATGTGTGGCCCGGCGGAGGTATTAGGCGATAAAAGGCGGTAACTTAGGATGAAAGGTAAATCTGACAACAGCAAAGGAGTACATAAGACCAGGTCCCTTGTCCTGACCGGATTGCTTTTTGCGCTGGCACTGGTGCTGACAGTGGTGGAAAACGCTTTCCCGGCGCTGCCGCTCCCTGTCCCCGGAGTCAAGTTCGGATTGTCGAATATTGCGGTGATGTATGCATTGTTTTTTCTGAAAAAAAGCCAGGCTTTTTCCATAGCTGTTTTAAAGGGTCTTTTCGTTGCGGCAACGAGAGGAGTGATAGCAGGAATACTGAGTATCTCAGGTGGCATACTATCACTGACGGTGATGATCATTATAATGATAGCCTTCAACAAAAAGGCATCATATGTGATAGAAAGCATATCGGGGGCTGTCGCCCACAATTTGGGCCAGTTCATTGCAATATCGTTTATTTACACGGGGATGTATCTGGTGGCGTACCTGCCTGTACTGCTCATATCCGGAGTTGTCGCGGGCATTGTGACGGCCACACTGCTGAGGTTTATTATTCCGGCCTTTGACCGGCTGGGCCAATAATATATATTCGAAAAATGGAGGAGCTTTTTATGAAAAAAATCATTGCACTAATTCTGAGCCTTGTTCTGTCAATTGTTATGCTAACCGCATGCGGCCAGGGCTCGAACCAGACGCCGCCCCAGGGGACGACGAAAGGCGCTCTCAAGACAGGGCTTGCAGTTGTCACATCGGTGGCAAAATCGACAGATGCAGGGGAGAAGGATGGCCTTGCACAGACTGATTCTACTGTTGTTGCGGTAACTGTGGATGCAGACGGCAGGATCGCTGCCTGCAAGATCGATGCCGCACAGACAAAGATCAACTTTTCAGCATCAGGGAAAATCGTTACTCCGCTGGATACTGTCTTTAAGACAAAGCAGGAGCTGAAGGACGACTACGGGATGAGGAAGGCATCGGGGATCAAAAAGGAATGGAATGAGCAGGCAGATGCTTTTGCGGCTTATGTGACCGGCAAGACTCTGGCTGAGGTCAAGGGAATAGCACTGGATGAAGCAGGCGCACCGACAGCTGCGGAGCTCACATCTTCGGTCACAGTACATGTTACCGATCTCATCGAGGCTATAGAGAAGGCAGTCAATAATGCACAGGATCTGGGAGCAAAAGCAGGCGACAAGCTCGGCCTTGGGATCGTTACCACCATGGATAAATCCACCGATGCCTCGGCTGACAAGGATGGTCTTGCTCAGGCATACTCTATGTATACTGCGACTACATTCGGGGCAGATGGAAAGATCACAAGCAGCATTATTGATGCTTCACAGTCCAATGTCAACTTCAATGCTTCAGGTAAACTGACCACTGACGTCAAGACTGCGGAAGTGAAGACAAAGAACGAACTGGGCGATGTATACGGCATGAGGAAGGCTTCCGGCATAAAGAAGGAATGGAATGAGCAGGCAGCTTCATTTGCGGCTTATGTGACCGGCAAAACTGCCAGCGAAGTCAAGGGTATTTCCTTGAAGGAGGGTGCCCCTGCAGATGCCGAACTGGCAAGCTCAGTTACCGTCCATGTCACAGATTTCATCACGGTGATCGAAAAAGCTTCACAAAACGCCAAATAACCGTGTATTGTAACTATAGAATAGATAACATCACAGCTTTATGGTAATATCAGTTGGAGAGGCAGGACTTGTCTCTCTGACTTTTTTCTTACCCGGAAATGATCAGGTATGGAGCGGCGGTGAGTTGATGCAGTGATAGACAATATTACAGCAATGAAGAGGAAAAATATACTTGCTTGTATATCCGTGAAAAGGATATGCCTATTTTGCATGTCGGTGCTGCTTTTGCTAAACACTGCCGCTTGCGGTATGCGCAAACCCGTACGCTATGAAGCTACGTTCCTGCAGCTCTTTGATACGAAAACAACTATCATTGCATATACAAATGACAAAGAAGAGTTTGCAGCGCACTCCCGTCTCATATACGACACGCTCAGCGAATACCACCAGCTATATGACATATACAACAGCTATGAGGGCATAAACAATCTGAAGACGGTCAATGACAATGCCGGCAGGGCTCCGGTCAAGGTGGACAGAAGAATAATAGATCTTTTAAAATTTTCAAAGCAGTGGCATGATAAAACCGATGGAAAGGTAAATGTAGCTTATGGCGCTGTCCTGCGGATCTGGCATGATTACCGGCAAAGGGGGATGAATGACCCCGATTCGGCGGAATTGCCTCCCGTGGACATGCTGGCAGAGGCGGCCAGGCATACCGATATAAACAGGATCATTATAAATGAAGCGGAGTCTACGGTCTATCTGGCTGACCCTGAAATGAGCATTGATGTGGGTGCCATCGCCAAGGGCTATGCAACTGAGCAGGCGAGTCGTATCGCCATGGAAGCCGGGTTCACATCAGGCCTGATAAGCGTAGGCGGCAATGTTCGCGCCATTGGAAGTAAAAATGCCCAGGGCCATCCATGGAATGTGGGGATACAGAATCCTGAAACAGGCGAGAAACTGCCCGATCTGCACATTTTGGACATAATGGACGCATCCCTTGTCACCAGTGGAATATATGAAAGATACTATACTGTTGATGGTATTGATTATCACCATATTATAGATCCCGACACCCTTTTCCCATCCACCGATTACAAGTCGGTTTCCATATTGTGCAGGGATTCAGGTATGGCCGATGCCCTGTCTACAGCTGTGTTCAATATGGACATCGACCAGGCTGTGGAGTTCATTGAAGGACTCCCGGAGGTGGAAGGATTTTGGGTGCTGAAAAATGGTGGGTTCAGGTATACCAGCCATTTTGAGGACTACATACGGGAGCCTTGATAAATTGTAATAAAAAACATTCATATTGGGAAATTATAAGCTAGTGCAGCATATGTTATGATGCGGAACAAGGATGCTTTTTGGATTTCATGAACAAAGTATACAAAAAGCAAAAAAACTGTTTCCAATAAAAAATATTGTGTTATAATGATATGGGTAATTTGAGGATTAATTTCTTTTGTTAACCAAGCCAAATAACATAATACATAAATGGAGGTATATATGTCGAAATTTGTTTACTTGTTTAAGGAAGGCAACGCCTCAATGAAGAACCTTCTTGGAGGCAAAGGTGCAAACCTGGCAGAAATGACCAGCCTCGGACTGCCTGTGCCGAGAGGCTTCACAGTTACGACGGAAGCCTGTATTCAGTATTATAAGGACGGACAGAAGATTTCCGAAGAGATCGAAAACCAGATAAATGCGGCTCTTGCTGCTACAGAGGAAATCGTCGGAAAGAAGTTCGGCGATCCTGCAAATCCCTTCCTGGTATCGGTCAGATCAGGTGCCAGAGCATCTATGCCCGGCATGATGGACACCATACTGAACCTTGGCCTTAATGACGTGGTCGTTGAAGGACTTGCAAAGCTGACCAACAATCCCAGATTTGCATACGACAGCTACAGAAGATTTATCCAGATGTTCAGCGATGTTGTGATGGAGGTCGAAAAGCCGAAATTTGAAGCTATACTTGACGCTGTAAAGGAAGAGAAGGGCGCCAAGCTTGATACAGACCTGACAGCTGACGATCTGAAGGAAGTAGTAAAGAGATATCTGGAGCTCTTCAAAAATGAAAAGGGCTTTGAATTCCCTCAGGAGCCCAAGGCACAGCTGATGGAAGCCATTAAGGCAGTTTTCCGTTCATGGGACAACCCTAGAGCTATAGTATACAGAAGACTCAATGATATCCCCGGCGACTGGGGCACCGCAGTAAATGTGCAGGAGATGGTTTACGGAAATATGGGCAATGATTCCGGTACCGGCGTTGCATTTACCAGAAATCCGTCCACAGGGGAGAAGAAGCTGTATGGTGAATTCCTGATGAATGCACAGGGCGAGGATGTTGTGGCAGGCATAAGGACTCCTCAGACCATCGACAAGATGAGAGAAATAAATCCCGACGCATACAATCAGTTTTTAGAGATAGCACAGACCCTTGAGAATCACTACAGAGATATGCAGGATATGGAGTTTACCATCGAAAAGGGCAAGCTGTTCATGCTGCAGACAAGGAATGGCAAGAGGACTGCTGCCGCTGCGCTCAAGATAGCTGTCGACCTGGTGGACGAAGGAATGGCCACCAAAGAGGAAGCATTGCTGAAGGTGGATCCGAAGCAGCTTGATGCATTGCTCCATCCCAATTTCGATCAGAAGGCTCTCAAGAATGCGGCACCGGTTGCAAAAGGTCTTCCGGCTTCCCCCGGAGCGGCTACAGGTAAAGTATTCTTCAATGCTGAGGATGCTGTCGAGGCATACAACAGCGGAGAGAAAAAGGTGATACTCGTAAGGATGGAAACCTCACCGGAGGACATCGAGGGGATGCATGTATCCCAGGGTATCCTGACAGGCAGGGGCGGAATGACCTCCCATGCGGCAGTTGTTGCCAGAGGTATGGGAACCTGCTGTGTTGCGGGCTGTGGTGAAGTTACCATCAATGATGAGGAAAAATATTTTGTCGATAAAAATGGCCGTAGGTACAACGAGGGCGATTGGATCTCGCTGGACGGTTCCACCGGTAATGTATACGGCGAACAGCTGCCTACAGTGGATCCCGAATTGACCGGTGATTTTGCAAAATTCATGACATGGGCCGATGAGGTCAGGAAACTGAAGGTCAGAGCAAATGCAGATACTCCCAATGATGCGGCAGTTGCTTTGAAGTTCGGAGCCCAGGGCATAGGACTCTGCCGTACTGAGCATATGTTCTTTGAGGCTGACAGGATATTTGCATTCAGGCAGATGATTGTAGCCGGTAATGTAGAGCAGCGGAAAAAGGCTCTTGAGAAGATCCTTCCCATGCAGAGAAGTGATTTTGAAGGTATCTTTACCGAAATGAAGGGCTATCCGGTAACCATCAGACTCCTCGATCCTCCGCTCCATGAGTTCCTTCCCCAGGATGCGGAAGATATAGAAGAGCTTGCAAAGGAGCTGGATATACCCAATGACAAGCTAAAGGACATCATAAAGAATCTACATGAGCTCAACCCGATGATGGGCCACAGAGGATGCCGCCTGGCTGTTTCATACCCCGAGATCGCACAGATGCAGACAAGGGCAATAATCGAGGCTGCGATCAACGTCAATAAAAAGGGGATGAATGTCATTCCTGAAATAATGATACCGCTGGTTTGTGAGATAAAGGAGCTCAAATTTGTGAAGGATATCATCACAAGCACTGCTGATGCCGTCATCAAGGAAGCCGGGGTCCAGCTGGAATACTCAGTGGGTACAATGATCGAGATCCCGAGAGCAGCTCTGCTGGCCGATGAGATCGCTACGGAAGCTGAATTCTTCTCCTTTGGTACCAACGACCTGACACAGATGACTTACGGACTCAGCCGTGATGATGCCGGCAGGATCCTTGAGGATTACTATCAGGCGAAGATATTCGAATCCGACCCCACTGCCAGGATCGACCAGGATGGCGTGGGCAGGCTCATGAAGATGGCAGTTGCAGGCGGCAAGGCCACAAGGCCTGACATCAAGCTCGGTATTTGCGGAGAGCATGGAGGCGACCAGTCCTCTGTCGAGTTCTGCCACGAGATCGGCCTGAACTATGTCTCATGCTCACCGTTCCGTGTTCCGATAGCAAGACTGGCTGCAGCCCATGCAGTTGTCAAGGGCAAGAAGTAAGACAGGAGTTTCTCTTGGAAGAGAAGATGGTTTTTATTTGAATCAATAAAGAAGGGGCTGTCTCAAAGTTCATTTTAGACAGCCCCTTCCATTGATACGGGCAGTCTCGAACTATGATTCCAGCCAGCCGCCTGCTCAATTTTGCAAGTAAGTTATAATTCCGACAGTGCGCCTGCTCATTTTTACAAGTAAGTTATGAGTTTGGTCAGCCGTTTGCTCAATTTTGCAGGTAAGTTATAAGTTTGGTCAGCCGTTTGCTCAATTTTGCAGGAAAGATAGGAAATAATTAACATAACACCTGAGTTATAGACATTATGGTACAAAAATTCAAGTATAGGGTCGTTTATTTCCCAATCCACCATAACTTACTTGATATTTTGAACAGACTGATTGAAGGTGTCCGTATGATAGAGTAATGCTCAGTAATCCTTGTATACCCGTAATCCTCGCACATTTTATGTAACAGAAATAGACACAAATCAAATATGATGCCTGACAAAACACTGATGACACTTTATAATGTCAAGGCCCTGAGTGTCGACAACTCAAGGCCTTAATCAGGTTTTATCTGCTTTTAATAAGGTTGTATCTGTTTTTAATCAGGTTTTATCTGCTTTTAATCAGGTTTTATCTGTTTTTAATCAGGTTCTTGATATGGGACAGCCACCTTTAGGAAGATAGGCTGGAATCTATTCTGACACACTTGGATTTCTTAAGCCGTACAGCAAAATCCGGAAGTGTTCCAGGACCTGTTCCTTCAGATCGAAATCGGGATGCCGTATGCACCATTCGAAGGTGATGCCTCTTATTGCAAGAATAAGGTGTTTTGACAGTGAAGCGACCGGCATATCTTCTCTTAACTCTCCCTGTTCAACTCCCATTTCCAATACTCTGCTGAACAATGTATAGAGTTCCCGGTTATAGCTTGTTGCTGATGTTGTATCTACAGCTTTTGTCAAATGTGTTTTATAAAGCACCTTCATGTTATCCAGGCTAATGTTGAACTCAATAAAATCAGAAATTTTCCCTGCCAGAAGAAGAAGCATATCAAGGGTGGAGCTGCCGTCGGGAACCGTCGTTAAGAAGGATTTATAGTTCAGGTCTGCCATCTTTGTGATCTCTTCAATCACATCAACTACCAGGGCATCTTTGGATTCAAAGTGTACATAAAATGAACCTTTAGCTACTCCTGCAGCTTCTACTATAGAGTCCACGCTTACATTTTCATATCCTTGTTCCAGGATCAGCTGACGAGCAGTTTCATAGATTTTTTTCTTGGTGTTGGCTGCTTTGAGCTTTCTTGAACTTTGAACTTCTTTTTTCAACATTTTTCACCCTTTTTATTGACTGTCATGGTCAAGAAACCATATAATTAATATGAATGACTACAGTCATTGAATTATTAGAGTTATTATACCATGATTGAATTGATTTTTGTAGTTTGTGTTTTGTCTTAATATCATTTCATAGAACTGTCCGGCAAAAGGAGTGGATTTTAATGAAGAAAAGACACAGCCGTTTTTTATTTACTATTCTTGCAACAGTTATCCTATTAAGCCTGCAGCTAATAATGGATGTACAGGTGTCGGCGGCAGACGCGGAGCGTGAAAACAGCTATGGCAATCCTGTTACCTATGCACCGCGGCCTCTTAATGCCGGGGGCCAGGAGCTGATGTTCTTTGACTATGATATGACTATTTACGATAAGGAAGTAGTTACTAAATCCAAATCAAGCCAGCAGCTGAGCGTTCTGAACTCATACAAGCTGAATCTGAACAAGTTTGGCTCATATCGGAGTTCAGGCTCATACGGGGATACAAATAAAAAGGATCCCTTTAACGGCGCGATTTCTAATGACGACATGGACGAGGATTTCAAGGTATACTATGATTTCAGGAGGATACTTGTCGGCAGGAGCGGGGGATATACGCAGGGAAATATCAAAAATATGCTGGATAAGGGAGACCTGAAGTTTGCTTTTGCATACAGGGTCTTTGTTCGCCGTTACACGCAGGACGGCATAAAAAGTAAAAATAAGTCCGCTATCGCGGAAATCAATATTTTCGGAGAAACAAAGAGATTTACAGGTACTGACGGAAACCGCTGGGAGAGGGTGAACTACACTGTAAACAGCGATAAAGAGTATGACAAGCTGAACCTTACCGGCAGCAGCACATGGAAGGACTGGGGCGGCAATAATCTGATAATGAGTTATTACGGCAGTTCCTACAACGGAGGACCGGTGCACACGGAGATGGAGAATGGAGTGCTGGTGGGCAGAGACTATAATGGACCCAGGATCAAGGCCGTGAATTTGTCATACAGTAAAAACGGACCATGGGAATACAATCCGGATGGAACGGAAAACAGCAACTGGCGGGGTGCCGAGGCCGTAAAGGATGATAAGATCGGAGATAAGGTTTACATAGGAGTCATATTCGACGAACCGGTAAAGTTCGACAAGGACTATGACAGCCCGGAAGAGCTTGCGGACCTGAAGCTGACAATACAGACCACCGGCAGGGACGGGAGCGATGCCATGCCGCTGGACGCGGATTTTCTGGAATATGCTCCGGATGCGAATACTTCAGCGCCGGTCATGATCTTTGAATACGAGATACAGGATCCCCAAAGCAGTATACGCAAGGATCTTTATTATGAACTGTCATCAGTGAACATATCCTCATCGGTTAACAGCGCCATTTACAACCACCTTACAGATATGGCCGGAAACGCTTATGGAGAAAGGAACGGCAGCCGGAGCGGAAGTTACTCTGTACCGTTTAGCAACAGGAAATCAGAAAGAGGGGAATGGGTGTCTGCCAAGACCGCCGTCGACTTTGAACCTTTTATAGTCGAAAGTGTCACCATCACCCGCAGCAGCAATATCGACGAATATCTGACCAAGGACGATACTTTGACCATTACAATAAATTATAATAAGATCCGAGCTATAGGGGACCGCATACCAGAAATAGCACTGAACATAGATGACGGAAGCGGGAACTATGTAAAACCTTTATTTAATCGTATACAAGAAACGCGAATTGGTGGAAATGGCCACCTTCGCACCAGTTTGAGGTATAGATTTGCTTTTTATTGGAGACCTGGAAATTATACTGCCGAAGGCCCGGTCAGACTCCAATCCATCAGCATACCCGATGGAGAGACGGAGATGGATGAATCAGGCTATCTGCTCACAACACCGGAAATAATGCCTGCTTTTGATAAAAACTATTATGTGGATTTTAAAGCACCTGTTATTAATGCGGACTTTTCTGAGGAAGTGAATAATATTTTCAAGATAACGGCCACTGTCAGCGATGCTTCGCTCCATGGGAGGGACGCTGCATTTTCAGTGACTACTAATCTGGACAGCATCTCTGCTATGCAATATCAAGTAAGCACTAACGGATCATATGGTTCTGATTGGAAAAATGCTACGGGTAAAGACTTTAGCGTTAATGCTCCCCTTGTGCCTCTCGGCGAAGCCGATACAAAAAATGCTTATCTCTTTATTAAACTGCCGGAAAGCGATGCTCAGATGAGCGGTCTGGGTACGAACATATACGTAACCGACGCTGCGGGAAATGTGGGATATGGTTTTGCAGGACACAGGTTTGATCCTCCCTTGGATACGGTAGCCCCAAAAGTGGAGCTGGAAAGGAGATATAAGAAAGACGGATTCAGCATAGTGCTGAAAGCATTTGATAACAGCGGTTCTATGACATACAGATGTGCGTGGCTTGATAACCACAACGCAGATTATCCTTCAGCCTGGACGGAGGAAGGGTCCATAAGGAACGAGTATAAATCGCTGGAATACAACTATGCTGAAAACGGCATGACAGAGAATGAAATATACTACAGGACTCTCTGGGTCGAGGTTGAAGACGGATCGGGCAACAAAACGGCTAGATTACTTAACTTGACCTTTGACAACCAGAGCAGCGAGATCTATGTAGAGAGTATATCCCCTGAAGAAACAGGCGACATAATCAAAGATATGGAGCTTTCCGCGGCCGTAAGCTTCAAGAATGCTGAAGAATACGCTCATGCCTGGATAGAATGGGGGACCGAGTTTGAAGAGGACGGCGGTGAAATTTTCAAAAACAATGACGGCAATGTATTCAGAGGGGCATGGAATGAGATAGGTACGACTACGCCTGCATCTGTCACTTTTACGCTGGACAGCAGTACCCTGGTATGGAGGAATTATGACAGCTCGGGTGCGGGTTACTCCTATGGCTGGGACAGCGCCGGACAGGCAAAGTCGAGTGAGATCAGCGGGCCCATTGTGCTGGCGATTTGCAGCAGGTATCATAGCGAAATCGAAGGCGTGGATAGATATACCTTTGAATTCATACCTTTCAATACCAGGTATGCGCCCGGGACCTATGATGTGCAGATGATCCGTTTCTCAACGAACGATGCCGGCGGCAACAGGATAGACAGGGAGTTCAAGAGCTTTGTCGATTATTTCGAAGACAGCTGGCCTCATTACGGGTATGGGCTGTATTATCCTGAAAGTCCGGGAAGCGTTTTATTAGACGCGATCAATTTGTCCTTATCAGATTCCATGGCCCAGGGTGTGAGACCTACAGCATTGAATACCACTCCTCTCCACGATTTTGCGGAGGCGGGATTCGTACTGAAGGACGATCCTGTACTTGGGCTTGAATCTCTTAAACTGACCGGTGAACCTGGCGGTACAAGAGTCATTTTGAAGAAAGTGATATTCCAGTCTGACGGAAGCATGGAGCCTTCAGCGACCGGTGATCCGGGTACTGATTATGACTACAGCTTCCGGTTCAATAATGAAACCGTGGAATCGGAAGAAACGATCCAGACATGGTATCTGACCGAAAGCATGCTGAACCTGGCGGAGGGAAACAGCAGGCTCGGCAGGAGCAGATTACTGCCGGACGGCAACAATTCCATGTATCTTATGGATTACAGCTTTACGCTGCCTGTCGATATCAGCCTTATCACACCATATGCTTACGATGAGGAAGGCAATCTTATACGCTATGAATTTTGGATCGAATATGAATACCAGGATCAATATGGTCCGATCGACAGAAGCGAGATCCTCACCATGTTTGCTTTTGAGAACAGAACACCTGGGCTTATATTCGAATCAGTAAAAACAGCGGATAATGATTTCGGGGAAACGGATATGGCTGTCCGGGCAAATCTTACGACCGAAGGCGATGGGATCGATACCAGGATCATAGACAATACCGTATCGGCTCACAGGGTGTTTTTCAAGGGGGATGATCCACAGCTCATACTTAAGGTCGATATGCCGGACAGCGCCTTTAACATGCTTTACAAATATTCCATAAGCGGCGAGTATATAAGCGATCCTCCAGGTATGACCGATTACCCTTCGACCATCGCTCCGGGCCATAACTACCATGTTTTGTATGGCACTGCTGAAGATCTGCAAGTTGACGGGCAATCCATCACGATCGATTGCGAGCAACCGGCACAGTGCCAGGAAGGAAGCTTCGCCATCGAACTGGCAAATCTTTTTGAGGATATCGGCGGAACCCTTGCTGAAGGTGAAACCTTGAGCGCATACTATCAATTGGTCAATGAATATTTAATAAAGGTTGCCGGCGAGTTCCCGGGAGAGCTCACTTATCTGCCTGTAAGGAGATATTCTCCCGTATACAGGATCGACCTTACAAGAGATGAGACTCCGCCGGAAATAATCCTGAATGTCTCTGAAAGAGAAGCTGCCAATAATGATGTGACTGTGACCATACAAACCGTAAGGGACGGCCGGATCAAAAACGAAGGCGGGGCTGAAGAGCATTATATCATGGATACTCCTGCCGCAGATATCGAGGTCAGCGTTACTGCGGAATATGAAGACGGAGCGTCTGTCCAGCCCGAAAACGGAGCTTATATATTCAGCCGGAACGGCAGGATAGAAGTGACAGCCGTCGATAAGGCCGGTAATGCGGCAGAGGTGAGCCATGTGATCGATTATATCGACAGAGAGGCGCCGGTTGTTGACCACAGCTATGCCATCAACAGAGATAACGGCAGCTTTACCATTAATGCCGACATTACCGGGGATGATACAGACGACGCCTATATCACCTTTGATTCGGCATATACCGCCCATCTGCTGGATGTGCCGGCGGGAGATATTACCTCGCCGATCCGCTTCCCTGTAAAAGGCAGCGAGGCTTATGGGATTTTCATGCAAAACGAGTGGATTCCCGGAGAAGTGATCGACAGGATCGAACTGCTGTTCTATGCCAAGTCCGGAGTCCGGCTGTCATCCGCAGTACTGCATGTAACTGATGCAGCAGGCAATGATGCACAAATTGATCTTGAACTGAATATCGACGGTAAAGCTCCTGCTGTCACAAATCCTGACAAAGTCTATACCTATGGAAATGCACTGACCTTCAGTGTGCCGGTCAAGCTCACGAATCCTGTGGGCAGTGAGAAGGGTTATTCTGATACGTATGAAAATCTCCCGATCTACAAGGACGGCCCTGTGATGGTCTCTTATACAGACCTCTTTGGCAGAAGCTATGCTGAGCAAATAACCGCGGACATCTTTGGAGAAGCCTATGCCCATGACATTACC
>JAAYPO010000099.1 GCA_012519745.1 Clostridiaceae bacterium | reverse complement strand
TTATCAGCATATAGTGATAGCGTTTATGAGATGACAATAACATCATGTAAAGCGGTAAAGTTTCTTGCAGAAACCTGGCTTTCATCTCCCCATTGAAATGCGGAGGATTCCCGCCAGTTTTCCTAAAAAAATAAAAGCTGGGGTAATCACTGTACTCCTTGTAAACACCGTCATCCTTGCTCCACTCCACAAATATTTCATGCCGTTCACCGTCATCTGTAAACGTATACTTGTATGTACGGCCAAGCTCGGGGATAAAATATGCCGGATCAAATATTTCAATTTCAGGCTTCGGTTCCGCCTGTTGCCCTTCGTTTGGCGAAAGATGCTTTTCTTCCTTTGATGTATCACCTGGAGAAATATAACTTAGCGGCTTGGCTGCATCATAAATAAAACCAAAATAAAACACAGCTGTCCCAAGTGCCAATAATACAACTGCCGCTGCAGCCGGAATAATGATTTTAGATCTGCTCATGCAATGCCCTCCCCATCAGCATTTGAAAAACGCATTTGCTTTATGTGATCTCAAACTCTGCTGCAAGAATAAGCCGATCAGATCCTCCGTATACCGGGGCGTCTTCGGATATTGCATGCATCTGCTCGTACAAAACAACCCGGTATTTTCCCCTGCCCAGCTTCCCATGCTCATACTCCCAGTCAAATTTCAGTTCCTTTTCGTCGCCAGGACTTAACCATGACAGTGCCAAATCATAAGTGACATCATATAGAACAGGTACTTGATACCACATATCATCGATCTGTACCTCCATATTGAAAATAGGCACATAGACAAACTCCCTGTCAGAATGGTTTTTAATAATCACTGCCAGTCCTGTAGAAGAAACCGTCCCCTCTTTAATTGTCATGGAAATGCTCTCAAGACCATTGACAGTCCCGATCTGTGTTGGCTCCAGCTTGTCCGCCTTCTTAAAAGTCCTGTCACATGCACTGAAAAAGATGATACTCACTAAAATCACAATTACCAAAGCAATGCTTTTTTTCATCCGTTTTCACCTCAACACTATAGACAGACAAAAAGCGGAAAATGTTCCGCTTTCTGATGTAAATCCTCATGAGCTGCATCTATGGCCACACTCATAAGCCGCACTCACATGAACCACGCCAACATGAGCCGCACCCATGGGCCACTCACATGAGCCCCGCACCCATGGGCCGCATCAGCTTTTACAGGCAAAGCTCCAGATCCTTCCATTGAAGCACGGCGGATACCCGCCAGCCATACTAAATATGGAATACATCCAGACTTTCTTTCAGCCTTGCCGCCTGATCAGCAAGCTCAGCCGATATGCTGGCTGACTCCTCAGCAGTTGCCGCCGCATCGGTAATGATCGAAGTAAGAGAATTCATCTCCTCCTGGATCCTCACAGACTCTTGTGAATTGGCAGTAAAGTCTGTAACTACCTGCTCTGTAAAGCTGACAAGCTTATTGATATGTTCCAAAACATCCATGAAATATTTCTCGATGTCATTGACAATCAGGTGATTATTCTCGATGGCCTGTATGACCTCCGAGAAAAGCGAATGAGTACTGCTGACGGAAACACTGCTCTCTCGTGCAAGCTTTCCAACTTCGTCGGCAACCACCGCAAACCCCTTTCCTGTCTCTCCCGCTCTTGCTGCTTCGATGGAAGCATTCAGGGCCAACATGGATGTCTGCTTTGAAATGCTGTTTATATTGTCGACAATTGTCTCTATTGCCACCGATGTCCTAGTTATTTCATCCATGGCAGCTTTTAGTTTGGCAAGCTTATCTTTGCAATCAGAATCTATTTGTTTCGTTGATTCAATCATATCAACGATAACCTGCTGCGATTTTTCAGCCTGCTCTTTGCTGCCGTCGATGATACGGTCAACGATCTCATTGGCAGAGCTTACAGCAAGGCTTTGACTCGAAACGCTTTCTGCAAGGCTGGATGAACCTTCGGCCATGTTCTCCGCGCTTGTTGCCACATGGGAACTTGCATCATTTATAGAGTTAATTACACTCGACAGCATGGATTTTACATCTGAGAATGAGTCTACCAATGCCTTAAAGTCACCGATATAAATACTGCGATCTTCCTCCATGTTATACCTGAAGTCTCCTTTTGAAAGCTGAAGCAGCTTCTCCTTGATATCTGCAATAATGTTGCTCAGATTCAAAACCGCAGCTTTCATTGCCTTGTTCATTTCGATCATTTCTGTTGTCGTCGTTGTCAGCTCGGCCTCCGAAGTCAGATCACCTTCCGATAGCTTTTCAAGCCTTTTGATAAACTGTCTTAAAGGCTTTGCCACCTCGTCGGCATTTTTTTTGGAAGCCTTGCTTGAGATGATAATCATAACAACCAAAATCGTAACAAATGCAAATAAGGAGATGAAAACAGGGGTCATATACTCTGTCTCAGATGCGCTCACAAATATGGTCCAGCCCCTTGAGCCCTGTATCTGCTGGTATCCCACCACTGAAATGCTTCCATTGAGGATCATGTTTGATATGCCGCTTGTTTTGTTCACGGCGGCATCAGCAATTATATCAGCGCCGCTGTAATAGTCGGTTACATTAAGCTGATTTACGACAGCTTTGTCATAGTCCTGATGGGCAACGATGACTCCATTACTGTCAACGATAAATGTCTGACCCCTTGTACCGATAATGCATTCCGATACCAGGTCAGTTATAGTCTGTGCATCGATAACAGTACCGATTGCACCGATATACTTCTGTTGCTGATTGAACACAGGGCAGCATAATACGATGCTCATCGGAAAATCGCTCCCGACTGCCACAAACACATTTGATACCGTTGGCCTGCCTGTAGAAATAGCATCGATGAGATAATCACGATTGGAAAAATCCGCGGTAATATCATTTGTTATGTGGGCTATATTTTTATCGTCGATCCACACTGCGGAATCAAATCCATGGAACGACACATAATCAGTTAGACGTCCCAGTTTATCTGCAACAGTTGCTGTATCAGACATCAATACCTTATCGATAGACATAGTTCTTAGAATGTTATCATATTTACTAAGCTCAAATTCGACAATTTTCGCAGTTCGATCCGCAGTTTCGACAACGGATTCAGTAAGTACAGAATTCATTGTAAATATTGCGGCAAATACAGATACTATTATTGCTACAATACCGAAGATCAGGATCATGCCTCTGGTGTTTTTATTAATGATCTGACTGATGGATCTTATGCCTCGACTAGTACGCTTAAAAGGGAAAAAACGCAAGAAACCTAATCTGTTCTTTGACATATTGCCTCCTCCTTTAGAGCTGACATACATCCTATCTATTGATTTGTACATGTAGTATATTGTAAATTATAGCAGAAAAACGACAAATGAGCAATGAACGGCAATTATTTTGTCGAATTATTAACCTCTGCCCTTTCATCATCATATTGAAGCAGAATAATTGCTTAACTATCCTTACATCTATTACAATACGCTCAAGCATGCCCTGTTTTGATATTTATGCTCTCAACTGCACAAGAAACCGGATTGACATCAGGCCCGAAATGACTTAGAATAAGGCATGAAAAAGATGTGCGGATGTGGCGGAATTGGCAGACGCGCTGGATTTAGGTTCCAGTGGGCGACCGTGCAGGTTCAAGTCCTGTCATCCGCACCAAAAACAAATACCATCTATTGATAAAAGAGATTTTGTCGGCAGATGGTTTTTTGTTTGCCTTAATATTGACAAAGGCAAAATAATCATTTACACTTTAAACATTTGAATGCTCAACTGTTTATGAATCAACTGTTTATATTTCAACTGTAAAGGAGGAGAATATGGATTTCAATACAATAAATTTACTGTTAAAATACGCAAAGGAATATGGTCACGCAAAAATACGCGAAGCGGGAGTATCCGATACCGAGCACCAAATCAGCACTTTCCTCTACTTCCACGCTGATGCATATCAGGATATGATCGCAAATTCCCTTATGCTGGACAAGACCACGGTAGCAAAAGCTATTTTATCCCTTGAAGAACGAGGACTTATCAAGCGTATACAGAACCCTGATAACAGGCGTAAAAACATTTTGAATATTACTGACGCAGGTAAGAAAGCGATTGCACATGTTGTGGGTATATACGATGAATGGCTCGAAAACATAGCATCCTGCCTGTCGAATGAAGAAAAAGAACAGTTTCGTGGTTATTGTGCACGATTGCTGGAAAAGGCAAAAGAGTTAAGTTCGAAATAAAGTATCAGACTGGCCATCAGCCTTTCACAAAAAGCGATAGAATCGAGGAAAATAATTGATGACACAGAATAAGCAAACAGAGCTAATGAGCAATGCACCAGTCACAAAAGCAATCTTGAAAATGTCGATACCAGTTGTGCTTGGGATGATGGTACAGGTACTGTATAATCTCGTCGACACGTTCTTTATAGGCATGCTGAACGATCCGAATCAGCTTGCGGCAGCGAATATAACAACTCCGATTTTTATGCTGATGATGGCGATCGCTACAATCGTCAGCACAGGTGCCGCTTCCTATATCTCACGCTGCCTTGGTAAGAAGGATAGTCGATCCGCAAATAAAACGCTATCAACGGGAATAGCCATTTCCACAGGACTTGGTGTCCTGGTGATGGGTTTGCAGCGGGCTGCCAGCCGCTTGTCGGCTACAATTATGGCGCAAAGGATTTCTCGCGGGTGAAGGCTATCATAAGAACTGGTATGCTTATGACAACAGGCATAGGAATAGTGTTGACCATTCTGTTTGGGTTATTTGCATCAGGTCTGATCAGCATCTTTACACCACTGCCGGAGGTCATAGCTGAAGGAGCTACCGTTTTGACGATCTATATGTGGTCGTTCCTGGTCCTTGGCGCACAGATGCTTGCTTCGACTACCATTCAGGCATTCGGAAAGGCAAAAGCTTCTCTGCTGCTGTCAATTGCCCGTCAGGGGCTGTTCTACATCCCGCTTTTGTTCCTGCTCAACGGACGTTTCTCCTTCAAGGGATTGCTTTGGGCGCAGCCCGTTTCGGATGCGATAACTCTTTTACTTGCGCTGGTACTGCTTGTACTTATTCTGAAGAAATATCAAAACAGAGAAATAAAGATATCCGACTCTACCCAAAAGCAGATATCCTGAATCGGTTTCCATCAACGTTTCTCTCTCAAATGGATCGTACGGGCCATAACTTCGCCCTCGACCAACACATAATTATCCTCCGTGCAGAACAACGCAACCTGTTCCGTCCACCCGCCGTGAAGGAGGATGGAATAACCGTGTTTCTACATATGGGTACGCTGATCTTCCATTGTATTTTTCCCATCGTTATCCCCCTTTCCGTTGACACATCCTGCCGGGCTTCCTTAACGATCGACCTAGCTCACCCTTCCCGCAGCCGATCCCTTTGCATTTTCGCCTCCATCCCCAAAATCATACTCGAGCCGGACATCCTTGATCTCTTTTGATATCTTTTCTCCTTTAACGGTAAACTTATATTCCTCGTTGAACAGGCCTTCCTCCTCTTTGTCCGACTCGATGGTCCAATGACCGACCAATGCCAGTCCCATCTGCGGTGATAAATGAATCGCCGTCATATTGCAGAGTATCATGAGGATGCATTTCCTGACTCGCTTCAGTTGATATCAACAATGCCCTGTGTACCGGAGGTATCGTTGGGGATGTATAAAAAAGTTTATGTAGATTACATCTATAAGCTTATTGTAGAAGGAATTTACAAAACGACGTCGAATTATATATGCTATAATTAGAAAAAAGCGCTATTGTAGGTGTTAAGTGCCAATTGGCCGAGGAGGGGATTTATGAAAAGGATCTTATGTTTTGTTTTGGCTGTACTGCTGTTGTCAGTACTTACTTGCGGGTGCGTTAAGGCTCGTGATAAGTCCGGCGGATCGGATTTAAGCTCGTCAAGTCAGAACGGCGGCAGCGTCAAAGGCAGTTCGGATGTGCCTGATACCGATGACAGCGGTAATGGCGGGTCAGACGACAGTGCGGCCAAAGAAGCATCACCTGGAGCTATATACAAAGAGCCCGGTGAAGAATTGGGCGATTTCTATGATTATGTAGATGATACCATGGGAAAATTTGAAAGAGCATTCAATAGCTATGAAACGGATGATTTTGATCTAATGGTCGCTACAGCAGATCCAATGGCTGTCACTATGGGTATATTGATCCTGAGTTCGCTTGACTATATCGAATCCGGTGACAATGCGCGTGAGGCGGGCATGCTCAACGGCGCAGATTGTGTAAGAGAGAAAAATGGCAGCATGATAAACTTCAGCAGCAAGAGAGTCCGTGATGAGGATGGGTTCGACGGCGTATCGAAGGCAGGCGATATCATCACTGAGGCCGGGTCACTGGATACAGCGGCTAATGCAGCGATAGTGGAAAGAATAACGGAGCGTGACGGCTTATTGCTGGAGAGATCAATATGCGAAGTCGTCGTTCTGCCGGACGGAACGGTCATTGCCCAGTTCCTGTCAAAGCCCATGCCCCCAAGGGATGATAGGGTAAAGGAAAAAGGAAACGCATACTTCGCGCGTTATAATGACAAGGAGTTTGAGATAATAAAGGCCGATTTTGAACCGGACGCGTATTTCTCACATACATCTATCATCGGCAATACCGATGCCACACCGGAGAGCATGTCGGAAGGATATGAAAGGGTCAGACATCTGACAGTAAAAGGTGATGTTGTTACAGCAGAGAAGTATTAGCCACCGGCGCTGTTATTGCTAAATGGTTTGATATCCATATGATACCGCAGATCGATACAATATATCTTTCTGCGGTATCTTTTTTATTGTACAGATCCAAGCACGGAGCTGCTCAGGACAGCTTTGTGCCGCAGCCTGCACAAAAACGGGCACCGGGAACAACGCCGGAGCCGCAGTTCGGGCAGAATTTGATTTGCTGGGATGCGGACGAAAGCGTGGCGGGCAGATCCTCGTCCACAGCACAGTTGGACAGAAAAAGCCAATCTATTTCCTCGCCGTCCTGACATAAACCGATCGTCCCACTGGGTGACACCACATAAAAGCTGTCCTCGTCCACAGGGTTTTCCTCGTCGCTCATCTGAGCGCTGACCAACAGCTTGGCACTATCGTATACCTCCGTATTGGAATAGGCAAAGCTCCAGCTGTTGCAGAGTGTCGCGGCATATTCCGCCGCTTCGAGCATTGTGTTGAATCTCTCCATCGTAAAACCTCCTCGTTACTTGAACAATAGATTATTACACCGCTTGCAGCGATCATTCTGCATGGGGTTCATCATGGAACACACGTTACAGTAGATGATGCGGTCTTTTGATTTGTCATATTTCTCGTATGTACCAAACTTCGGATGAAAACGCACCTTGTCGCCTACATCCAGATAGTCGTACATATCCCGCCCGCTATCCTTTTCCACGATGGTCTTTTTCTTGCCGGCGTCGGTGTTGATGACCGTGGTGTATTCCGTATAAGTTCTATAATTGTCATCCTCGCCGCCCCTGTGCTCGCTTCTCTCCTTGCTGTATTTGTTGACGACCGCGCCCTCCCACATGGGCTGCCTGGTCTTTCGCAGCGCCAGCAAATTGACAACCAGCATGATAAGAGCGATGCCCACGCCGATGACAAGGGATTCTCCAACAGGAAAATCATCCATAAGAAGACCGGCAATAGGAAAACCGATAAGCGGCACAAGCACCAGCACCCATAAACATCCGATTGAGGTTTTGCGGTTCTTCTGTGCAGCGGCCAATATCTCCGGGGAGTTGCTGCGTTCTGAAAAGCCGACAAGGCCTGGGCGTGGTGCAATGTAATCTTGCTGTGGAGCCGCTAATTGCGGCTGTTGCTGTTGTGGATACGCCGGCTGCGGCTGTTGCTGCTGTGGATGGTAGGCCGGGCGTGGTGTTGTCGGTGCGGCGGA
>JAAYPO010000098.1 GCA_012519745.1 Clostridiaceae bacterium | reverse complement strand
CCAGGATATATTTCTGAGAATACTCTTCCAGCAGTATGTTTGCCTCAGCATCCGACACCTCATTAATGAGGTGTCGGATGCTGAGGCAAACATACTGCTGGAAGAGTATTCTCAGAAATATATCCTGGCAGACGAAGCTGCAGCAGAAGGGGCAGCCCGTGATGCTGTGAGAGTTCAGGCAAAAATCGAGCTTGCGCTGAAGGCATTTTTACAAGAAGGCGGATTTGGCGCTTTCACAACTACATTTGAGGATCTGCACGGTCTCAGGCAGCTGCCGGGGCTTGCTGTACAGAGGCTCATGGAAGATGGCTATGGCTTTGGAGCTGAGGGCGACTGGAAGACCGCAGCTATGGTAAGGCTGGTCAAGGTGATGGGAAGCGGCCTTGATAAGGGCACCTCGTTTATGGAGGATTACACATATCACCTGGCACAGGGCGACGAAATGGTCCTGGGGGCTCATATGCTGGAGGTGTGCCCCACGATAGCCGATTCAAAGCCGAGGATAGAGGTCCATCCCCTTGGGATAGGCGGCAAGGCCGACCCTGCCAGATTGGTATTCAAAGGCAGGCCCGGTCCGGCGATGAACGCATCCCTGATCGACATGGGGGACAGGTTCCGCCTGATCATCAACTCTGTGGATGCAGTCGAGCAAAAGAATGATATGCCGCGGCTCCCTGTGGCAAGGGTACTGCTCAAGCCCCAGCCGTCGCTGAGGGATGCTGCCGAGGCGTGGATACTGGCCGGCGGTGCCCACCATACCGTGTTTTCTCTTGATATTACCCAGGAGCATATGGTTGATTGGGCAGAAATGTGCGGGATCGAATATCTGCTTATTAACAATGATACAAAAATGTCCGATTTTAAGAATGAGCTGAAATGGAATGATGTGATCTGGCGCTTAAGATAAGCTATACTGAGTTGGCCGGGTATCATAAATACAAATGGAAAATGTTATAACCGAAAGGAAGGTACTGAATGATGGCGCGTTTGATCATAGGCAATGACAAAAGCAAGAGCAGGATAGACAAGAATATCTATGGACATTTTTCCGAGCATCTTGGCAGATGCATATATGAGGGCATATGGGTCGGCAAGGATTCGACCATACCTAACACCGACGGTATACGCAATGATGTGGCGGAGGCACTGCGCAAAATCAAAATACCGGTGCTGAGATGGCCGGGAGGCTGTTTTGCTGACGAATACCACTGGATGGACGGCATCGGACCGTACGAACAGCGGCCCAAAATGGTCAACACACACTGGGGCGGCGTTGTTGAGAATAATCACTTCGGCACTCACGAATTCATGAGACTGTGTGAGCTGATCGGAGCGGAGCCGTATATATGTGGAAACCTTGGCAGCGGAACCGTACAGGAAATGCAGCAGTGGGTCGAGTATATAACCTTTGACGGCGAATCGCCGGTGTCCAATATTAGAAGGGAGAACGGCAGGGAGGAGCCCTGGAAGCTGCCATATTTCGGCGTCGGCAATGAGAACTGGGGATGCGGCGGAAATATGCGGGCGGAATATTATGCCGATGAATACCGCAGATATGCGACCTATATCAGAAACTTCGGCGGGAACAAGGTCTACAAGATCGCCTGCGGGCCCAACACGGCTGATTACCATTGGACTGAGGTGCTGATGCGCGAGGCAGGGAATATGATGCATGGACTGAGCCTCCACTATTACACCGTGCCCGGAACAGACTGGGAGCACAAGGGCTCAGCTGTGGACTTCAATGAGAATGGCTGGTTTGAAACGCTGAAAAAGACATTGTTCATGGAAGAACTGATAAAGCGCCACTCTGCGATAATGGACCGCTACGACAAGGACAAGAGAGTCGCGCTGATAGTTGATGAATGGGGCACCTGGTATGCTGTAGAGCCGGGAACGAATCCGGGCTTCCTGTATCAGCAGAACACGCTCAGGGACGCATTGGTCGCCGGTATAAATTTGAATATTTTCAATAACAACTGTGACAGGGTGAGGATGGCAAATATCGCTCAGATGATCAATGTATTGCAGGCTGTCATACTGACAGAAGATGATAAAATAGTGCTGACTCCTACATATCATGTGTTCGATATGTACAAGGTGCACCAGGATGCAGAGCTTCTGCCACTGATGCTCGAATGCGATGAATATCGTCTGGGAGAAGATACGCTGCCACAGATCAGCGCGTCTGCTTCAGTGGATAAGGACGGTAAGGTCAATATCTCATTGTGCAACCTGAGCCATGAGGATTCCGCCGATATAGATTGTCCTCTCAGCGGCTTGAGCGTATTCAAGGGTGGAATGCCTTCATCAGTAACGGGCACTATTCTCACAGCGCCTGTCATGAATGCACACAATACCTTTAGCGATCCTGAGAATATCAAGCCCACAGCCTTTACCGGAGCAAGCCTTAAGGACGGAAGGCTCACGGCTGTGCTGCCGGCTATGTCTGTGACGCTGCTTACAGTTGAATGATCTTTACCGGCCAGGCATGGCATATGGGCTGTGCTTAACCGGTCAACACTATGTTTAATCGGATGCCTGACCTGCTGATACGGGTCAGGCGTTTTCTTTTATAAATATTTTGTTATTGCATTGAATATGTGGTAAATATCATAAAGACCCAAAATCGTTTATTTACTAAAGCAAGCAGGAGCAGGATGATGGATATAAAGGAATGCACATGTACTGTGAACAACCACAAGCAATGCGCCGGGCGGGTGCCGGTGTTTTCATCCCTTGACGGCACCGAGCTCAGCCAGGTAGTCTCACTGATCGTACAAAAATGGTATCCAAAGGATGCCTTCATTTTTATGGAGGGTGATATCCCCCGGGATTTTTTTATCGTAAGCAGGGGAAAGGTCAAGGTTTACGGCTATTCTCCCGAGGGACGTGAGCAGATCATGTATGTACTGTATGAGGGAGACTTCTTTGGGGAAGGAAATCTGGTACGGGACAAGGAAGCGGATATTTGTGTACAGGCCATGGAGGATACGGTTTTATGCACCATAGACAAAGATAGATTCCGCGAACTGATGATCAAATATCCCCAAATAAGTCTTAAGATAATGGAAGTGCTTTGCCAGCGGCTGGAGAAAGTGGAGGCCATGCTTCGAAAGATCAGTCCGAAGGATGTGGACTCCCGGGTTGGGATGCTCCTGCTGGAGCTTGTGCAAAAGTATGGCAGAAAGGAAAACGGAGCAGTCTGCCTGGAGCTTCACATGAGCAGAGAGGAGATGGCAAATTCCATCGGAGTGACAAGGGAGACTGTCAGCAGAAAGCTGGCCCTGCTGAAAAAGGCCGGGATAATCGAGTTCCTTGAGAAAAGAAAGATACTGATACTGGATGAGGCTGCCCTTCATGACATGTTGTGAAGCAGTGGAGGCTCATATTTCGCTTTATATACTAATTATGTGATTTGTATCACATAATATTTGTGAAGTATATCCTATAATTACACTATATATTGTGCCACTGCCCAGCAGGATACAATATATAGTTTTTTACTATATGAGGAGGATATTATGAAGGTCATTAAGCGGGATGGACGCATTGTTGATTTTGAGCCCAAGAGGATAATTGATGCTATACATAAGGCTATGTCCGAAACACTTGATGGGGTCGACAGTATACTTTCCAGACAGGTGGCGGATGCGGCAGCAGAGAGGATCAACGCAAACGGCGGCAGTATGGCCGTTGAGGAGATACAGGATCTGGTGGAAGCCTCGCTGATGGCAAGCCACAGAAAGGATGCAGCAAAAAAATACATCCTTTACCGCAGGGAGCGTGCTCAGCAAAGGTTGAAGCGGTGGGAGAACGGACTGCTGAGTGAAGATTTTTTGTCGGGATACAAGCACAATCCTTCCAACATGAGGCCATTGGGCGAATTTGTGTATTACCGCACCTATTCAAGGTGGATGGACGACGTCAAGCGCCGCGAATACTGGTGGGAAACAGTACGAAGAGCGGTGGAATACAATTGCCGCCTTGTGGATGGAGTCACGGCACAGGAAGCGGAAAAGCTTTATGACAACATATATAATCTGAGGCAATTTCCCAGCGGAAGGACCCTGTGGCTTGGAGGAACGGAAATTGCCGAGCAGTACGGGACCGGCAATTACAATTGTGCGTTCTGCATCATCGACTCCTTTGAGAAATTCTCCGAGCTTTTTTATCTGCTTATGATAGGGACGGGTGTTGGCTTTAGGGTCCTCAAACCGGATGTAGATAAAATGCCCTCCGTCAGGACGAACGTCAAGATAGTTCATGAGTATTATAAACCTTTGCATCCCGGTGAGAGACAGGACTATACGTCGTTGGTCTTCGACAGGGATACTGCAAGGATTACCGTAGGTGACAGCAAAGAGGGGTGGACAAAGGCTCTTGAGTTCTTTTTCTCCATCCTGTACAACCACAGCTATCAGATGGTACATACGATAGTATTGAATTATGACAATGTAAGGCCCAAGGGCGAGCGGCTAAAGAGATTTGGGGGGACCGCCAGCGGTCACGAGAGTCTTAAAACCATGTTTGAAAAAATCGCGGCCGTCATCAGCGGGCTCGGATATGAGGAAAACAAGGTGCGCTGCAAGCTGAGGCCTATACACTGTCTGGATATCTGCAATATTATCGGAGAGAATGTCGTGGTAGGAGGTGTGAGGAGAACAGCCGAGGTAGGTATAATAGGGGCCGATGATGATGAGTGTATCAGGGCGAAGTCGGAGCTGTACAGCTTGAATGACCGCAAGGAGTGGGTGGAGAATAAGCACATTTCGCACAGGAAAATGAGTAACAACTCCATATACTATGAAAGCAAGCCTTCGAGAGAACAGCTCCGCTGGCAGCTCACTCAGATGCGCCAAAGCGGAGAGCCCGGCTTTATCAATGCGGAGGCTGCCCGAAAAAGAAGAGCTGACTTTGAGGGGATCAACCCGTGTGCGGAGATCCTTTTGAGAGACCGGGGGCTTTGCAATCTGACCACGGTGAATGTCTATGCTTTCACTGATGAAAACGGACTGCTGGACAGGGAGCGGCTGATGGAGGCCCAGCGCCTTTCGGTGCGGGCAGGCATCAGGATGACATGCCTTGAGCTGGAGCTGTATCAGTGGGATACGGTGCAAAAGAAAGACAGGCTCGTTGGGGTCAGCCTGACCGGCTGGCAGGATGCCATGAGCCTGCTGGGATATTCGACGCAGCAGGAGGAGGAACTGCTGGTGCAGCTGAAAAAAACTGCTCATGAGGAGGCAGCCGCTTACTCTGCTCAACTGAATATACCCATGCCCCTGCTGATCTGTACTATCAAGCCGGAGGGGACCCTTTCACTTTTGCCCGGCGTATCGAGCGGTCTGCATCATTCGCATTCGTCCCATTACATCAGAAGGATCCGTATCAATTCCGGAGATCCGCTGGTCAAGGTGTGTGAAGCGCTGGGCTACCCTGTACTGCCTGAGAATGGACAGAGCCGGAAGACCTGTTCTGTAAAGGTGGTGGAGTTTCCCCAGAAGTCGCCGGTACAGAGGACAAAATATGAGGTCACCGCTCTGGAGCAGCTGGAAACATATAAGAGGTTCATGAAAAATTATGTTGACCACAATGCGTCCATTACAGTCACTGTAAAGAAGGATGAATGGGACGAGGTGGAGAACTGGCTGTTTGAGAACTGGGACGAGGTCGTGGCCGTATCCTTCCTCGCTCTGGACGACAGCTTCTATCCTCTGCTGCCTTACGAAAGCATTTCAAAGGAGGAATATGAGAGGCGCATCTCTGGGATGAAGCCATTCATACCTTCCTTGCTCACAGAATACGAGAAGGAGCAGATCGAGACAAATATTCTGGAGGCCGGCTGCGAAGGCGGTGCCTGTCCGATACGGTAAGTCCGGCGGTGCCTGTCCGATACGGTAAGTCCGATAGTGGCCATCAAAGCATTACAGATCCAACTGTGAGTGGAGGAAAAAATAGTATGGAACATTTACCCATGGGGACATGTCTAAAACACTATGGTGTTTCTTCATCAATAACTCTACAGGAGAAAAAATGCTATGGAAAATGCGGGTATATCAAAAGCGGGTAAGACGAAGATGAGCAAGTCAAAGACCAAAGAGAGAAAGGTCGGAAAAGCAAAGCCCTCAAAATCCAGGTTTAAGAGAATTCTGCTCTTTTTGCTTATTGCAGGTGTTATATGCATTGTTGCGACGTTTTGTATCGACGGATATGTAAGGGCATCTGTCAGCGACAGGATCATTTCAGTACAGCAGGCATCGCAGTTGGATGTTGACTGCATACTTGTGCTTGGGGCATTTGTCAGGACAAATGAAACCCCGAGCTATATTTTACAGGACCGTTTGGACCGAGGTATCGAGCTGTACGACCTGGGAGCTTCCGACAGGCTTCTGATGAGCGGTGACCATGGCAGGGTCAATTATGACGAAGTCAATGTCATGAAGCAGTTCGCGATAGATGCAGGTGTACCATCACAGCATGTATTTATGGACCATGCGGGGTTTTCAACGTATGAAAGCCTTTATAGGGCCAGGGACATATTCCTTGCAAAGAAGATCATTATAGTTACCCAGGAATATCACCTTTACCGCTCGCTATATATAGCAGACAGGCTTGGACTTGAGGCCTATGGGGCCGCCGCAGCTGCAAAGGATTACAGCGGACAGTCCTACAGGGATTTCAGAGAGATGCTCGCAAGAGTAAAGGATTTCTTTTATGTTATTATCAAGCCTGAGCCAACATATCTGGGTGAAGCAATACCTGTTCACGGAAACGGCGATCTGACCAACGACAAATAGAAGCATGCCTGATCAAAAGGGTCAATACTCTCTGGGTGATGTTGACACTTCCTCTATAATACGCTAAATTAATAGTCATGTATAAATATGGCTGGTTTGCCATAAAGTTTGACTGATATTTATAGAGGAGCAAGATCATGGCGCATGATGTATTCATTTCATATTCTCGAAAAAACAAAAATATTGCCGATGCTGTCTGCAATGCATTGGAAAACAGTAATATCCGCTGCTGGATAGCACCCCGTGACATCATACCCGGCAAGGAATGGGGAGAGGAGATAGTAACTGCCATATCCGGAGCAAGGGTCATGGTGCTGATATTTTCTGCTGCTTCCAACGAATCGCAGCAGGTCCTTCGCGAGGTGGAAAGAGCGGTCAATAAAAATGTGATAATAATTCCCTTCAGGATAGAAGATGTCGTACCTACAAAATCAATGGAGTATTTTCTGTATTCGACCCATTGGCTTGATGCACTGACTCCCGACATGTCGAAGCATATCGATAAGCTGAGGGATACAGTAGCAAATCTTATCGTAACCGGTAAAACGGGTGCCAGGGACGATGGCCATGATGGTTATGCAAAGGGGATCATAGGCGGTGCGGCAATGCTGCGGCCGGACAGGGCAGGACAGAGAAAAGAGCATCAACAGGGACGGAAAAAGAGCAGCAAGGCATTAATGGCTGCTGCATGTGCAATTGTGCTGCTGGTGGTTGCATTCGGTGTTTACGGGATTTGGTTCGCACCTGGGAGAGGCGCCGGTGCAGAAGCAGTTAATGATGCAGCAGGCATGGGTGATAGCAGCGGGGCGGATTTCCAGGGGGAGGACTTCCGGGGAACGGACTCCCAGGGAATGGACTCCGAAGGGCAGTTGACGGCACAGACTGACGGTGGGGATGTGGAAATATATGACCCTGCAGTCGCTTCTTCTGATGACGGACAGAGCGGTGACGGTCAGGTGGACGACAGTGCGGCAGGCAATGATAATGCAGAAGGCAAAGATAACGCAGAGGGTAAGGATAGTACGGAAGGCAAGGATAATGCAGTTGAGGGGCCCTCTGATAAGGAGCCGCATGTGATGCAGTCCAGTGATTCCCAAGACAACAGCGGAAGTGAGGGCAATGGGGCAGGCAGCGAGCAGGGCTCAGCTATACAGACTACCCAAATTAAGATTGGAGATTACATCAGATTTGGAACATACTATGGACAGCCTGTGGTTTGGAGAGTAATAAATGTGGATGATGACGGATGCCCTCTTCTGCTCTCCGACAGGCTGCTGAGCTTCAAGTGCTTTGATGCAGCTGAGAGGGAAAGATCTTCCAACGAGGTCCGCCAGACCTATGGCAGCAACTTCTGGGAGAATTCAAATATAAGGGAATGGCTGAACAGTTCGGCTAAGACCGTCAGCTATTCAACATCGGCGCCGATAGTTGAAAACGTTTGCTACGGCGAAAATTCGTCCGCTGATGAACCAGGCTTTCTGGCAGGGTTCACAGACGATGAACAGAAGCTGATTAAGGTGTATTCCCATGAGATACTGCTGCCTGAAATGGAGAAGGAGCTGAAGGAGTTTGGAACTGAAGTGTTTTCCTCAACAGGTACGGATAAGCTGAACAGGGTCTATGGCAACTTTGACAGCTCCTTCGGAAAAATGGTGAAGGACAGAGTGTTCCTGCTGTCTATAAAGGAGCTTAGGGACTATGTCCTTGACAGAGGCTGGGATATAAAGGCTGCGCTGACTCAACAGGCGGAAGCAAGAGATGAGTCGGTCTATGAAGAACTGAAGCATGAGACCGACGGCAACTGGTCATGGTGGCTGAGCACTCCATGTGCAGTCACACCTGACTGTGTTTATTATGTTACCTATGACGGACGTCTTGAGCAGAAGAATGCATTCTTGGCCAACACATGTGTGCGTCCGGCCATGTACCTGACCGGCTCGGAATTTGTGCTGACCGGCTCCGGTACTTTGGAGGACCCATACCTGCGGTGATTGAGTCCTGATCGAGCACTTTTTTGCTGCCACCGTGCGCAAATCGGCGGGACAGATTTGATATGATTCATATGTACTGTGAGCCGGGCTTGTGATATAATCACATCGGAGTATTTATGAAAGAGTGATATTTTTGTATTCTCTTAAGGAAAAGTTCTATGATGGGCAGGGTGTTCAGAGGAACCCCGGAGATAGGTATCTGGATAAGGAAGGGATAGCCCGTGAACCGGGTGAAGACTACTTTGACTATATGAGCATATTAAGGCAGGCCGACGAAGAGTTTTATGACAGCCAGGGCATACTGAGGCAGTCCGGTGAAAGCTTTTATGACGGCGCAGGCAATTTGTGTGAAAGGTAACAAAGAGGGTCAGGCTTCGTAATTCCCTTACTGATTTTTAGTAAGGAAATTACGCAACCTGGCCCTTTTAAGCTCAGAACAGCTTTTTCTTGTATAATGTAAATCCAGTGACAAGACACATTGCCAATGAAATGCCTATTATGATCCAGAAAGCTCCCGGCGTATTCAGCGGCATTTGGACGTTCATCCCGAAAAAGCTTGAGATCATCGTAGGTATAGCCATTACAATGGTGACTGATGTAAGGAATTTCATCACGATGTTCAAATTGTTCGAGATGACGGAGGCAAATGCGTCCATCGTTCCCGATAATATGCTGCTGTAAATGTTCGACATCTCTATGGCCTGCTTGTTCTCTACTATTACATCCTCAAGCAGATCGGTGTCTTCGGGATAGTTTTTTATGTGATCGAATTTCATCAGCTTTTCCAGTACGACTTCGTTGGATTTTAATGCTGTGGAGAAGTAGACAAGGCTCTTTTCAAGCTTGAGCATTTGTATGAGCTCCTTGTTTTTCATTGATTTGTGCAGGTCATGTTCGATCCTGCTGCTCATTTTATCTATGTGCTTGAGGTATTGAAGATACCTTGTTGAATTTCTGTAGAGGATCTGAAGCACGAAACGGGTCTTGAACTGGGTCAGGAAGGACTTCACCTTGTTGTTTTTAAAGTCGTTCAGGATCGTGTTCTCCTTCAGACAGACAGTTATTATGGCGTGCTTGATGATTATCATGGCAAGAGGGATAGTGGTGTACAGATCCATTTGCCCCTCTTTTTCAACGATCGGTATGTCAACGATTATCAATGTCTGACCCTCGTCGTTGCTTTCTATTCTGGCCCGTTCTTCTTCGTCCAGTGCGGCCTTCAGGAAATCATTCTCCACATTCAAGGCTGTGCTGATCTTATTTATTTCTTCTTCACCGGGATTGGTCATATTGATCCAGATGCCTTCTTCAAAGCTGTCTGTGCTCAGCAGTTCGCCGTTCACAGTCTTAAAGATCTCTACCATTGCAGTCACCCTCTTTTCTACAAATTTTTTGCAGCGAGGGCCATTTGTTTATACCGCGGCAGTCTGCCGGCAAACGGTATGACAAAATGATCCCTCACCAGATCCGGGACATCGCAAGTGACTACTGTTTCCAGTGTCACATTCCATACCGTTCACCTCCGATAACAATGAAATGTTTGTACAAATAAAAAGCCGTCAGCAACGAGTGACGGCAATACATCAATAATACCCTGCACTCGTTGAGCTTTAGCACCATATAGCTTAGGAACTCATTATCCAGCTGCATTAAGTAAAACCTTGAATCGGCAGTACCTGTTGACCCAATTTGGCATCTCTCGATGTTTCCGGGCAGCAGCATATTTCTATATGGTAGCCTCACCTAACGATATTTATTTGTCAAGGTTATTATACTTCTACTCTGGTACAAATTCAATATACTATATGCATATTATGAAAATTATGTTCAGCCCCATATGTTTTGATTTTGGGAAAAGAAATGATTAACATAATCGTTGTGTCCGTCATACTATAAATTGAGCACTATAATAAGGAGGTATTGACTTATGGCTATTGACAGAGGATGCGGCGGCGTCGGAGGCATTTTTAATGATGATTGCGCTATACTGTTTTTTATCATCCTTTTCCTGTTGCTTTTCTATGATCGCGGAGTTGGCCCCTTTGGCTGCTAGCGGCAATGTTATAACCGGCAGCTGATGCCATAATCATATTAAAGCATACATCCATTAAAGACCATTGAGTGAAATATTTATTCGAATGACGAAGCCACAGGAACAGTACAACTATTTCTGTGGCTGTCTGCTGTAAAAAGGGCCCGATTAGCAGCAAACCCGATAAATGTGATCCGGCGCGGGTAACAAAAAACACCGTGGGATAATACAATGTAGTGAAATGGATACCATCGAGTGATACATGTCCCCGTCTTGCCGGATGTGCAGAGGTGAGATGAATTATCGGGGACATTCCTGAAGGGAGTGAGGCAGATGACAGAGGAAGAAAGAGGTTTCGGTCTGGGCTTAGGATGTAACTGGATATGGTGGCTTATCATTATCATTGTGGTCATAATACTGATTTGTCCCGGCATATTCGGAGGCTTCGGAGGGGGATTTGGCTGCAACAAGAAATGCTGACATATGAAGACGGTTGAACGATGATCATGATGAAACGGGGTCCGATACCATGGTGCAGGTATTATGGCCCCTTTTTCATGGGAAATACCGTGTGCGGTGTGCAAAAACCTCATTGTCTGGGCACAGTTTCATTGAGTATACATTGAATTTCATGGATATTTTATATAAAACGTCACATAATATGGATATTATAGAGTTATGTAGACTCATAATGGTTATCATGTGCCCAGACAATGAGGTTTTTGCACACTGGCGTATCTGGAGACTATTTAAAAGACGTCTATAGAGTTGGTGTCCTGAGTATGTTAAAATATAACGAGGAAGGCCCTGCCGCTTATAGTGAGGCGATCTGATCGCGTCTCATTTGGGCACCACAGAGGCAGGAGCGGTCACTGCGCCAAATAAAAGGGTGACCATAGAGGAAAAGAGTCTGTTTCTCAGGCCGATTTATGGCCTTTGCACATATAAGAGGATGGCCATAAAGGCAAAAAAGGTTGTTTCATAAGCGATAGAATTTTATGTAGATGTATAATAACACTAGTATTGGAGGCAGAACATGAAAACGATCAAAAATCCCATACTTCCGGGCTTCAATCCTGATCCATGCATTGTACGCGCGGGTGATGACTACTACATAGCGGTCTCGACCTTCGAATGGTTCCCGGGTGTGCCGATATACCATTCCCGCGACCTGATACACTGGGAGCTTGTCAGCCATGCGCTGAAGACGAGGGAGTATCTTGACCTTACAGGGGAGGAGGAGTCCAAGGGTGTCTGGGCTCCATGCCTGAGCTACTGTGAGAGCGAGAAAAGGTTCTACCTTATCTATTCCAATGTACATGGCAGCAACCCATGGTTCTTTGATGTGGACAACTATCTCATATGGACCGACGATATAAACGGTGAGTGGAGCAAGCCGGTATACCTCAATTCCAGCGGCTTCGACCCCTCCCTTTTTCATGACGGCGACGGCAGGAAGTGGCTGGTCAACAAGGACAGGGATTTCCGCCCGGGAAATATGGATAACAGATCCATCGTTATACAGGAGTTTGATCCAAAAAGCTGCTCTCTGACAGGAGAGCCTGTCAGCATAAGCCGCGGCGCCACAAAGCGTGGTTTTGTCGAAGCCGCCCATATTTATAAGCACAAGGGTATGTATTATCTTGTGACAGCGGAGGGAGGCACCGGTTATGGCCATTGCGTTGCAGTTCTGCGGTCTGCTTCCGTAACCGGACCCTACGAGCCCGATCCGGCAAATCCGGTCATAACCAGCGCTGCGTGGGAGTTCACGGCAAGTGAGGCCAGCCCGTATATGATGCCTGAGCTGTGCAATCCTCAGGCTGGTGTGCAAAAAGCAGGACATGGTTCGCTGGTCGAAACACAGAACGGGGAGTGGTACATGGCGCATCTCTGCGGTCGGCCGATACTGCCCCAGCGCAGGTGTTACCTCGGACGTGAGACAGCCATACAGAAAATGACATGGACACAGGACGGCTGGCTCAGGATGGCTGACGGCAGCAACCTGGCCAAAGCAGAAACGCCGGCGCCGGATCTGCCGGAGCATGTTTTCGAAAAAGAAGCCGCTGTAAATGATTTTGACAATGGACACATCAGTCTGCAATTCTGTTCGCCAAGGAATCCCATAACCCCGGATTGGGCTGATTTGAGTTCTCGTGACGGATATCTCCGCCTGCGCGGACGTGACTCATTGACCAGCCGCTATGATGTGAGCGTAGTTGCCAGAAGGGTGACCTCATTTAAGGCAAAGGCGCTGACCAAGCTGGAGTTTTCACCTGAACGCTACCACCATATGGCCGGCTTGACCGTATACTACAACAGCAATAATCACTATGCTCTTTACAAGACGTTTGATGAGAAGCTTGGTCATTGCGTAACAGCATATCTGTATTCGGAGCACAGGCTGACAGAGCTGTGCAAGCCTGTGGCGGTGCCTGAAGGCAGACCGGTATGGTTCCAGGCATATATCGATGGGCCGTCCCTGACGCTCTCCTACAGTATTGACGGGGAGAAATTCACGCCCGTCGGCATGCCGTTCGATATGACGCTGCTGGCCGATGAGTATGCACAGCAGATGTTCACCGGCTCCTTTGTCGGAATGTTTGCATCCGACCTGCACACAAAGAGCATATGGGCAGATTTTGACATGTTCAGCTACGAGGATGCTTAACAATTGAATCGAAACCGATACTAAAAAAGGAAATCCTGCAAAACAATTGCAGGATTTTTACTTTTAACATATAATTTTTTATAGTAAGTGAAAGTGAGGCACTGAAATGAATAAAAAGTTATTTGCATTTCTGACAGCATTGCCGGCATTGATAGTCCTTTCTGTATTCAAGACAGCACCGGCGATCCAGGCTATTATTATTTCATTTAAATATTACAATATCGCAGAGGGCGTTTTCGGAAGTAAATCAGCCGGGCTTGCCAACTACATTGCACTGTTTCAGAACAAGTTGTTTTCTGATACATTAGTAAATACAATTGTGATCAGTTTACTATCCATCATTTTTACATGCGTATTTGCTGTGCTGCTGATACTAAGCATTTCAAGGCTGCCAAGCTGGATACTGAAAACCACTGCTATCGTGCTGATAGCTGTTCCCGCCTTCATCCCGGCAGTATCTTTTGCCAGTGTGTTTATGGACATGTTTTCGATCGAGGGCGTCATCAATAGTATTTTGACACCTGCAGGAGCTGAACCAAGACTGTTTTTTGCAGAACAGGGGTATTACCCGTTTCTTGCAGCAATGATGGAGGCGATCAGAAATGTATATATACCCGTTATCATTGGAGTACTGGTGTGTGAGAGCAGGGGCAGGAAATCCGGAGCAGGCAGGATATGTCTGGTCATATTGGGGTATATAGCAGCCAGGGCAGTGATGCTGCTGTCGCCTGATATCGAGAGCATGATATTGACATCAAATCCTCTGACAAGAGGTGCTTCTGAGGTTATCGACACATTTATTTACAGGACAGGGCTCCAGACCCTGGAAATGAGCCTGGCCAGTGCCTCGTGGGTCGTGAAATCATTTTTGCAGTTGGTTATCAGTACCGTTGCAGTTTTTGTGCTGTATTTCATTATGCCGTACATTGTAGAGTTCACAGGGAATCTGGGTGAAGGGTCCAGAACCGTTAGAGGGTCTATTGGGGGGATCATTGGATTTATCATTTTTGGAAGTATATCTGTCTTTATGATGATCAAGACATTTATTCCAGCCGGCGGTGAGCTTGGTGCAGGTATTAGAGCCCTATTGAACGATGAACAGTTTGTTGCCGCATTATCGAACTCTCTGATATTTGGTGTGATAGGCTGCCTTGTTTACGTTGTTTTAGTACTTTTCCTTGCGTATCCTTTAATGTACAGTAAATTTCTTTATCCTTTGTTTCTAGTGATCCTGACCTCATTGAGCAATAGCTTCACCAACGAGTATTTGCTTTATAGGCAGCTTAACCTGATCAATACGATATATCCTATTATTATCGGCGCATCCTTCTCTGCCATAGGTGCATTTGCTCTGCACTTTTCAGTATCCTGCAGGCTCAAGGGGGCATCATGCGGCTTTGGACAGTATCTGAGGTTTGCTCTTAAGCCGCTGGTAGTTATTGCCGTATTGGCCTTCATTACCAATTGGGGAGGTTTCTTTAATCAGTTGATATTCATAACGGATACGACGCTGCATGGCGCTGGCATCTATGGTTATCAGATGCTGCTGTCCCAGGGTCGGATCAGCATGGATACAGTCGCGGGTATGCAGGTGAGCGCTGCAGATATACACTTTGCACTGGTATTTATACTGTCTGTCGTACCAGCGGCACTTGGTGCACTGCTGATATTCCTGAATAAGTTCCTGCCGCTGACTGCTTTCAGCGCACATATGCGGAAGGGCTGATGCAGAGAAAATTGGTGATACAGCAGTTTGCCCTGAAAAATCTCCTAGTTGGTTTCAAGCAGCACCTCTGGGTATTCCGGTGTTCCGCTTTCCAGGATAGGCGCAGGGAGTCCCTTCAGGTGACTGTTGAAGAAAGCAAGGATATAGTTGTTCATTATCAGCCTGTGACGATCCCCGTCGATCTTTCCAAGCAGTCCTGTTAGCTTTCCGATGTTCGGGATTATTGTATTGAAGTCGGAGAAGTTCATATCTGTCCGTGTCTGTTTGACAGCAGGCTGTTCTTCAGGTAATGGTCCTGGCGGTCTCATCGTCGTTCATCTGCTTTACTATCCTGTAGTAGGTCCTTGAGGTAAAGCTGTAGCTTAAGCCGTAAAGGACGGCGAAGAAGCCGGTAACGACCAGGCCGCATATTATAATCAGGCCGGTGTTGAACAGGCTGAGGGTGCTCAGCAGGCCCAATATCATGTTGAAGCCTGCCATGGTATGAAGCAGCGCAATGATGAGCGGGGAGAAGAAGACCAGCAGTATCTGCTTCCTGATGGTGCTTTTTACCTCAGCGTCGCTCATGCCGACCTTCTGCATGATGTCGAAGTTGTCCCGATCGTCGTACCCTTCTGTGATTTGCTTGTAGTACATGATGAGTATCAGACACATCGTAAATATGATGCTGAAGAATATCCCGATAAAAAGGAGTCCGCCATTCATCGACAGTGACTCACGCCTTAGGGCAATACCATGGATATGGCTGTTGTAGCCTGTTTGTGTACTGCTCCAGTCAATGGCGTTGCGTATGAAATCTTCCTTGTTATTGTCCAGACCCTCCATATTCAAACGGACGGTGAGTATCCGGTCATTCTCTGCTGTGCCTGAAAAAGTATCACGAAGTTTGTCCATTACAGCAGTGTCCTTAACGACTAGGAAGAATTCCTGCCCGAAGGAATCGTTGACGGCCTTCCTGCCAAACACCATGGAGTCGAGCTCCTCTTTGATCCTGTTGAAATCCTGGAAGTCTGTTCGTTGTACGCATATGTGCGCCGGAGCAGAGCCTGGATCTTGGCACGCAGCACCTCCAGGTCAAAGGGCTTGGCAACGAAGTCGTCTCCGCCCATGTTTACGGCCATGACGATATTCATGTTGTCGCCGGCGGAAGAGATGAAAATGACAGGTGTCCGGGAGAGCTTCCTGATCTCGGCGCACCAGTAGTAGCCGTTATAAAAGGGAAGGGATATGTCCATGAGCACCAGATGGGGCTCGAACCTGATGAAATCCTCCAGCACTTTGCTGAAATCCTCCGTGCATCTCACCTCATAGCCCCATCGAGCCAGGTGTTCGCTGACGACCCCTGCTATGATATTATCATCTTCCACTATCAGCAGCCTGTACATAGTACCTCCCTTATATCGAGGCGATAAATAGGCCTCGCCCCGCCTTATAAAAATGTTATCATTTTTAGATGAAAAATAAAAGAATGCAGACATATTTCGATTGAAATCCATAAAAAGTGGTAACAAACTGCTATTGAGCATTTTTCATAATGCTGTATAGTGTCAAAGAGGGATGGCAACGCTCATGAAAAATAAAAAAGATCTTTCTATCAAAAGGCTGATAATAGTAGTGTTCATATTAGCTATGCTGATTTCTTTGACCGGGATCGGATATTTGATATTCACAAGATGGTTTTCATCTGCCGGACAGACAATGGAAGGCATCGCAGGCAGCATCAATGAGAATGTATACAACCGGATCTATTCTTTTATGCGAACACCTGATCATATAAATGAGGTCAATCGAAAAACCATTGAGAATGGGATTCTCGATCTGTCTGACGAGAAGCTCAGAGATAAGTTTTTTGTCGGTGTTCTGAGCTCCTGCAGCGATGAGATCTACAGCTTCAGCTACGGCACTTCAGATGGCGAATATTACGGGGCGCGCAGAAATGAGAATGGTACTGTTGAAATAATGAGGAATAACGCCTCCACGGGAGGAGAGTCATGGTATTATTCGGTCGATGAGGATATGACGGCCGGCGAACTTGTCGTCAAGGCCGGCAGCTTCGATCCACGGTCGCGTTCATGGTACCGGGCTGCTGTGGAGGCACAGGGCCCTGCACTATCGCCGGTATACAAGCACTTTGTGATGGACGATCTTGCAATTTCAGCTGCATGGCCGGTATATGACGGCGGCGGCAAGCTGCAGGGGGTCTTGGGGACCCATATGCTTCTCTCAGGGATAGGAGCCTTCCTTGAGAATACCATACAGGGTTTTAACGGTTATGCGATCATAGTCGAGAGGGATTCAGGCGAAATGATCGCCAACTCGACAGGAGCAGACAATTTTACTGTTCTTGAGGATGGATCACTGAAACGCTACAGGATCGGTGAGGCCGGCAGCTCTGATATGGGGAAGGCCTATGAGTATTACAGGGCGAACGGAATGTCGGATTTTATTTATGAGGGCGCAAAGGACAGGCTGTATGTCAATGTGAGGGAGATCCAGGTGAGAGGCATGGACTGGATCGTTATGACTGCGATCCCTGACGGGCTTCTTATGGACAATGTTGTAAAGAGTATTCATTTGACCGTTCTAATTATCGTCGTCACACTGCTTGCGGCGGGATTTGTTTTCTACGCTGTGACCGATAGACTTTTAAAGCCTGTAAACAGTCTGCTTCAGGTTTCTGAGGCATTATCCTCCGGGGATCTTTCAAAAAGGGTCGTGATATCCAGGAACGATGAGATCGGGTGCATATCTAAAAGCTTCAACAGGGTGGCCGATAAAATGCAGTTCCTTATTAACAACCTGGAAGCCAATGTTTCAGAACGCACAGAGCAATTGCATTATCTGAGCATGCATGATTCTTTGACGGGTCTTCACAACAGAAGATGCTTTGAGGAGAACCGCAGCAGGATCGATGTTTCGGATAATCTGCCGCTGTCGGTTATTTTTGCCGATATCAACGGACTGAAGATGACAAATGATATATTCGGGCATGCAGCCGGGGATGAGCTGATCAGGAAGTCATCGGAGATACTTGTCCAGTCCTGCAGAGACAAGGATATTATCGCTCGTATCGGCGGCGATGAGTTCATCGTTCTTTTACCAAGGACGGATGAGGAGATCGCAGGCAGGATCATTTCACGGATACGTTCAGGTTTTGCCAATGCGCGTGTAGCTGCGATAAAGTGCAGTATGTCCCTTGGCTCCGATACGAAATGGAGAATGGACCAGTCCCTGGAAGAGGTAATGGCAAATGCGGAAAACGCGATGTACAAGGACAAGACGATGAATCGGAAAACCGTTAACAGGGATATTATAGATACCATCGTGGAGACCCTTGATGCAAAGAGCAGCAGCGAGAAGAGGCATTCGATCGCAGTCAGCGAGTTGTGCGGCAGAGTAGGTGCGGCTTTGAAGCTGCCGGAGGCGAAGATCAACAAGCTGGAACGGGCAGGCTACCTGCATGATATAGGCAAGATCATATTTGATGAGAGCTTTTTGAAAAAAGAAGCATATACTGAGGAAGAGCATGAAAAAATGCGGCAGCATGCCGTTGTTGGATACCGTATTTTGAACCTGTTTGATGAGACGCTGGATTTGGCGGAGTTCGTCTATTGCCACCATGAGAGATGGGACGGGAAGGGGTATCCGAGAGGGCTCTATGGTGAACAGATCCCTAAGATCGCAAGGATAATATCCATTGTGGAGACATATGAGCGTGTGCTGAGCAGAGGGGAGCTTTCCGCTGAAGAGAGGAAACGGGCTGCAATCGAAGTGATCAGAGCGGGAGCGGGTAATCAATTCGACCCGCAAATCGCAGAGGCGTTTATACGGATCATAGATGAGGGGAGCATATAACGATGTGCCATGGAGCATACGCCATAACGATGCACTAAGGCGATGCGCCATAACGATGCGCCTTATCGATGTACTATGGCGATGAGCTATAACGATGTACCTTACGGATGCACCTTATCGATGCACTATACAACGGCACATGCAGTACGAAACCTCCGAATACATCGGAGGTCATTGATCACGAGGTGGCTTTATCGCCTGTGCTATTTTTAGGGAATGATTTCTTTCTTCATGCTCTCTCAGGGAATGATCCCCTCTGCCATGATCTCTTCGGGGATGATCTTTTCCGGTGAACCTGTGGAAGCGATGGCAATGTATTGCTCTGTAACATCATCTATCACATCAGACCATTTCTTACCCCATTTTGCAAGATAATCAATCGGATCCGAATGATTTGTCCCTCCAAGGTATCTCGATACATCTATATGTGCCCAAAGTGTGCCGGTGCCGTCTGCCCTGGCAGGTGAGACTCCGAGCTGGTTCATGTAAAGATACTCGGCGGTCCTTCTGATGATCTTGCTGTAAGAGATGTCAAACTCCCTCTGTGTACGTGCGTCACACAGCTCAAGATGAATAAATTTATCATTTGCATATTTACCGGCGCCCCAGGCTTTATAATCGGGATCGGCCACCTGAATGATCTCATTAGCATCGATGAATTCATGCACAAATGCATTTTGCCAGTTGTCCTTTACATAATTAGCCTCGATACGAGCATTGTCTCCGGGGTTGTCCGTATAGTGAAAAACGACGCCCTGGTATTTTCTTACCCCGTCAATATACGGTATCTGCGGAACCGCGTTAACCCATTCCTTTTTTACCTCATACATAGGACTTATTTCGACTTGGACGGAGCTTTTGCGCTCACCGCCGCCTCTGGAGGAGACTTCGTCTTGTTCCAGCAGTCTTCTGATCATTTCAAGGGTTACGGTATCTGCTACTCCGTGCTGTTCAATGCCGTACTTTTTCTGGAACTGCATCAGTGCGTTTTCGGTCAACGGACCAAATTCTCCAGTGGGTTCAACTTTCATATAACCGAGCACTGCCAGATCGCTCTGAAGTTGAGTCACTAAATCACCGCTGTTTCCCACCTGTAAGCCGTTAGGCTTCGGTTTTTGTGGGACAGGCTTTGGCTTGGGCTTTAGCAAAGAGTCGAGTTTACTGTGCGTAAGTGTTGCTACGACTCCTGTAGCGGGTATTTTATATTTTCGTTGAAACTTTTTGACGGCAGCTACTGTTATGTCTCCAAAATATCCTGTAGCAGAAGCAGTAAAGAATCCAAGCTTTTTCAGGTTGAGTTGTAGTGTTTTTACCGCGCTGCCGCTCATACCCTTCCTCAGGACGGGCTTTGAAGCGGCAAACGTGCCCGATGAAGCTATTAAAAAAGTGAGTACCAACGTAATGCTTATTGATATAAGCCTGATAGTGCGTTTTCTCATCAATTTTGCCTCCGGGATCTTTTGTGTATTGACTAGCGAAATTTAGCGATATATAAAATATTTTATCACATTTTTCCCATTATTGGAATACATAATTTATTGAAATTTACATAATATTTTGTCTCGGTCCGGATACAAGGGACACCAGACCAAAATGGCGCGGGTGGGTGGCGGTGGGATGGTGACTGGTTTGTGGTTGAAGCTGGGTGGTAGTTGGGTGATGGCTGGGATGTGGTAGGATGGGTGATGGTTGGTTGGAGACAGGGCTGTGATTGGGTTGAGGATGGGTGGTAGTTGGGTGATGGCTGGGATGTGGTAGGATGGGTGATGGTTGGTTGGAGACAGGGCTGTGATTGGGTTGAAGCTGGGTGGTAGTTGGGTGATGGCTGGGATGTGGTAGGAT
>JAAYPO010000097.1 GCA_012519745.1 Clostridiaceae bacterium | reverse complement strand
TGAGATTCACCACTGGTATCCATAAAAACACTTTATTGAGTGATTTATCCATGAAGATTGTGTTCTTGAAAATGAAATACTGCGATTTAGCGAGAAATATGAAGTAAATTAAAGATTATTGAGGGAGGGATCCTTTTGATGAGTGGAAAAATCAATGGACGCACATATAGCATAATTGGAATGATTATTTTTATATTAGTATTTATCATAGATAGATTTATCTTTGAGATACCTGTTCTGATTTACATTATAATTCTGTTAGCCGTTATAATTCTTTTATTTACGGGACTTTGGCTCAGAAAAAAGGAAAGAGACAACATGGGATAACATGATTTTTCAGAATCCCAATCGAAAAAATGACCCACAACAACATGATTTTGTCTACTTATTCACCTGAAATACAGCTGATATACTTGTGTTTTAGAGAAGGATAATTTATCCTGTCCTTCCCACTTTAGAAAAATATTTAAAGATATCGGGGGATAATGAATATGACGATGAAGAGGGCAATATATGTATTGTTGATCGCTGCTGTCTGCATGATGGCAATATCGGGCTACACAAGCGCACAGAAAGACTCACCGGCTGTAGATACTGCATCGGTACCAGCGGAGCAGGTTCCATCCACGCCGGGTACGACCGGATCGGACACAGTGACACCGGAGAGCACATCGGAAAAACACACTGCAGAGGCTGCTCCGGGAGAAACAGCTGAGACGGCCGTGGCTGAAGCTCCAAAGGAAGAATTGCAATGGGATACTGAAACGCTTAAAAATGAAACAGGGAAAACCTTGATCAAGGGTATCGGTAATCAGAGAGGCGGTGACGGACATGTCAGTTTTGGCATAGTATCCTCAAAAGGGACGACGATACTGGCGGATCCTATCTATTCAACGAAGGAAGGCTATATAAAGACCGATATCCTTACCGTATCGCATGCCCACAGTGATCATTACAATCAGAAGCTGCAAAACAAAATGAAAGACTATGCAAGGCTTTCCTATTTCACCTCCGAGAGCTTCTCTGTAGAAGATGTGAGTGTTATAGGAGTTGCTGCATCACATTCATCGGATCCGATCAATGAGTCGCGTCCAAGCAACGTAATATATGTTTATGAGCTTGATGGTATTAGGATGGCCCACATGGGAGACATGGGGCAGGATGAGCTGACTGCGGAGCAGATCGGGAAGCTGGGACAGCTGGATATCATCTTCACTGTGGTCACAAATGAAACATCTTTTGGCTTTGCGACAGAAAAAGGCATTAAAACGATCCAGCAACTTAATCCCAGGATCGTGATCCCGACACACTATACTGAGGATGTGATCCACGAGACTATAAATGCATTGGGCATCAAGGAGTGTGAGAGGGTATCCGAACTTATGATAAGTAAGGATGATCTGAAGGATGCTCCAATGAGGTTTATTTTGTTAGACTAGAGAAGAGGGACGTCCGATCCGTATCCGGCGTCCCTTATTTGTGTTGTTATCTTGTTCTTCGGCAAGGAAAGCAGGATTATCAATCCCTGGTTGATGAAAAATGCATTATATGTTAGAATTACAGCGTTCTGAGTATTTTGCGGGTAATGAAGGGAAGAACAAGGGCATATATGATTTTTTCATCATACACATTCATTTTTATATTCTTACCGATAGTATTTACAGTCTACTATCTAGCTCAGAGGTTTCTGGGGGACAAGCCCGCAAAGGCGTGGCTGGTGGCTGCGTCCCTGTACTTTTATGCCCATGGGAGCCTTGCTTTTTTGCCGATCCTGGCAGGTACTGTATTGTTCAACTTTTTCATCGTCAAGCTGATGAGAAGATGCAGTGCCAGACCTGCCCTTCTAAAGCTGCTTATGGCGCTGGCAGTTCTGGAGAATCTCGGACTGCTGTTCTATTTCAAGTATACGAATTTCTTCCTTCAGAATGTTAATTATATACTTGGCAGGGATCAGGTCCTGCTTAAAATAATACTGCCAATAGGTATCTCCTTTTACACCTTCCAGATACTGGCCCATGTGATAGACACCTACAGGGGAGAAGGTGAGGACAGCACATTTCTGGAATTTTCGCTGTTTGTGACATTCTTTCCCCAGCTTATCGTGGGACCTATAATCAGGCATGGCGATATGATGGAACAGATACGCTCTGAAAAAATCAAAAGGCTGGATCCCGGCAATATTATGAAGGGGATAATGCTTTTTTCTATAGGCTGTGCAAAAAAGATACTGATAGCGGACACATTGATATCTCATGCTCAAAACTTTTATAATGTCATGGGAAACGGCAATTTCTTTGAGGCCTGGGGAGCTGTTCTGGCTTATACCTTTGCCTATTACTTCGATTTTTCGGGATATGTGGATATGGCTCTTGGGCTTGGCTTATTTTTCAATATCAAACTTCCGGAGAATTTCAATTCACCATATAAGGCACGTAATTTCGCTGATTTCTGGAGAAGGTGGAACATTACTGTTTCAACCTTTTTCAATGACTATGTTTTCAAAAGGATCTTCAAGTTCGGAAATGGTATACCAAAGCTGATACTTGCCACACTGGTGACCTTCGTCGTGTCCGGCCTGTGGCATGGCGCCAGCTGGCATTTTGTGTTCTGGGGCCTGGCCAACGGAGTACTGGTGTGCATAGCCAATATCATGACATTGAAGCGAAAGAAACTCCCGTTTTTCCCTGCATGGGCACTGACGTTTTTCTTTGTACTGCTGACCAGGGTGCTTTTTGATGCAAACGGTATGACACAGGCAATAAATGTTTACAAAACATTGCTCGATATAAGGCCGGCGATAGAAGGGTTTGGCTCTTTCCTTGAGCTGGGCGTGACATATGTGAGGGATAACCTGCATGTGACCGGGCTTATAATAGCCGGGGCATGCATCAGCTTTTTTACGCCCAACAGCCGGGAGCTGCTGGAGGATAAGGAACCCAGATGGTATCATGCTGTTTTCAGCGGAGTATTGATCACGCTGTCACTGTTTTTTATGGGCAGTGTGTCTAACTTCCTGTACTTCCAGTTCTGATACAGTGTGAAACACAGATGATAAACTGGATGCTAAGGCATATGGCGGAGAAATAACTGGCTCAAGGCCGGCCAAGAGGGCTGTGGATGAGCCGGATCGATCAGGCGGTTTCGTGAACGGCTGGTACGGGACCTTAAAATACTGTCAGAGAGGTTTTAGAAACAGTGGAGAAGAAGCAGGCTTTAAGTTTCAAGAAATGGATCGCTGTTTTTGCGGTCACAATCGTTGTTTTAGGTGCTTTGATATGCGGATTCAATGTGCTTGTAGATCCTTTCGGCATTTTCGGAGATGTCCTGTTTGACTGGTACTCCTACAATATGACTCAGAACCCCAGAGCTGCAAAGATAGCATATCTTGATAAAAACTACAGTAAGTATGACTCTTATATCATTGGCTGTTCAAAAACAGGCTCCTATTCAACTGAAGCGCTGAACAGGTATTATGACGGCGCCAGCTTTTACAATATGCTTATGTATGGCGGAGACATGTATGATATCGAGCTGACGGCCAAATATATTCTGGAAAACTATGATGTTAAAAACATAGTGGTAAATATGGGCCTTGAAGAAACCGTCAGGTATGATACACAGGCGGATGAAATGAAGAGCAATCTTCATGGGAAGGTGGACGGATCATCGCTGCCGGCTTACTATGGCAAGTACATTTTTGCCAACCCGTCCTATGCGGTATCAAAAATCACGGCCTGGTACAATGATGGCTATCTGGTGAATGAAAATGATGTTTTTCTGCCCGAGTCAGGGGTCTATGACAAGTCTGTCAGGGACGTGGAGCGCGTGGGCAGCCTTAATGAGTTTTTGGCAGCCTATCCAAGCTTTAAAACGATTTTGAAAAAAGAGAAGCTTGATGCGAAGGACAAGTGTCTCGGTTCGGTGAAGAGAATAAAGGAGATGTGTGATGAAAAAGGCGTTTCGTTTTTAATGATCATATCGCCGATTTTCCATACCGAGATGGATATATATGATAAAGGTCAATTGGAGGAGTTCCTGACAGGGCTCTCACAGATAACCGACTACTGGAATTTTTCAGGATATAATTCTGTGAGCTATGAGCCCAGATACTTTTACGATCCGTATCATTTCAGAAATCCAGTTGGAGATATGGTCCTGGCCAAAATATTTGATGATAATAGCATATATATGCCTGTGGACCTGGGGCGGTATGTGACCGCGGATAATGTAGCAGAGCATCTTTCATTCTACTTTGGAAATCATAGTAAAATTCTTGTTGGGGACGGCAGCAGCGGCGAAGCTGACCCGGCAGGCGGCGTGAAAGAAAGTGTGACTGAAACAGCGGCATATAGTAAAAATGTACCGGTTCTTATGTATCATCATCTGGACAATGCGGTGGCCAATGATGCAATTATGACACCTGAGAGGTTCGAGGAACATATGACGGCACTGAAGAATGACGGGTACTCAGCAATATCGCTTGTTCAGCTGCTTGATTATGTGGATAAAGGAGTGGAGCTGCCGGAAAAGCCTGTTCTGATCACTTTTGATGATGGCTATGCAAGTAATTATGAATTGGCTTACCCGATCCTGGAGAAGTATAATATGAAGGCTGTGATAAATATCATAGGAGTTACGGCCGGTAAGGATACCTACAAGGATACAGGCGCTGCAATAATCCCGCATTTCACATATGATGAAGCCAGGGAGATGATCGAAAGCGGTGTTATTGAGATACAAAGCCATAGCTATGATATGCATAACAGTGAAGTATTGGATGAGGATTACAGGCAGGGAGTGTATAAAAAGGCGGGAGAGACCGAGGAAGAATATATTGAAGCCTTTTGCGCCGATTTCAGAAGAGCTGAAAAGGAGATCCTCGACAATACAGGCAGCAGTGTTATTGCATATGCATACCCCAATGGCTTTTATACAACTTTGAGCGAAGTACTGCTCAGCAGGATGGGTGTTAGGATCACAATGACTGTGGAAGAGGGCATGAACACGGCGATCAAAGGGCTGCCCCAAAGCTTGAGAGCCATGAAGCGATACAGGATGCACGAGAGAATTACCGGTGAAGCACTAGTGGAGAGGCTTCAGAAGGACGGGCAATAAGCCGTATAGTATAAAGCTGATCGAGAAAGGAGGATATGCATGGATACAAGAGAAAGGATAATGGAGTTTTTTAAAGGCCGCAGCAAGGCGGAAGGATTGAAATTTGATACCGACCTTTTCAAGGGCGGCTTTATCAATTCATTGTTTGCTTTGGAGATGGTGGTTTTTCTTGAGGACACCTTTAAAATAAAAATAAAGAATAAAGATATAAACGAAAAGAATTTCAGAACAGTTGACAGCATTGCAGAAGTGGTGGAGAGAGCAAAACAGAAATAGTTATTTTGAGGTAAACACTAATGTCAAAGAAGATAAAGTGTCTGGTCTGGGACCTGGACAACACACTATGGAACGGCATACTTCTGGAGGATGGCGGCGTATCGCTCAAGGAGGGCATCGTTGATATACTCAAGGAGCTGGATAAGCGCGGGATCCTGCTTTCCATTTCCAGCAAGAACGATTATGATGAGACTATGAAAAAGCTCCGGGAGTTTGGCATAGAGGAGTATTTCATATATCCTCAGATCGGCTGGAGCAACAAGGCTGATGCCATAAAGGAAATAGCTTCTGCACTTAACATAGGTCTTGATACTTTTGCATTCATTGATGACCAGCCCTCAGAGCGCGAAGAAGTGGCATTTTCGCTGCCTCAGGTGATGACAGTGGATGCTGCTGATTATAAAAGCCTTCCGGATATGGAAAGGCTCACTCCCAAATACATAACAGAGGATTCCAGGATACGCAGGAAGATGTATCAGGCGGATCTGGAACGCAAAAATGTGGAGAGCAGCTTCAAGGGCTCCAGTGAGGAATTTCTGGCATCCCTTGGAATGGAGCTTACAGTAGCTCCTGTGGCAAAGGGAGATCTGGAGCGGGTGGAGGAGCTGACCATACGCACAAATCAACTGAACTCCACAGGCGTGACATACAGCTTTGAGGAACTGGAAGGGTTTATCACATCGCCGTCACATGTTTTCCTTATTGCCGAGCTAAAGGACAAATTCGGCTCATATGGCAAGATCGGGCTGGTTCTGCTGGAGGAGGCAGGGGATGAGCTGTGGATCAGACTGCTGCTTATGTCATGCCGTGTTATGACCAGGGGAATCGGTTCAGCGCTGCTCGTACATATAATCAAGCTTGCGGAGAGCAGAGGCAAAAGACTTCTTGCTGATTTTGCTGATACGGGCAGGAACAGGGTCATGTATATCACATATAAGCTGATGGGCTTTGAGGAAGCCGAAACCGATGACAGCTCTGAAGACAGCGCTGAAGAGGACAACCGCAGCGCACCTGATTGCAAGGGCATCTCTGAAGAGGACAACCGCAGCGCACCTGATTGCAAGGGCATCTCTGAAGAGGACAACCGCAGCGCACCTGATTGCAAG
>JAAYPO010000096.1 GCA_012519745.1 Clostridiaceae bacterium | reverse complement strand
ATTTACGATGACTATAATGCCGCAGGGAATCCGGACAGTGAAAGACTGGTAAATCTTTTTGATGATATGCAGACACTGGCGGAAGGGGTCGATATCATAAAAGATAATTATTCAGGTCTGGATCTTATGGAACTCCAGGAAAAGATCGATATGATGGAAAAGGCTATGGAGACACAGGATACAATGCTTTTTTCCGATATCTTAAGGTTTGAGCTCAAAGACCTGCTTATATATTGGACAGAATGCCTTTCAAAATAAAATTAATTTCTGCTAAAGTGAATTTGTGTTTCCGCCGATATACATATCAGAACGAACACATTGGATAAAGCCTGTATGGTGAAGAAGTCGGGAATGGACTCCCGATAAATATTCAAGGAGGATGATATTATGATTATCAACAACAACATTTCAGCAATCAACACCCGTAACCAGTTGTTTAACACCAACGCGGCAGCTACGAAGTCTATGGAAAAGCTGTCATCAGGAAAAAGGATAAACCGTGCGGCGGATGATGCGGCAGGCTTGTCGATTTCCGAAAAAATGAGAGCACAGATCAGAGGCCTTGGGCAGGCGGCAAGAAACGCACAGGATGGCATCTCGCTCATACAGACTGCTGAAGGCGCCCTCGATGAAGTCAGCAACATGCTTGTCAGACTCAAAGAACTGGCTGTTCAGAAAGCCAACGGAACATACAACTCGGAAGACAGAAGCAATTTGTCACTCGAGATGGAATCCCTTGGGGACGAAATTGATAATATATTCTCCAACACCAAGTTCAACGGTTCAACGGTACTTTCTTCTTCTGTAGGTATCGTTATTTCCGACGACGGTGTGACTTCACTTACGATCCAGGCAACTCCGACCGGGGGTATAACCGGACTGGGAAGCGGATCATTGGTATCAAATATCGAGTTAGCTATCGCAAATGTCAATAAAGCAAGAGCAACATATGGAGCAAGTCAGAACAGGCTGGAGTCTACGGTCAGAAACCTGAAGACGACAGCTGAAAACCTTCAGGCTGCCGAATCACGTATCAGAGATACGGATATGGCGGAAGAAATGTCTACTTTCACCAAGAACAACATACTTATTCAGGCCGGCACAGCTATGTTGGCACAGGCTAATCAGGCTCCTCAGAATGTACTGTCGTTGCTGAGGTAGACTGAAGTGGTCATATAATTAAAGGGCCCGATTATTGGCGGGCCTTTTAGTGCTTTGTACAAGCTGCCTGTCACGTTTCATTCATTGATTGGAATATCACTATTCAATACTGAAGCGCGCGTTGGTACATGTATAGTGGTTTTCTGATAAAGGAGCCGGCCTATCCGGCATACATCCGGGAATGGATTCCCGGTAAATAATTCAAGGAGGATGGTCTTATGATTATCAACAATAACATTTCAGCAATCAACACCCGCAACCAGTTATTCAACACAAATGCAGCGTCAAGCAAATCAATGGAAAAGTTATCTTCAGGAAAAAGAATAAACCGTGCAGCAGATGATGCAGCCGGCCTGTCGATTTCCGAAAAGATGAGGGCACAGATCAGGGGCCTGAACCAGGCATCAAGGAACGCTCAGGATGGTATATCACTGATACAGACCGCAGAAGGTGCTCTCGATGAAGTCAGCAACATGCTTGTCAGATTGAAGGAGCTGGCTGTACAAAAAGCCAACGGCACGTATAATTCAGAGGACATTTCGAATCTGGAACTGGAAATGGCATCTTTGGGAGACGAAATAGACAACATATTTGACAACACTAAGTTCAATGGATCTACAGTATTGACATCAGCTGCCACCATCATTATCTCTGACGACGGAACAACAGCTCTTACGATAGGTGCGACTACAACCACCAGCATAACAGGTCTCGGCAGCGGATCAGTTGTTACCACCATTGAAACAGCTATTAAGAATGTTAACAAAGCTAGAGCAACATACGGTGCTAAACAGAACAGGCTCGAATCAACCGTCAGGAACCTGAAGACTACTGCCGAAAACCTGCAGGCTGCAGAATCGCGTATCAGAGACACAGATATGGCTGAGGAGATGTCGACATTTACTAAGAACAACATTCTTATCCAGGCCGGCACGGCTATGCTCGCACAGGCTAACATGGCACCTCAGAACGTATTGTCACTGCTGAGGTAAACCATAGACATCAATAAAGAAAAGAGGCTCCCATTCGGGGGTCTTTTTTCTTTGCTTCCAGCACTAAATAAGTAGGGGCTAATTGTCGATATAAAGGTTGGATACCTTGACAACAAGTCCAGGTAACCTATGACGTAATGATGGGGAAGAATAGTATGAGTTATGAGTATTTATTAAGCATCTGTATGATGGTGAGGGACGAGGAGAAAAATCTCAGAAGGTGTCTGGAAGCCATGAGAAGCATCATACAAAGGGACGATGTGGAACTGATCATCGTTGATACCGGATCATTTGACAGCACAGTGGAGATCGCCAGAGATTTTACGGATAAAGTCTATTTTCACAAATGGGGTGATAACTTCTCCGAGATGAGGAATATCACCATTTCATATGCCAAAGGGATATACATACTCATAATGGATGCGGACGAAGTACTGACCGATGCCGAATTGCTGTATAAATATGTGAGTGATGAGAAATACAGATCATATAATGCATTCGTATTGAAAATCAAAAATTTCAGCTCATCCGGAGGGTTCACCGTATTACCGCAGGAAAGAATATTCAAAAACGACGGAACATTCTGTTACGAAGGAGCTGTTCATAATCAGCCGAAATTTAAGAAGCCCATCCTGAACACTGAAATTTATCTTGATCATTATGGATATCTGTTTCATGACAGTGAACTCAGAGAGAAAAAATTCAAAAGAACAGCCGGCATTCTAATGAAAGAATTGGAGAAGAATCCAAACAATGCATACTATAGGTTTCAGCTAGCCAAAAGCTACGGCGCGCATCGTGATAAAAAAGAAGCACATGCCGAGATCATAAAGGCTTACGAGCTGATATCAGGCGATATAAGGACCATGCAGGCATACATTTATGTTTACGGGACTTATGCGATCATATGCATTGAGAATAATGAGTTTGATGAAGCTGTAAGAATATGCAGGGAAGGAATCGAGTTGCGGCCTGAGTATCTTGATCTTTACTATCTTATGGCAGGCGCTTACATGAAAAGCAACAAACCTGAAGAAGCTCTCAGCGCGTACAGGAGATATCTCGAGCTTGTCACGCAATATGACAGGCTCGCTATCTCGGCAGACCGATCCGTTGAAATGTACTATACAGACGATAAGTGCAAGGACACGGCATATACATATATATTCAATGAGTTATATAAAAACCGTGAATATAAAAGGTGCTATGAATATTCGACCCTGATCAGCGATAAAAAGTCAAAGGCTATATATTCAGTAAAGGCGCTGCTCAAGCTGAGAGACTTTGATGAGGTGAAAACGATCTATTGTTCATGTGGTAATAACAGAAGCATCTGTGATGCTGTTGAAGCATTGATCGAGAATGAGTCGGAAAGTATGACTGAAGATGAAAACAAGCAATTATGGGCGTCACTTGGTGATGGCGATGAGCCATATTTAATACTGAACCAATTCCGCGGCGCTGATGGGTCCGCAAGAGAAGCATTGCTTGCAAAAGCTCTTAAGCAAATCGATTTCAACAGCATGAACGAATATTTCGCAGACATTCTTATCGATATGGACAAAAATAAAAGCGCTGCTATATCGACACTGAAAAGAATGAAAAAGAGCAAGATAAAGCAATATATAAGGAGGATCTACAGTAAAAACCACAAGCTTGAGGAATTCTTTGAACAGTATGCCCTTTATGAATCGGTGCGCAATGATGACCATAACGGGCTTAAAGTATTTATCAGCATTGCCTATGTTATCCTGTTTATAAGGGCCGGCGAAGCAAAGAGTTCAGGCACGGAAATCACAGAGCGGCATTACAGCATTTTTAAAAGATATATAGAAAAGGGTCACTATTATGTAAATACACTATATGACCAGGAAAGAATGCGTTTGTATTACAAAACTCTTGAAGACCAGGAAGATACATTCTTCATCGCATTGAACTATGCTCGGGAAGCTTTTGAAAGAAGGGATGTCAAAGTAGCAATAAAATATTTCAAAGAAGCTGCGAAGGCCAATATTTATATGGCCGGCTATATGAACAGATACAAGGATGAAATATTCAAGGATATGACAGAACTTAATGATGTGCTTAACGATCAGGATATTTGATGGATAAAAAAATGCAAATGGGAGTGAGAGGGCACAGATGGGAAACATAGATAATAAACAGAAAAGTGAAGATGTCAAATCAAAGGTACAAGATCTGGCGGAAAAATTAATTAATGACGGTAAATATAGTGAAGCTCTCTCTATACTTGAGCAATATAACACTAAGATACCAGGTGATCCTGATATATGTTCAATGATAGCAGTAGCTTATTTAGTGCGGGGGCAGCTCGATAAAGCAGAACAAGCAATAGCTCAGGGGTTGGCCAAAGATACTATACAGTTTGATCTGATTTATAATCTTGCTTATATATATGAGATGAAAAATGAATACGAAAAAGCAGCTGATCTCTATATGATAGCTGATTCGGCGACCAATAACAAAGAAATGAAAAATAATGTAAAGGCTTCTCTTGAAAGGATAAAAGCAATAGATAGCAGTATAGTATTTAAGGAAAAGAAGAAATTAGTATTCTTTGTTAAAGACGGAATGAACAACTTTTTTGAAGATATCATCGAAGGGCTCTCGAATGAGTACCTGGTCAGAAAAATGTCAGTAAATGACTATAAGCAGATTGATACCGGAATGGAGTGGGCTGATGTTTGCTGGTTCGAATGGTGTGACGAACTGATCGTATACGCAAGCAGATCACCGTTGGCCAAAGATAAGAAAATCATATGCAGGATCCATGGATACGAGGTATACACGAATGCAATAAACAGTGTTAATTGGAATAATGTTGATAAGCTTATAATTGTCGCGCCGCATATAAAAAGGATCTTCCTGGAAAACATGCGGAGTATCCCCAATGTGGACATAGAGTTAGTGTACTGTGGGGTCAATACTGACAAGTACCCGTTAAGAAAAAGAACCAAGGGTTTCAATATTGGTTATCTGGGCTATATTAATTTCAAGAAAAACATACCTCTGACTCTTGAGATTTTCAAGATGCTTCACAATATCGATAAAAGATACAAATTGCATCTTGCCGGACAATTCCAGGATGAACGTACATTTTCCTATTTTAAGTATTTTATCAGAGAATATAAACTCGAGGATGCAGTTTTTTTTGAGGGATGGAAAGATTATGATCAAAAATTGGAATTCCTTGACAAGTTGGATTATATGGTGATATCGAGCATCGATGAAGGGCTGTGCTATGCGGCTGCTGAGGCGATGTGCAGTGGGATCAAGCCGATCCTGCATAATTGTGAAGGGATAAAGGATCATTATATACCTGAATATATCTTTAATTCTGTAGATGAAGCTGTAGATATGATCCAGTCGGATGAATATGATTCTTACAGTTATAGGAAGTATGTAGAAGATAGATTTTCATCCAGTATTGAGATATCGAAAATTAAGAGTATAATACAAAGCTTATTGTAAAATTATTCTACTTTAGGAGAAGCAAATGAAGATCTTTTATATTAATGTTATTGAGACTAATTCCGGATGGGGAGCTGAATGTTTTGTAAGCAGGGGGTTTGAGAAAGCCGGACATGAGGTCGTGAACCTTGACTTCAGAAAGTATAGGTCCCGGCTTTCAGATATTT
>JAAYPO010000095.1 GCA_012519745.1 Clostridiaceae bacterium | reverse complement strand
GGGCCGAGGCCTGAAAGACCGTTTTTTGTGGAGCAGTTCAGCAAGGAAATCCCCGAATATACCCACCGCTATCTTGTTAAGGCCGGGATCACTGGATATGCTCAGGTATATGGGAAGTATGACACATCAGCCGTCGACAAACTGAAATATGATTTATTGTATATCAGGGACTATAGCTTGATGCTGGATATCAAGCTGATACTGCAGACGCTTAAGGTGTTCAGGGGAGAGAAGGCAGTATACCAGAAAAGCGTTAATCTAAGAGACGAGTCGTCAAAATCCAACAATACCGCTGCTCATTTGTAGAGAAGATCATAATACGTCGCTATATGTTTGATATTGGCGGGATGCCGGTCAAGTGCAACGCTGAAGAGCTAACGCGATTCATTTTTCATGACTACATTGCTGAAACACGCGGTCATATCAGGCATTTCAATCAAGCAGAGCAATTTTTTATTCATCATGATTTGTGGTATTATAATATGAGCGGATTCAACTAAACTTGGCAAGAAGGATCATACGACGATGAAGGATTATTTTGAGGTGCTGGACATCGATGACAGCGCCGGAGAACAGGCGATCAGGAATGCATATGAGGCGATGCTTGAGAAGTATCCTGCCGATCAGTATCCCGAGAAGAACAGGGAGATCGAGGAGGCCTTCAAAGCGCTCTGTGACGAGACGATCCAAAGCGCCTGTATCCATTTTCACCGCATGGAAGCGGCTTCAAAGAAGGCGTACAAGGATGCCCATGATGCTATTAGTGAGGGGCATTACGACAAGGCGGCCAGGATACTGGTGAAGGTATATAAGAAGGAGAAGTATTCAGCCCACCTTTGTTATTTGCTTGGGATAGCATACATGAATCTTGGTGAGTATTCTAAGGCTATGAAGGTTCTGGAACCTGTCAGGCATGAGTATCCCAATGATATGGAACTGGTGCTGATATATATTAAGTCCTGTCTTGGAGCAAAGAGATATGAAATAGGCCTGGATTTGGCTGAGGACTATTATACTTATGACAGGGACAATTTTGCGCTGGTTCAGTTGCTGGCAGAAGGTTATATAATGATAGAGTGCTACGACGATGCAACGAAGACATTGAAGGAGGCCTTTGAGAACCCGGTATTTAGCGATAAGCGTTTTTACATGGGAGCCAGGATGTCACATTCGCTGTTTTTGGAGAATAAGTTCAAAGAAAGTCTTGACATGTTGGACAGGCTTGTCGAATTCCCTGCGGAGCCGGATGAAATAAATGATTCTCTAGAAATTTGTATTCGTATGTTGAATTATTTTATTGCCGACCAGAAATTTGTCGAAGCGGATCGCTGTGCAGGCGTTCTTCGCAAGCTTTGTCCGGACAGGGAGGATATCGCCGGGATCAAGGAGGGCGTAGAAAATATACTGAAGCTTGAGCCTGAGCTGGTGAAATTCGAAAAGGATGAATTTATACCGGAGCTGCTAAAGGTATATACTAGGAATGATGCCTTCCCGAGAAGTACCAGCATGATGCCTGCAGAACAGCAGAAGGCCTATGCAGTGCTGTTGGAGCATTATATATTGAGTGATTACAGCGAATATTTGATGGCTTTGAGGTATATGAAGAACAATTTCCCGGCTTTGTACGAGCTGAAAGAGGATTTTTTCGACAGACTGCAGGAAACCAGGGAGAGGAAGAAGCTGTACAATAAGAATAGGGCCTTGTTCTATCAGTATCAGGGGGTTCTCAAAGATATGATGGACGAATGGGATGAGCAAGACGGCTTCTATGATGACGATGATGACGATAATGATGATGAGGAATAGCCGGTGTGCGATGATGATACTTGGAATTAGGACGATACTTTGATTTAGGAGTAGGAAATGAAGCTTCCGGAAGCGTTTAAGGATAAGATGCTCAAGCTGTTGGGAGACAGTGAGTATAATGAACTTATGGCTGCTTTGAAGGATCAGAGGCAGTATGGATTGAGAGTGAACACACTTAAGGTGGGTTTGGAGGAGTTTGCCGGCATGTCTCCGTTCAGGCTGGAAGCGGTACCATGGACTGATGACGGTTCTTACATATCAGCAGAGGATGCCCCGGGAAGGCACCCATACTATCATGCAGGCCTTTACTACGTTCAGGAGCCGAGCGCGATGCTGCCGGGGAAGGTGCTTGATGCAGAGCCTGGGGACAGGGTCCTTGATATATGCGCTGCTCCTGGTGGGAAATCGGTGCAGGTGGCTGCAGCTATGAAGGGCAAAGGGCTGCTTTTTGCAAATGATATAAATGCGGAGCGGGTCAAGGCACTTGTAAAAAATGTTGAGCTTTGCGGTATCAGGAATGCAGTTGTGCTGAATGAATCGCCTGAGAAGCTGGCTAAAAGCTTTGAGGGGTATTTCGACAGGATACTCATAGACGCACCCTGCTCAGGGGAAGGCATGTTCAGAAAGGATGAGGCGGCGGCAAAAAGCTGGGAGAGCTTCAAATGCGAGCGCTGCACCAAGCTGCAGGAGCCGATCCTCCACTATGCCGATCTGATGCTGAAGCCCGGAGGGACTCTTGTTTATTCCACATGTACATTTTCTCCTGAAGAGGATGAGCAGATGATCGTGGGATTCATGAGGGAGCATCCGGGCTATGAGCTTGTTGAGATACCCAAGATCGCCGGCATTGAAGGCGGCAGGCTGCAATGGGCTGCTGTCAATGATGCATCTGACTCGGATTATGGGGGGCGCCATGGTCGTCGCGAGGATAGAAATGTTGCAGATGGCAATGGACTAAATGAGGATGGAATCTTGACCGCCAATTACGATGAATACAGCGCACTATCACGGACTGCCCGGCTCTGGCCTCACAGGCTCAGAGGAGAGGGGCACTTTGTGGCCAAGCTTGTAAAGAGTGGTACCCGCAGACGGCCGGACATAAATTCGGTAGGGGATACACTTGCTGAAAAAGCCGAAATGGAAATTGGTATAAAAGTGAGAACCGTCCCCGCCTCAGAAGAAGTTGTTCCATATGAAAAATTGCCCGCTGCATTTGATGAATTTGTCAAGGCTAACATGACGTATTTCCCTGATGGCGTTTTTATGATAAAAGGGCATAATTTGTATCAACTGCCTGAACCGCCTCCGCTTCTTGCTGGACTTAGGACAGCAAAATTTGGCTGGTTTCTCGGTTCTTTTGAAGGACATAGGTTTGAGCCATCTCATTCGCTGGTGACAGCACTCGACAAGAAAGCATTTTTAAGGACAATTGATTTGAAGGCTGATTCAAGAGAGGTCAACAGTTATTTGAAGGGCGAGACACTTATGATAGAGGGTGAAAAAGGCCTGACCGCCGTTTGTGTCGACGGAAAGACGCTGGGATGGGCCAAGCAGACCGGGGACATGCTCAAGAACATGTACCCCAAAGGCTGGCGAAGATTAAGCTAGTGGGGACAGTTCTCACTTTTGCAGCACTGTGGGGACAGTTCTCACTTTTGCAACATACTAGATGCTGAAAAGGTGAGAAGCGTCCCCCGACGAGAAGCGTCCCCCGACGAGAAGCGTCCCCCGACGAGAAGCGTCCCCCAACGAGAAGCGTCCCCAGGAGGGTAGTATGAAGCGCACTCAACGATTGGACAAGGTGTTGTCCAATTTTGGATTTGGAAGCAGGAGCGAAATCAAAAAGCTTGTGAAGGCTGGCCGGGTAGTAGTTGATGGCATGGCTGCAAAGGATGCGTCTGTGTACGTAGACCCAGAAAACAGCAACATTACAGTCAATGGAAAGAAACTCAATTACAGAAAGTTCATTTATGTAATGATGAACAAGCCAGCCGGTATCATATCAGCTACATACGACGCCAAGCTTAAAACGGCTATAGATATACTGCCTGAAGAGTTTGCATGCTTCGATCTGTTTCCTGCCGGAAGACTGGATATAGATACAGAAGGTATGCTTTTGCTGACTAATGATGGTCAGCTTGCTCATGATATTTTATCTCCCAAAAAACATGTCGATAAGCGATATTATGCCCTGATTGACGGGCAGGTGACAGACGAGGATGTACAAAGGTTTGCAGACGGTGTTGTTATCGATGACGGTTATAGAACCATGCCGGCGGAATTGTCTGTCATCAGATCAGGACTTCGTTCTGAGATAGAACTGGTTCTGCATGAAGGAAAATTCCATCAGGTGAAGAGGATGTTTGAGGCGGTGGGCAAAAAGGTAGTCTACCTAAAAAGGATACAGATGGGTGGACTAAGGCTTGACGAATCTCTTGAGCCGGGAGAATGCAGGGAGCTGACGGCTGAAGAAGTAGAACTGCTTAAAAGGTGAGAAGCGTCCCCATTCGAGAAGCGTCCCCGTAGCAAAAAAGTGAGAAGCGTCCCCAAACTAAATGCGGTCGAGGGCGAATTGGATAATGTCATCGCCGGTATATTCTATATCCGGGTCGATGCCGTTGCCCTGGATATTGAGGCCGGACGGCGTCATCCATTCTAGAATGGTGGCCTTTACGGCGTAGCCCCGCCTGAGAGGCATCGTGAACTGTCCGATGCCCTTGCCGAAGGTTTTTAAGCCTATCAGCTCGACATTGTCGAGGTTGTCGTCCAGGGCTGCTATCAAATTTTCTGATGCGCTGGCTGTGTCTTTGCCTTGAAGTATGATGATTTTGTCATATTTCAGCGGTTGATCCTTATTAGAACGGAAAACGTGCTCGAACCAGCGGTAACGGTCTGTTGCCACTACTGATTTCTTTGGCAGGAACAAACTCGAAATATTGACCATGACGCTGATGTCACCGCCTCTGTTGTCCTGCAGATCGATTATGATATTTGGCCTGCTGCCGAGAGTTTCAAGGTTTTCCTTCATAAACTTCTCTGTATATTTGGTGAAGTTCGTAAGCTTGAGATAGACAGTGCTGTCGTTGAGTATTTTGACCTCGGACAGCGCTGCCTCATCCTTATCATACTGGAGAGAAGCCTCTAGCCTCTTCGGAGTGTACAGGTAGGTGTAGCTATCGCCACTTTGTTTCCTTATCTTTTCTGTCGCGACTGCAATGACCATGTTATCAAAATTATTAAGATACCTGCCGTTGGTTTCGGTTTCCAGATATGCTTTATATATTTCATCCAGCGTTTCTGTATAGATATAGCTGCTGGTCAGGAAATACTTGAATGCCAGATAGTCATAGTTAAAATACAGAAACAGACCCATAATGACAACAAATGCTATTAACATACCGAGAACTGTCTGAAACCGTTTTTTGTATTTTCTCAGCAGTTCTTCATTGGTTAATTGCTTTTTTTCACGCTTCTTCATCAAAAAACTTCTTCCTGTTGTTTATTGATCCAAATTATTCATCCTCACAAAAGCATATGAGGTCAGTGTTTATGGCATCAAGCTTCTATGACGTCAGCTGTCATGGAAGCTTCCTGTCAGGGACGCTTCAGCAGTCCTGGCATGACTCAGTCGGTGATATACCTCTTGATTTTCTTTGTCGTGGTCTTGGCGAACTCCTCCTGACGAAGCTCAAAATCCTTGACATACTTATATATTACCAGACTCTTGTTGACTTCCTTGACTTCCTTTCTGATCAGGTCATAAAGCTCTTCATCAGTTGGCTTGCGTCCTTCAAATTCCGCTTCTGCTGCGTCCATGTCCGGTACTATAGTAGCTGAGACGACAATATCGCCGTAAACCGGATCATCCTTACCGTAGACGATGCATTCCTTGATGAAAGAGCTCTTGTTCAGCAACGTTTCAATTTCTTCGGGATAGATATTCTTGCCGTTTTTTGTAACTATGACATTTTTCTTTCTTCCTGTAATATGGACAAAACCCGCGCTGTCGATGAATCCAAGATCGCCTGTGTAGAACCAGCCATCCTTCATGACCTTATCGGTATTCTCAGGATCTTCGTAATAGCCCATCATTACGTTTGGACCCTTGACTACGATCTCTCCGACACCATCCGAACCGGGCTGGTCGATTTTGACATCAAGTCCGGGGAGGGGGAGACCTGCGGCGTTGTCCTTGAAGTCCACATCACGATTCAGAGCGACTATCGGGCTGCATTCAGTCAAGCCGTAGCCCTGGACGAAGTGGATGCCCAATTCTCTGAAGCCCTTTGCTACCTCAGGGTCTATACCCGCTGCACCGCTGATGAATATTCTGATATTGCCTCCGAAGTTGTTATGGATCGGGGCAAATAATTTTTTTGTAATATCTATACCGATTTTTTTGGTGAGATTGCTGAGTTTTATTCCAAGCTTAAGCTTTTTTAGCATTTTTGGATTTTTGGCTGCCTGATCCCATATCCTTTTGTAAATGGCCTCAAATATAAGAGGGACCCCAAGCATGACAGTGGCTTTTGACTCCTGAAGGTTCTTTGGTATATGCCTGAGGCCTTCACAATATGCCACTGCGGCCCCGCGGTAATGAGGACAGAGAAAACCGCAGGTGTTTTCATATGTATGATGCAGCGGCAGCACTGACAGAAATATATCATCGGGAACGATGTTGAGCATCGAACTCATTGCCATAAGATTTTCTGCGATATTTCTGTGGCTTAGCATAACTGCTTTTGATGTGTCGGTGGTGGCTGAGGTGAAAAGGAGAATACTCATTGCCTCAGTGTCTATCTGGGCTTCAATGAAGGTTTTATTGCCCGCTGCAACTAGCTGCAACCCTTTTTGGATAATGCTATTCAGAGTTATGAAGCTGTTTTTTTCCTGATCCGCGTCGGTACCTGCAACAGTAGCGCTTTCAGCGTCATCATCCATGATGATGTAATGCTTCACGAAATCTATGCGCTTGGATATGTTGACTATGTGCTCTTTAAGATTGTTTGAAAATATTATTGCATCGACCTTTGCTCTGATCAGCAGGTTTTCGATCTCGTTCCCAGGGAGCTCCTTGTCCAGAGGCACAACGATTCCTGTACCATTGACGACTGCCATATATGAAACTGCCCACTCATACCTGTTTTCACTGATGATGGCGATTCTTCCGTCCTTCAGACCGAGCTCGATAAGTGCGGTACCCAGGGCATCAACCTCCGATTTGAATTGCCGGAAGGTCACAGGTTTATATTTATCATTGCCCTTGGGCTTATAGAGAAATGCTGTTCTGTCGCTGTAGAGTGCGGCGCTGGTGTCCATTAGTTCCTTTATGGATTTGATCTTCCTGACTTCGTACAATGGTATATTTTTCATTAAACCACCTCGTATGTATTTTCGAACAATAATTGTCCGGATTTGGCAAGCTTATATACTATTATATAACATTTAGCGCAACTATAAAAGGCGGGGCGGAAATAATCCCTTTTACCTTTTGTGTTGATGGGAAAAACTCCGGCGATTTCACCAGTTATTGAAACGAAGTCAAATACTTGCTATTATGTACTTGTGCGACAAACCAGAAGTTTGTGGAGGAATTGCTATGAGCATAATATTATTTACAGATAACATAGATGAATACTTAAAAGAAGATGATGTGATTGATTTTGGAAATAAAAGTATAATACAACTTGCAGATGTACTGTATCAAGGAACAAGCGACGAAGTAGAGTACATTAAAAGAGCGTATGAATATGTAAGAGATAACATTTCACATTCTGCAGATATAAATGAAAATGTTTTAACTTGTTCAGCAACGGAAGTGTTAGAAGCAAGGCATGGAATTTGTTTTGCAAAATCACATTTGCTAGCTGCTTTATTGCGTTATAAATCTATTCCAACTGGATTTTGTTATCAGAAATTAATTTTAGATGATGAAACAGCACCTATTTTGATATATCACGGATTTAATGGTGTGTATGTCAAAGAATATAAAAAATGGATTCGCCTTGATGCAAGAGGAAATAAAGAAGGTGTAAACGCACAGTTTTCATTAGAAAAAGAGCAGCTTGCATTTCCTGTTCGTGCAGAAAAAGGAGAGGAAGATGGATTTGTGATTTATCCTAATCCTGATGCGAAAGTATTGGAAAAGTTTAAAAGTTATAAGACAAGAACACAACTTTGGGATGACTTGCCGATTGAATTAGGATATAACCCATAAGTCGTTTTTGTGATTTATGAAAGAAAACGTTCGGTTTGTTGAACAGTTTCCGTTCAAAGATAACCGCCCTTCGTCGATTTGATGAAGGGCGGTTCTGTGTGCCTAAAATCAACACAAAAGGTAAAAGGGAGCGGAAATAAATGCGTTTATGTTTCGACAGATTTTATTGGAACTTTGTTGTAAGGCAAAAAAAAGAAAGAGAGCCGTTGGACTCTCTATCCTGATTTGCGTATTTAGCTATTGTCACCGCAGATGCTTACCATCTGCCGCCAGCACTGTAGTTGTTCCTCGGTGCGCTGTTGTAGCCGCCGCTGTTTCTTCTCTGAGCCTTTTTAGCTCTTCTGCAGTCTGGGCATCTCTGGGGCTCATTTTCGAATCCCTTTTCCTTGTAGAAAGCCTGTTCGCCTTCGGAAAATACGAATTCCTGGTTGCAGTCCTTGCATAGCAATGTTTTGTCCGGCATATTCATTAACCTCCTGATCGATTTGGATTTAACTGGTTTAGACTTATTTCTCCAAGGATCCAAAAAGATAAGGAGGATTAGGTCTACAAACAAATTAAATCTTGCAATTTTATATCATCTTTATGATACACAGGTATTATATCACGCATAGTAAAAACTTACAAGCGTTTATTGGAAATACACGTTTTTGCTTACATATAAAGAAAGAATCTGGGAAATAATCCCAGCTCAGTAAACTATTCTCCTAACAACGATATCTGCGCTGACAGCAGGCCATAAGCCGGGATCCTCCATACCGAGCCTCCACAGCGCCACTCCACTGATCCCCTGCTGCCAGGCCAGGCGCATTTTCGCTATTATGCTTTCGCTATTTTCGAACCACACCTCGTGGGGGTCTCCCTGCTCATCAGTATATGAGAACATGGGAGT
>JAAYPO010000094.1 GCA_012519745.1 Clostridiaceae bacterium | reverse complement strand
CATTACATGCAAGGAAGTTCATCGGACGAGGACCAAAAGAGATGATCTTGAGATTAGCTAATCCGTAAACTGCTCTTGCAATCGGAAGGAATTCATGGATCATATCTGCACACTCATCAGCAGTTCCTACCGGATATTCAGGAATATATGCTCCAACATTACGAAGCTTTAAGTTGTAGCTTGCATTCAGCATACCGCAATATGCATCACCACGGCCATCCATCAAGTCGGCCTGGCTCTCTTCTGCAGCGGCAATGAACATTTTCGGTCCATCAAAATGCTTTGCAAGCAATGTCTCGGAAATCTCAGGACCAAAGTTCCCAAGATATACGCATAATGCGTTGCAGCCTGCTTTTTTAATATCTTCAAGAGCTTCTACCATCTGAATCTCACTCTCTACGATACATACCGGACATTCATAGATATCAGCTGCGTCATACTTTGCTGCATATGCTGCTATAAGTGCCTTTCTTCTGTTGACAGATAATGATTCGGGGAAACAGTCACGGCTAACCGCTACGATCCCGACTTTTGCTTTGGGAATGTTATTATACATTTTTCTACCTCCATATTAATTTTTGTTACCTATACTCACAGGTTTTTCCTTTGAAGCAAAACGGAGTCAGTTATGAATATATTGTATGTATATATTAGCTCCTGAGTCAATAGAACTTTCCCATACATTATGTGTACTTAATACAAATAAATCAGTTACGGAAAATTATGAGCTGCCGCTCAATGAAAAAAAGAAGAGCGTTGATTGACAGACATAATAAGCTGCGCAATAATGTTAGTGGAGATGGGAGATTTACATAAATTGAATTCTGTAAATTCCATATAGAAATCGATACAGCACTAATTCAAATGCTTATGACTTATACGGGAGATCATTTATGTTGGATATTTTGCAGTGTCTTGAAAAAAGAAAACAGATGTCGCCTTTCAGCATCGAAAAAGATGAATTGCTGGAGGAGATACTCAGATCACCAAAGAAGGATGCTGTTTTTTTTATAACGCTGGAAGGACTTTTACTCCAGGGGGCAGAACACGAGCAGATCTCACGGTTCCTGTCATGTTATCATCTGGCCGGTGAATTTTCTCTGGGACGTCCCTTTATCAGTTCGGAATCACACTATAGCCTAGTATACGCTGTACCGCATAAGACAGATAAATACAAGACTTCTGTGTTCAATGGGATCACATATGAATCCAAAACAATGGTGGGCTGCTCTCATGCATTGGTCAGCCCTGCCGCATCTGCAAGACATTAAATGACGAAACCAGCAGACATTATGACGCAGTCAAACAGATATCATATCAGGATTTGTCGGAGGAGAAGGCTGTCAGTGTGGGCGATATCCTTAGCACAGAATTGGTGATGAATGTGAGGATGTACCAGCAAGCCCAACTGAGAACACTATTGATGAGTGATATGCAGGAGCTGAATGCATGCTATAAAGCCAAAGCATATAAGGCAACATTGATCCTTGCCGGCTCTATCCTGGAAGCTGTTCTCATAGACTGGCTGTCCGAGATCAAAGGAAAGGATTTTTTCTCGGAGGAGTTTATGGTGAAGGATCGATATACCAATAAAATCAAGCGTGCTGATCTGATCGATTACATTAATGAGATCAAATATATAAAACGGCCCGATTGGGCGGTCCAGGCTCAGGAAGCACACTCCATCCGCAAAAAACGGAACCTGGTCCATGCAAAGCTTTGTATAAACAACGATGAAATTAATGAAACCGTATGCCGACAAGTGATAGAATATCTTCAGAATGTACTCAGGACCCGCGGAGTATGACAGACTATGTGAACGGTATCATGAGGTTTTCCCAGTTGCGGTCGACCCAGCCGGCCCACTCATCCCGGAAAGGATGGGGTGTCATAACGAAGACATCGGGGCAGAATGTCGGGTATCCCATCAGTTCATTGATATAGCAGTTCCTTAGGCGGAACTGGAATTCGAAAAAGTATTGCTTTGCGGCTTCGGCTGAATCCAGGAAACTTGAGCAGTCTATATATCCGATGATTCTTCCGGGAGCCTTCGGGTTGGGCAATGTAACGCAAAGACCGTTTCGGGTATAGCTCCTGCCGCCGGCATAGATATTCCCTCCGGAATAATACGGTTCGAAAGCATCCGAGAACTGTTTTGATATGAGGTTTTCCTCGGGTGTTCCGAATAATATAAGATTGTGAGTCGACATATCCTCGTCTGTAAGCTCCGTGTCGGATTTGACCTGATAAATGCCTGTTTTCATTCCCAGAGGGAACTCATAGATCGGTGACCAGTCTGCCAGACCTCGTGCGGCAGACTCCAACAACCGCGCGCTTTCCCTGTCCTGCGTTCCATATACGATGATCAGCGGCTTGGTAAACAAATCGGCGATCCCGCCTCCTTCGTGGATCGGAAGTCCATTTTCGCCATAGCCGGTGTCTATGCCCCAGGTATTGTCATTTTGCTTTGCAAGGTGAAGTATATCAGCACCCGTCGGAACATCAACTGAAGTTTCGTCTATGGTGATCTTTTTGATCTGCCGACTGTCCGTTCCTGCAGTTTTCAGGTCTATTGACAGTGCGTTGATCCTTTTAGTCCTGATGGTTATCGATCCGTCATCGGAGCAGTTTGCCTCAAACCTTCCCGGAGCCGGATGGGGAGGATAAAAGGAATCATAGGGGGTTTTGGATGTGTAAGCAGGCACTGTCAGCTCTCCGCTTGTATCAAGCTCATTGACAGTGATCCAGTAGTGTCTGCCGTAACGAACCTGCGGAATGGTTGCTGCAAGGCGGGCAGGGGAGGGGTTTCTTTCTGCCGACCTGAAAATGTCCAGAAGGGTCTCGGGAGGATATACCGCAGACCATTCGGTCCAGGCGTTGTGGGAACCGTTTTCTATTTCGACGAAGCTGACGTCGTATCCCATCTCTTTCAGCTTCTTGGCACAATTCTTTTCGAACTTTATTGGTACTGTCTGGTCAGCAGTGCCATGTACAATGTAAGTTTTCATATTACCGAGGTTTTCCAGAATATCGTAGCCGTTCCAGCCGCAATATGGAGCAATAGCAGCGAAGCGGTCGGCGTACAGCGAACCGATCCGCCATGTCCCAAGGCCGCCCATTGAGCTGCCTGTAAGGTATACCCTGTTTTCATCGACAGAATACCTGCCGATGATCCGGTCCATCACATCGAGCACATCCTGCTCTCCGGCGCTTTGATAGTAAAGGTCGCCCCTGCCGAAGACGGATACTATAATAAAATCCTCCGGCATCAGTGATGCCAGTGTATTACCGTAGTCAAAGTCATTACCGCTGTAACCATGGAGCATCACTGCAAGAGAATATTTCCTGTCAGAGGAGTAGGATTCAGGAAGATAAAGACTGTAGGGCTGGATGCTGTCATCAATGTGAGAACGATAAGCCATCTGCCGATATCCTGTCAGGTGCAGGAGCGCCCCGGGGCCTTCTTCCATGGCGTTAAGAATGTCATTTACATATGATACTGCATAGACCTGTTTATCTTCATTGACTGCTGTGCTTTGAAGCTTTTTGTCGATCATATCGGCCAGATACAGAAGTGTTGGTGCAACATCCTCGATCTGCTTCTGTTCATCGGCATCAAGGCCGGTCCACTTGGGCGAGCTTGTCAGCACTCCTGCCGCTGCTCTTGCTTTTGAGGAATATGACGCAAGCACAGCATCAGGGTCCCCTGTGAAGAAAAGAGTTTCTGTTTTTTTCTGTCCAAGTCTTCCTCCGGCAGTATCGATGCCGGCTGGATCAGCTTCTATCTTCAAATGGATGTATTCTATTTTGTGCGATGGCAGCGGTATCGTAATGCTCTCACCCAGTGAGGCTGTTCCCGATGTGATGGCATTGCCGACGGAATCATAGGCGTGATATGAGAATGGGATATCTGTCAGAGGAGCGTGGTTTGCAAGCACTGAGAAAGTCAGGCTGTCATCGCCGCCGATGAAATGAGAGCGGCTTGAGATAGAGAGGTTTATGCCTCCAGAAGCTGATAAAAACGCTTCATGCTCTTCACGTGTCGTATCCCTGAGGCTGAATTCCCAGGCTTCCTCGCCCTGACACACCTTGACCAGTATCCTGTTAGTCCCGTTTTTCAGAACCGAGCTGAAGGAATTGGAGTTGGAGTCCAATGCACGGTGGGAATGATCATCTACCACCAGTACCCCGTTGATCCAGACCCGGAGCCCGTCATCTGAGCCCATCCTGAAAAAGCATTCCTCGCCGTTCCCCTCGAACTCCAGATATGCGTAGGCGACCGCCCAGCTTTTACCCGGGTATGCTCTGGTAAGATCGACAGTTCCGTTTTTTGCCGTCACATGAATAATATTCTTCATGCCGTCCGGAAGACCTGTTTTTGAAATTGTGGATTCACCGCCTGATGCAGAAAACAGATCCTCATAAAACAACGGGCAGGAATCCCTCTGAGACTCGTCATAGGGACCGATGAGCGTCCACTGTGATTTTGAAAATCTGTTTGATGAGGGATCAGTACCGGTACACGACGAAAGGATCAATATTGCCAGCAGACATACAAATGTAATGATACAGGTATAATGCAGATTCATTTTTTTCATTTTGATCCCCCTGATCCAATGGTTTTTCATAAGCCCCTTCCGCAAGCATTACTGTGATGTTGTATCAATGATATCACTGCAGGATTACATACTGCAATTTATCATAGAAAGAATTGTATATTTTCATAGTGGGTCTGCAATTATAGATAATGATGCGGCAGGAATCCCCATTCCGGAAGCGACCTGCAAAAAAACTGCCCTCCCGGGCAGTAAAGCAGCTATAATGCGGGCACGCACTCAGTGAGTCCCTGAAGTGCTTTTGCAGCCGCACAGATGCCGGAGATCATTCATTTGCACTGTGCATTGCAAGGGGGGCATTTCTTGAAATACTCGTCATGGTACATGTCCGTTGAATCCTCATATTTGTGGACATGCCCGTCAGCCGCCTTTGTAATGGCACAATACATATGATAGTGCTTTCCGCCTATATAGATGGCAGGTCCTGTCTGATTGTGGTAATCATGGACATGGCCGTCATCGAGAGAGGTTTTACCGTCCATGTGATGAGTATGATGGGGATCGCTAGGGTCACAGCTTGTCATGCCCTCATAATTATGCCAGTGCCCGTCATCGATTGTTGTTTTGCCTAAATAGTAATGCGAATGCATAATAACACCTCCGATATATTAGCTTATGTTAACCAACCGGGCAGTGTGACAGCTTTGGAAAATGCATGATAACACCACTTATTACAGGCGGCTGCCATTTGTGGGAAAGATTATGTAAGTATTATTATTGATTGAAAAGTGAGCAAAAGATTGATATGGAGATGAAAATTTGTTAAAATATTTCAATAGAGATAGTAAGCTTTCACAGCAGTTATGTGAGGCAGTGTGTTTTCATTTATGCTGATGTTTACAATGATGCATTTACAGGAGGCAGCATGGGTATTGAAACGCAGAAATTAGTCTATATCAGTATTTACAGCATTGATTACCTTTTGAAATGCACTGTTACAGACACATCGGACAAGATCCTCAAATTATGCCCGTTTTCAGGGAAGCTCGATATGCTTCAAATGTATGACCCTGTAGTTATCGTGTCCAGCGGAGAAAATGGTCAGATCATAACGACTCCGGGGGATATAGCTTCCATTGACAGCAGATCATGCCAGTTTGAACTGAATATACATGATATGGAAGTAGATAAGGACCGCAGGGTTTTCGAGCGATACCCCGCATCTCTGGCCATCAGCGCCAGAAGAAAGTTTTCAAGCAAACGTCTCCATATGCTGGTCAAAAACATCAGCCTGTACGGGATGGGTGTGATTTCTCCGGTGGATCTGGAATCTGAAGAACTGGTGGATATTGATCTTATAACGGATAGAAATATGTTCTATTTTAGCGGGAAGATAGTATGGAAGAACAAATTCAGCAGCGAATACTTTGAATATGGAATGCAGCTGACCAATTATGATATAGCCACACAGTATCAATTCCAGAAATATCTCAATAAACAGATCCAGCATTATGCAAACTTGATCCCCAGAGCGAGATAGCAGAAAACAAAGATGTTTTGAGGACTCAGTCATCAGGAGCATGACATTTCACATGTCTTTGTAAAAGGACAGGTTTTGCTGCAGCGCCTGATCCAGTGAACCGTGCGCCTTGATATAGCCCTTGTACCTGTTCTCCAGCTCTCTTGCCTTTTTTGCGCGCTGATTCCTGAAGATGGAGATAAGATCGGTATAGATCGGCTGCCGCTCAAGCTGCTGGCGTATCTGCCTGGAGAAGGGGCAATGCTTCATGAAAATGCTCCTTGCCACCTTGTTCAGACGAGGATTGCCCTTGGATTCATTATTGAGCCATATCTCGTATTCCGAAGTAAATATGTCCCGGAGCCTGTTGTGGTATTTAGAAATCAAAGATTTGATTTTTTCCCTTGCCTCATCTGTCAGGTCCCGGTTTTTACGGTAGAACTGTATATAATCTGAATATTCGGCGGTCAGGGAGTTCTGGGAGATATCGTTCCAGGCCGCGCCCATCATCGTTCTGCACAGCTCCCAGCGGAAATTGCCCGCCAGCCTGATCAGCATGTCGTCGAGATTTTCATCGGTAAAGACCGGCAGCATGAATCTGCCGGGAGTATTCCTGACCCTGCCTGTGATTTCCTGCCACATCATGGCCTTTGTCCCATAGACAGGTATCAGCAGTATGTCCGGCAATACCTGCTCCATGACTATTTCCTTTTCAATGGAGCCATCGGCGTTTCTATAATGGATCTCCCGATGAAAAAGTGAATAATCGATTTCCAATATTTTTGACAGCTTTTCACGGATCAAAGCGGGAGATACAAAGGAACGGATAGGATCATACGGCGCAGCATCCCTGTGGAGTATCGGGAAATATGTCGATATCTGTCCCTGACAAAGCTTGTGGTTGGTGGTGAGCATATTGCTGATCTCAAATGACAGTCTGCCGTCCCTGTCGTTAAAATACGCATGCTTGTCGTTATCAGTCAGCCTGCCCTGTTTTCTCAACTCGCGGAACGTGTCCGCATAGTCATTGCCGAAATTGTTGATGGAGGGGTCCTTTGTCATACTATAAATTGCAGTGAGCCACTCGTGCATCAGATAAACGTTCGACACGCCGCTGGTATCTTCCATGCCGGCAAGCCTGTACAGATCCATGACCTGCCCTATATCCAGCAGCTTTTCGTCCATGTATCCAAAGGAGAGGAACATCCTTATCAGTCTGGAATTGTCATTTTCGGCATGGGCTCTGCGAAATACCGCCGAATAGACTTCGAAAAACGAGTTGGCAACAGCCTTTCGGACCAATCTGGCCGGTTCATCGGCGGACAGCCTGTCCTTCAGGTTTCGAAAGGCAGTCAGGTTCATGAGAAAACAGGTGGTTTTCTCTTCTGAGACTCCTGAATACTCCAGTATCTTTAATGCACTGCCCTTCAATTCCTCCGGCAGGTTGTATACGGTGACGGCACCGTCGATCATCGACGGATCACTTTGGGCCGGATATATCGGGGTTTCAAGCGCTGTCAGACTATCGGAGTGTACATGTTCGTAATATTCAAAATCGATTCCGGTGTCGTGTTTGTATTCCAGCTCGATGTACAGGCTGATTTCCTTAAGCCTGCTGAATATGAATGCGGCCGCATCCAGCGCCGGCGCATGGTCAAGACCCTTTTTTCTCATATCAAAGGCTGCCTTTATGAACGCATCGTAGGCATTGCTGGTCTCCGGCTTATAAAAAAGATCGATTATTTCTTCATAACGAGTAAATACCTGACGCAACTCATGCAGTAAACTATCAAGGCATTCGGAAGCTTCGCCGGCATGTCTGAGCGCTATGTAGCTGTCGGCTGCGAAGAAGGCTTTTGCCACGTCTGGCGGTATATCGCATAAATGCTGGTAGTAATCGATTTCTTTGATTGTCATGGCATGGTCGGATACAATATGCTCATGGGATGGGTCTGATGAGGGCTCAATGAATTGCCTGCTGAACTGCAGAGGAACAAATGCGCCGGACTCCCTGAGCTTTGCCAGTACGACTTCTCCGGACTCCGCAAAAGCACCGGGTGCACGGTCGAGACCGTATTCCTCTGTAATAGCGGCATAATATGCGCACAGATTGTCATAAACTTTTGTTGCCGATTCATAATGGGAAAGCACATCTTCATAGACTCGATATGTGTTAACGATCAGGCTGCAGATGGAATTGACGACATAAGCGCCGTAGTCTCCGTTGCTTTTGACCAACTTTGTCACATCCTGCCATGCAGAGGCAGGGCATGCATACAAGGCGCAGTCTGTTGCGGTGGTGTAGGAAAGTCTGCCTGTTCCGCCCTTGTACAAGTCGTTTGCGCCTATGAAAATATTCTGGCTGAGGTCAAAAAGCCTGTAGCTGGTATGCTTCAGATTGTCAAAGTTGACAGCGCTGCCGGATGACTCTGCTGATGACAGATATACATCAAGCTTGCCCTGAAGCAACAGGCTGATAGAGGAAATGTGCCTGCCTGCGAGTATCACGGGAGAGCCTTCGCTTACAGTATAGCTTCCGCTTACGGTATGACCTCCGCGTGCAGTATGACCTCCGTGTGCAGTATGACCTCCGTGTGCAGTATGACCTCCGTTTATAGTATGACCTCTGCTTACAGTATGATCTCCGCTTTTATGCATGTATTGTGCCATTTGACCGCCCTGCTGATCATGTATTTTCCCTGCCGGAAAGCTGCCCGAAGGGTTCTTTATTCCTATTATACAATAATATTGGGTCAATTGGTATGATTTTGTACTATGAGTTTGCTCCTGCTATATCCGACAGCATCAAACCCTTGTTTTTCTCCTCGGCCCATCTTATATTCCAGTCGTTTTCAAACAGCAATACCGGCCTTTCGGCATCATCCACAACGAGCATTGTTGAGCTTGTCAGGTTGAGCCTTTTGGCATCATCCACATCTGAAATCTCAGATGTTATCCATCTGGCATACTTGAAGGAGAGAGGCTGTATCCTGAGGTCAACACCATACTCATGCCTGAGTCTGTGCTCAAGGACCTCGAACTGAAGCACGCCGACTGCCCCCACTACGATGGACTCCATGCCGGTATCCGGCTGCTTGAACACCTGTATCGCGCCTTCCTCCGAAAGCTGTCCGATGCCCTTGATAAATTGCTTCCTCTTCATAGAATCAGCCGGTGTTATCCTGGCAAAGTGCTCGGCGGGAAACATTGGGATGCCCTCGAATTTGAAGCGCTTGTTTCCCTCGCACAGGGTATCGCCTATTTTGAATATGCCAGGATCAAACAGGCCGATTATGTCACCCGGAAAGGCATGCTCCACTATAGCGCGCTCCTGTGCCATGAACTGCTGCGGCTGGGCCAGCCTCACCTCTTTGCCGGCCTGTACATGATGAACGGACATGCCGCGGGAGAACTTGCCCGAGCAAATACGTATGAATGCGATCCTATCCCTGTGTGTGGGGTTCATATTAGCCTGGATCTTGAATACGAATCCTGAGAATTTGTCCGATTCGGGGTCGACCTCTCCTGCATCAGAAAGCCTGATCCCGGGTGCGGGAGCCATATCTATGAACTCCTCCAGAAAGGGCTGGACTCCGAAGTTCGTCATTGCGCTGCCGAAAAACATTGGAGTCAGTTCGCCGTTTCTTACCTTATCCATTGAAAATTCGTCACCTGCCATGTCAAGCAGCTCGATTTCCTCGCAGAGCTTGTCGTGATAATGGTTTCCCAGAAGGTCGGCAAATATGGGATCATCAACGGTTCCCTTGACCGAGCTGACTGCTGTCTGACCGTGCCTGCCGCCCTCGAAAAGCTCTATTTGCTTGTGCTTCCTGTCGTAAACACCTTTAAAATCACCATCGGTGCCTATAGGCCAGTTCATCGGATACGAACGGATACCCAGCACATTTTCTATTTCCTCCATAAGCTCGAAAGGATCCTTGCTGGCCCTGTCCATCTTGTTCACAAAAGTAAAGATAGGTATGCCTCTCATTTTACAGACATGGAAGAGCTTGATGGTCTGGGCTTCCACGCCCTTTGCACCATCGATGAGCATCACTGCGCTGTCGGCAGCTACCAGGGTGCGGTAAGTATCCTCACTGAAATCCTGATGGCCGGGGGTATCCAGTATGTTGATGAAATGTCCCATGTATTCAAACTGCATAACACTGGAAGTAACGGATATGCCCCTCTGCTTTTCTATCTCCATCCAGTCAGACACCGCATAATTTCCAGCTTTGCGCGCCTTTACAGTACCGGCAAGCCGTATTGCTCCGCCGTACAGCAGCAGCTTTTCAGTTATGGTGGTTTTACCTGCGTCGGGATGGGAGATTATGGCGAAGGTTCTTCTCCTGTTTGTTTCAGTCTTGATCTGTTCCAGATTGCTTAGTTGATTCTTGTCTGACATGTATTATTTTCATTCCTTATATTCATTTTTTCAATCATATTAACTTATATATAAGGCTCCTGTCAAATGGTCTGTTAACTCTTTTTGACATTGGGCATTAACTCTTTCGGACATATACGCTATAATATAATAGAGTATTATCCAAAATAGTGAGGAGAAAACATATGATAAATACAAAAGAGCAGGTAAAGGTCATTATTGATCCCGGGCATACGACAGAAGTCCCAAAAGGCACCACGCTTCTCCAGTTGTCGAAAGGATTCGCCAAACTTCATACAGAAGCTATAATTGCCGCAAAGGTGGACTACGATATCAGGGAACTGAGCTATAAGCTGCACAGGGACTGCACTGTCAGATTTATCGATTTGACAGAGGAAGACGGCATGAGGATATACAGACGAAGCCTGTACTTCATATTCATGAAGGCAGCTAATGATCTGTTTCCGGAGAGGCGGGTCATCATCAGCCATGCTGTCAGCAAGGGGCTGTTTTGTGAGCTCAGGGGGGATAAGCCCCTAGAGCCGTCTGACGTGGCCAGGCTGGAAGAGAGGATGCATGAGATCGCAGAAAAGGCAATACCCTTTGAAAAGAGGGAATTACCGCTTTCCGAGGCCGAGGCGCTGTTTGAGTCCAGCGGACGGATGGACAGGTATCATGCCATAGAGCACAGGAACAAGGAGCTTGTCACTATATATAACTGTGGAGGAATGGATGACTATTTCTACGGCTACATGGCACCGGACACAGGATATATCAAGGTGTTCGGACTGAAGTACCATGAAGGCGGCCTGATAATACAGTTCCCACATAAATCCTCACCACGGACGCTGCCTGAGTATGTCGAACAGCAGAAGCTTTTCAACATATATCTGGAGTTCAAGAAATGGGGACGCATACTTGAGGTGGAAAATGTCGGCGCCCTTAACGGCCTTGTCAAAGAAGGCAGGGCTACCGAGATCATCAGGATATCTGAAGCCCTGCATGAGAAGAAGCTTGCCAGCATCGCCGATATGATCTCGGACAGCGACCACAGAAAGCGGGTGATCCTAATATCAGGACCCTCATCGTCGGGCAAGACCACATTTGCCCAAAGGCTGTCGATACAGCTCAGGGTCAATGGACTAAAGCCTGTGACCATATCTCTCGATGATTACTTCGTGAACCGTGAGGACACGCCCCGGGATGAAGATGGTGAATATGACTATGAAGCGCTGGAGGCAATAGATGTAAGATTTTTCAACAAGCAATTGATGGAATTGATCGAAGGCAAAGAGGTGGAACTGCCGATCTTCAATTTCAATACGGGCTCCAGAGAGCCTGTGGGCAAGAAGCTGCAGATCAGCGATGATAATGTGCTTGTGATCGAGGGCATCCACGGCCTCAATGAAAAGCTGACCTCCGAGATACCGAAGGAGAGCAAGTTTAAAATATATGTCAGTGCTTTGACATCAATGAACATCGATGACCATAACAGGATACCGACCACTGACAACAGGATCCTCAGACGCATCGTCAGGGATCATCAGTTCAGAGGCAGCAGTGCTGTCAGTACGATAAAGCGCTGGCCATCGGTAAGAAGGGGAGAGGAGAAGAATATTTTCCCATTCCAGGAGAGCGCGGATGTTATGTTCAACTCAGCCCTGATGTATGAGCTGGGAGTGCTCAAAGCCTATGCCGAACCGCTGCTGGCGGAGATCGACAACAGTTCGGAGGAATACTCCGAGGCAAGAAGGCTCATCGAATTCCTCAGCTATTTCCTGCCCATCGATTGCAAGGATGTGCCGGTCAATTCCATCATCCGCGAGTTTATCGGCGGAAGCTGTTTTTACTGATAATTCGGACCGCACCGTCCACTTGGACCACATCGCTCGCTGGGACTGCGTCGGATATCTATAGAAAGGCTCCATAACAATTCCGGCATCCGGAACGTTATGGAGCTTTATTACAGCTCGTAACAAATGCCAATCAGAGCATCAACTTCTAATACCCGAATGCATGCCGGGATACATCAGTTGATGCCCGAATACCGGAATATTCAACTTTTATTCTCTGAATACTGGAAGGTCGCGCAGTCTGTCTGCTCAGACGAGACCGAGTTCCTTGGCTCGACCTGTATCTTCGATGCGCTGCAGTGGTCGCCTTGCATGTAATAGTAGCATGTATTCACACTGCAAATGATGCCTTCATTCGGGTGATTCATTTTTGTCGCTTCCATTATAAATCCTCCTTGTGTTTTTGATTTCGGTATTATTATCTGCGAAGTAAGAAATTTTATAGCATGCTATAGAGCGGTGTGCAAAAACCTCATTATCTGGGCATAATATTCTCAATAAAATCAAGAAAATTGTGCCCACACGATGAGGTTTTTGCACACCTACCTCCGTATTTCCCAATAGTATTACCCATGCTTTGGTCCTCTTGCATTGAATCCGAGGTAAGAGATAGCCAACTCATCCATGCCGGTTAGTGCATTCAAGATTTCATCCTGGAGATTAATAAACTTAGTTTATTTAGTGAAATATTTTTCTATTTTATAGACAAATTTTATTGCACTTTTTTCCTGTATAGTTTATACTTAATAATATAATATTATAAAGATGAATATCGGGAGGGAAGCTTATGGCTTATTTATTGGGTATCGACATCGGAACGTCGGGAACGAAAACGGTTCTGTTTGATGAGACCGGAAAAACCATAACAAGCGCGCTTGAGGAGTATCCACTTTACCAACCGCACATCGGCTGGGCTGAACAGGATCCTGAGGATTGGTGGAAGGCTTCCTGTGACGGTATTCGAAAGGTGCTGACAAAGAGCGGCATAGATCCCGCGGATATCAGCGGCATAGGCCTGTCGGGGCAAATGCACGGCATGGTGCTGCTGGATGCAGAGAACAAGGTGCTCAGACGCTCTATCATCTGGTGCGATCAGAGAACTACAGCTGAATGTGCACAGATCACTTCTCTCGTAGGAGAAAAAAGACTCATCGAGATCACTGCAAATCCTGCTCTCGTCGGATTCACAGCTTCCAAGATAATGTGGGTCAAGAACAATGAACCCGCTGTATTTGAAAAAATCAAAAAGATTTTGCTTCCAAAGGACTATGTCAGATTCAGACTGACCGGCGAGTTCGCCACTGAGGTATCGGATGCCAGCGGTATGCAGCTGCTTGATGTACCAGGCAGGTGCTGGAGCGGGGAAGTGCTGTCCAAGCTTGGCATCGAAAGGGACTGGCTGGCTGACGTATATGAATCACAGGTCGTCAGTGCAAAGGTCAACAATGAGGCGGCATCACTGACAGGATTGAAACCGGGGACACCGGTGGTCGGAGGCGGCGGTGACCAAGCTGCGGGAGCGGTTGGAAACGGCATAGTAAAGCCGGGAGTCGTATCATCTACCATAGGCACATCAGGCGTTGTATTCGCCTATCTTGATAAAATCAGCATCGATCCAAAGGGCAGGGTACAGACCTTCTGTCATGCGGTGCCTGACACCTGGCATGTAATGGGAGTCACACAGGCGGCGGGATTCTCCCTGAAGTGGTTCAGAGACAATCTCTGCAAGGAAGAAATGAGTGTCGCTGATCTTATGGACGTAGATCCATATGTCTTGATGGATCAGGAAGCTGAAAAGGTAGAAGCCGGCAGCAACGGCCTCATTTATCTGCCATACCTCATCGGGGAAAGAACGCCCCACCTGGATGCTGATGCAAAGGGTGTATTCTTCGGACTCTCCACCGTGCATAAAAAGAGGGACATGATCCGCTCTGTCATGGAGGGAGTTGTATACAGCCTGAAGGATTGTCTGGGCATCATCTCTGGTATGGGCGTCGATGTGAGCGAAGTCAGGGCATCCGGCGGCGGCGGAAAGAGCAAGCTCTGGAAGCAGATGCAGGCCGATATCTTCGGGCTGCCGATCACCACCACCAATTCCAGCGAAGGCCCGGCATTGGGAGTTGCATTGCTGGCCGGTGTCGGCACAGGAGTTTACAAGAGTGTGGCTGAAGCATGCGATACTGCAATAAAGGCAAAAAATATACAGCAGCCTGACGAAGGTAATATAGGCATATACTCCAAATATTACGAACTGTATGTCAAGCTGTACAATTCGCTCAAGAACGATTACAAGGAACTCTCAAAAATATTGGGAAGCATATGAGGCCTGAGCGATGACAAAAAGCAGGACCGGAAACAGCAAATTTTTGAAAGCGTATAACGAAGCGGGCATCCTGGACCTGATCCGAATGAAGCAGCCGGTTTCAAGAGCGGAGCTGTCAAAGAAAACGGGATTATCTCCGACGGCTATCGGTGTGATCGTATTATCGCTGCTGGAGAAGGGATATATCCACGAGACGGGGACCGGGGAGTCAAAGGGCGGCAGAAAACCAGTAATGCTTGAGTTGAAGCCTGATTCTTACTATTCGGTGGGATTGGACATTGACGTTGACAGTATACAATTTGTACTGACAGATATAACAGGAAGACTGGTGCATGAAGGTTCGGTCCCGCTGGCTGTGAACACAGCGGATAGTGCTGTCAAAGCATCGGAATCGTGCATCAATGACATTATGGACAGGTTCTCCATCAACAGGGAGAGGATGCTGGGAATAGGCATCTCTGTCCCGGGCATGGTGGACTCCATTTCCCACAGGGTGGTGCTTGCACCCAACCTGGGATGGGAGGATGAGGATCCTGCAGGTATGCTGAGAGAGAGGCTCCAGCTGCCTGTATACATGGAAAACGAAGCTATGTCCTCTGCGATCTGTGAAAACTGGATAGGTGCCTGTCAAAAAGCGAGCAATTTTGTCTGCGTCAACATCAAATCAGGTATCGGTGCCGGCATTTTCACAGGAGGCATGCCTTACAGGGGAACAAGCGGCAGCGCAGGCGAAGTAGGGCATATAGTTGTGGATGAGAACGGACCCAGGTGCGGCTGCGGAAATTACGGCTGCCTGGAGACGATGGCCTCCACCGGAAGGGTCGTTGAAAAAGCCAGAAAAATGGTGAGGCAGGGTGTCGTATCAAGCCTCAATGATTTGGAGAACGTGGATGCCATGTCCCTTGAGAACATCGCAGCGGCAGCCAGAGCAGGAGACGGAGCAGCGATGAACCTGCTGGATGAGACCGCCAGGTATCTGGGGATAGCGCTGTCAAATCTGGTCAATACCCTCAATCCTTCGCGGATAGTATTGGGTAAGGATTTTACCGTATATGGCGATTTGGTTATGGGAACGCTGAGGAGTGTTATCGACGGAAAGGCGCTGAAACGGCCTGCAACGAACGTTGAACTGCTGATATCGGAAAAAGGGGATAGGGCGTCGACGTTGGGTGCGGCTATAATACCGCTGAAAAAGCTGTTTGGCAGGTAAAGACGAGGCTTTTTTAAAGTAATAATTTTGCAGGTGAAAATAAAATCAATATAAATGGAGGTTTATTATGGCAGAGTTTTTTAAGAACATTCAAAACATCAAGTACGAAGGCAAAGGCTCAGACAACCCGCTGGCATTCAAATTTTATAATGCCGATGAAGTGGTTGCAGGCAAGACAATGAAGGAGCACCTGAGGTTTGCAGTTGCATACTGGCATACCTTCCAGGCAACAGGAACAGACCCGTTCAGCGGCGCCGGAACAGCCATCAGGCCCTGGAGCACCATTACAGACGCTATGGATCTTGCAAAGGCAAAGGTGGAAGCTAACTTCGAATTCTGTGAAAAGCTCGGAGTACCGTTCTTCTGCTTCCATGACAGAGATATAGCTCCTGAAGCCGACACTCTGAAGGAAACAAACAAGAGGCTCGATATCATAGTCGCAGCTATCAAGGACAGGATGAAAAACAGCGATGTCAAGCTGCTGTGGGGTACTACCAACGCATTTGGCAATCCCAGATTCACTCATGGCGCATCCACTTCACCGTATGCTGATGTGTTTGCATATGCCTGTGCACAGGTCAAGAAGGCAATGGAGATCACTCATGAGCTGGGCGGCCAGAACTATGTGTTCTGGGGCGGCAGAGAAGGCTATGAGACCCTGCTCAACACCGACATGAAGCTTGAACTCGACAACATGGCACGCTTCCTGGGAATGGCTGTTGATTACGCAAAGGAAATCGGCTTCACAGGCCAGTTCCTCATCGAGCCCAAGCCAAAGGAGCCCACAAAGCACCAGTATGACTTCGATACTGCTACAGTTATCGGATTCCTGAAGACCTACGGACTCGATCCTTACTTCAAGATGAACATCGAAGCAAACCATGCAACACTGGCACAGCATACATTCCAGCATGAGCTCCAGGTCGCACGCATCAACGACATGCTCGGCAGCATCGATGCCAACCAGGGCGATATGCTCCTCGGATGGGATACCGACCAATTCCCCACAAACATCTACGACACTACCCTGGCTATGATCGAAGTCCTCAAGATGGGCGGCTTCACTAAGGGCGGCCTGAACTTCGACTCCAAGGTCAGAAGAGGCTCCTTCGATCCTGAAGATATGTTCTATGCTCATATCGCAGGTATGGATACCTTTGCAAAGGGCCTGCAGGTTGCAGCAAGGATAATCGAAGACGGCAAGCTGGACAAATTTGTTGCTGACAGGTATGCCAGCTACACTACCGGCATAGGCAAGGATATCGTGGAGAAGAAGGTTGGCTTCAAGGAACTCGAGCAGTACTGCCTCGGACTCGACAAGGTCACCATCGGCTCAGGCAGACAGGAAATGCTCGAATCCATACTCAACAGCTATATAGTAGAATAATGAAATGCGGGCGGTAATGCCCGTCAATAAAACGGAACACGGGGATGTACCCTGTGTTCCGTTTTTTTTTGATGCAGGGGAAGCAGTGGGGACGGTTGCCTCATTTGAACTGCGTGATGTCGAATCATCTGTAACGCTTGCAGTCATTGGATGTTGTATCGGCCTTCCTTGTGTCGTTATCCGAGAACAAATAGACCGTTCCCTTGTTTCCCCGGTCAACTTTGACCTGCTCTGGGCATAAAATGAAGATAGCGGCCGAATAAATAGGGCAGAACATGGGGGTATTATGATTTTTGTCAATGCGAAAATCCGAAGAACAGTGAGGCCATATAACAGGGACAAGGTGCTGCAGTATGCGCACAAATGGGCTTATGCCAGAAATCCGGCATATTACGATTTTGAAAATCTGGGGGGAGACTGCACTAATTTTGCGTCACAGTGTATATTCGCAGGCAGTGGTATAATGAACTACACCCATATATATGGCTGGTACTATATAAGCTCATATAACAGGACCGCATCCTGGACCGGTGTGAATTATCTTTACGAATTTCTTGTCAATAACAGGGGGGCAGGCCCCTTTGCGGAAGTAGTAGATGCTGCAGATGCCGAGCCGGGTGATATAGCACAGCTGTCCTTTTCTGACAGCAAGAGATTCGACCATTCTCCGGTAATAGTCAAAATGCCGGAAAACAAAGCAGTGGACGGCATACTTGTTGCCGCCCATACATTTGACACGGATCATTACCGGCTCATGGATTTCGAGCCGGCATATATCAGGTTCCTTCATATAGCCGGTGTCCGTATATGAAACGGCCGGGCCTGCTATTGCTTTTTTGCACCGGAGGGCTTTGAACGCTTCGCTCCCTTTGATCCCTTTGCCGGCTTTTCCGGAGGAATGTCCGGTTCGGAGATCACCTTGTCGATATCCAGTATAAGGATCAGCCTTTCGCCTATTTTTACCGTACCGCTCAGGAATCTGTCCCTGATATTGGACAGCTCCTTCGGCATTGGCTCAAACTGATCGTCCTCCACCTTGACTATCTCGCGTACACCATCAACGATAAGTCCCACCACCGAATCATGCGCATTTGCAATGATCACCTTCGTTTCATCGGTGAATTCGGGGCAGGGCAGATGAAAACGCTTTCTGAGATTGAACACGGTGTGTACATTCCCTCTCAGATTTGTCAGACCTTCCACATACTCAGGCGTATTTGGGATCTTGTAGATCTCAAGCATTCTTTCGATTATGTTTATTCTTTCGATTTCAATGCCGAACTCGTCCTTGTTGATCGTAAATACAGCATACTTTCTGATACTCAATCCGACCCCTCCCTGTAAAATATCATCTAGAGTTTATATCGGAAACAACGCAGGAATCCGAAAGGGAATCTTCCGACTGCAGCAGGTTTCCCGTCCTGGCGTGTTCCAATGCGGCCGTCAGCCATGTCCCCGGTGACGGTCTGATGTCATGAGCGATAGCTTGAATTGATTTTCACATAATCGAAGGAAAAATCACAGGTCCACATATGATCTGAATAAACTCCCTTGTTCAGCCTGACAAGCAGCCTGACCTCACTTTTCTTCAGCAGCTCACCAACCAGTCCTTCATCAAAGGCCACAGCACAGCCGCCTTTGCATACGAGCACATCTCCTATATAAATATCCGTATAGTTCGGGTCAAATTCCGCTCCTGAATAGCCTACAGCGGTAAATATCCTGCCCCAGTTGGCATCTTCTCCGAAGATGGTGGTCTTGACCAGAGGGGATTTAGCTACAGCGTTTGCGGCCTTATAGGCATCATCCGGGTTGCCGGCGCCCTCTATCACGACATCGATGAGCTTCGTGGCACCTTCTCCGTCCTTTGCTATCAGCTTTGCCAAATAAGCACAGACATGCTCCAGCCCCTTGAGGAACAGCTCATAATCCTCGCCTTCATTGATGACACCGGCGTTGTCCGCCATGCCGTTGGCAAATATCACTACCATGTCGCACACGCTGGTGTCGCCATCCACCGATATCCTGTTGAAGGTGGACTTTACTGCATCCTTGAGAGCCTTGTCCAGGAGTTTTTTGGATATGTTCGCATCTGTTGTGATCACACCGATCATTGTGGCCATGTTCGGATGTATCATTCCCGAACCCTTAGCCATTCCTCCGATCACTACCTTGGTATCCTGCAGTTCCAGTTCTATTGCAATTTCCTTATAGATAGTATCAGAGGTCATGATAGCTTCCGCCGCATCATGTCCTCCGTCGGGATCCATACCTGAAACGAGGGCTTCGATGCCGGGACGTACGGCATCCATGTCCAGCCGCTTTCCTATGACACCCGTGGAGCCCACCAGAATATCCTGGGGGGTGCATTCAAGCAGACCTGAAGTGATGGCCGTAATCTCAAGTGCGTCGGCATAGCCCTGTTCACCGACACAAGCGTTTGCATTGCCGCTGTTGATCACGATGGCGTTTGCATACCCGCTTTTCATATGCTCCATAGTCAACTGCAGTGAATGGCCCTTTACCCTGTTGGTCGTAAACACACCGGCCACTGCAGCTCTGTCCTCGGAGCAGACGATAGCCAGATCCTTCTTTCCATCTTTCTTCAGACCGCAGGCTACTCCTGTGGCAAAAAAACCTTCAGGGGCCGTGACCCCTCCGTTTATTGTATTCATCACATCACTCCAACCCATACATATATAAGAATTTTTTTTACCTTTTGCCTTAATTAAATAAATTATACATAATTATGCCAATGTGTTCAATAAAATGAAGAAATAATGCCCTTGACTTGTTTTTTTTAATAATATATCATTGATACAACGAAAAAGGAAAAAACGCTGATCGGGAGGAGTAAGCGTCGATCTGACCCAACAGGTATTTGCGGCAGTCACATCACTATCGCAAACGCCCTGCAGAGAGAAAGGCTCATAGGCTGTGAAGCCTTTCGGGAACAGGAACGCTGAAGGTCGCCCGGGAGTTCTGCAAAAAAAGCCGACAGATGTGATACCGGTGCCAAACGTACGGGTAGCGCACTGCCAGGTGCAATTGCAGCGGAAGGAACCGTTATCTCCATGAGCTGCCCTTAGGGGAATTTTGGTGGTACCGCGGAGCATAGCCCTTCGTCCAATCTATATGGATGAAGGGTTTTTTAGTTGGAACATACCGGGGAGTATACCGGAAGCAGTGACGGGGAGCATATTGGGTATGATGCGTCAATAACGCATTGCAAAGAAGCATTGAAAGATGACATGGGAGGAACAAATGCTGGCACTTAAGATACTCGCCGCTTTGATTATCGTGACTGGATTTGTCACAGTTATCACGGCAAAAAAGATCGTAAAGAGGTTTGGCCTTGACAAAAGAGTCAAATTGGAGAATGAGCATGAAATGGAAGCTGAAGCAGCTGAAGATTACAAGACACTAATAGCAACAGTGAATGTCAAGCGTTACGGAATGCTTATAGCATTGCCCGGTTTGGTCCTGACGCTTATTGCATTCAGGTGAACATGTGAGGAGGAGAAAAAATGAAAGAGATCAGGGAGCTTGTAAAAACTTATGATCCATCGCAGGTGGAAGACCGCCTGTACAGGGAGTGGCTGGATAAGGGATACTTCCATGCCGTGCCCGATAGCAAAAAAACACCCTATACGATAGTCATACCGCCGCCGAACATCACAGGACAGCTCCACATGGGGCATGCCCTTGACAATACGCTGCAGGACATACTCATCAGGTGGAAGAGGATGCAGGGCTATTGCGCATTGTGGCTGCCAGGTACAGACCACGCCAGCATAGCTACCGAGGCCAGGATCGTTGAGAGCATGGCAAAAGAGGGCATCAAAAAAGAAGACCTGGGAAGGGAAAAATTCCTGGAGAGAGCCTGGGAGTGGAAGAGAGTATACGGAGGCAGGATCGTCGAGCAGCTCAAGAAGCTGGGCAGCTCCTGTGATTGGGAGCGTGAAAGGTTCACTATGGACGAAGGCCTTTCAAAGGCAGTATTGGAGGTCTTTGTCAAGCTCTATGAAAAAGGACTGATCTACAGGGGAGACCGTATAATCAACTGGTGTCCAAAATGCAGTACCTCCATATCGGATGCAGAGGTCGAATATGAAGAGCAGGAGGGCAGCTTCTGGCATTTGAAATATCCCGTAAAGGACAGCAGCGAATTCATTGTCGTTGCAACGACAAGGCCGGAGACCATGCTTGGTGATACAGCGGTTGCTGTCGATCCAGAGGACGAGAGATACGCCGGTTTGGTTGGCAAAACAGTGATACTGCCTCTTATGAACAGGGAAATACCGATCATTGCAGACTCGTATGTCGACAAGGAATTTGGCACAGGCGCAGTCAAGATAACGCCGGCCCACGACCCCAACGACTTTGAAGTGGGGCTGCGTCATGACCTGCCTCAGATACGGGTCATGGACGACAATGCAAGGATGAACGAGGCTGCGGGCAAGTATGCCGGAATGGACAGATATGAGGCCAGGAAAAAGATCGTGGCGGACCTGAAGGAGCTGGATCTGCTTGTGAAGATAGAAGGTCACAAGCACAATGTCGGCACATGTTACAGATGCAATACCGTTATCGAGCCGATCATGTCAAGGCAGTGGTTCGTAAAGATGAAGCCTCTGGCAGAGCCTGCCATTGAAGCTGTGCGCAACGGCACCGTCAAGTTTGTGCCCGATAGATTTTCAAAGATATATTTCAACTGGATGGAGAATATTCAGGACTGGTGCATATCCAGACAGCTCTGGTGGGGACATCGTATACCTGCGTACTATTGCAGTGAGTGTGGTGAAATGATAGTTGCCAGGGAGCAGCCCGATGCATGCACCAAGTGCGGGGCGTCAAAGCTTGAGCAGGATCCCGATACGCTGGACACCTGGTTCAGTTCGGCGCTGTGGCCGTTCTCAACACTGGGCTGGCCGGAGAAGACCAGGGATCTGGAATACTTCTATCCTACAAATGTGCTGGTCACAGGATATGACATCATTTTCTTCTGGGTGGCCCGTATGATTTTCTCCGGTCTTGAACACATGGGCAAAGAGCCCTTTGGCCATGTATTCATACACGGTATCGTCAGAGATGCCCAGGGCAGGAAAATGAGCAAATCCCTCGGGAACGGCATCGATCCCCTTGAGGTCATCGAGCAATACGGCACCGATGCGCTGAGATTTGCGCTGACCATTGGCAACTCGCCCGGAAACGACCTGAGGTTTTCGAATGAGAAGGTGGAATCCAGCAGGAATTTCGCCAACAAGATATGGAACGCGACAAGGTTCGTTTTGATGAATTTCGATGAAAACCTGGACTTCAGCAAGGTCGACAAGAAAAAGCTGACTACTCCCGACAAATGGATACTCAGCAGGGTCAACACTCTGGCGGCAGAGGTCACTGAGAACCTTGAAAACTTTGAACTGGGAATAGCTCTTCAGAAAGTATATGAGTTTGCTTGGGAAGAATTCTGCGACTGGTATATCGAGCTTGTGAAGCCCAGGCTCTTTGACAGGGAGGATGAAACCAGGCTTGAGGCCCAGTGGGTGCTCAATCACGTGCTGAGCACCACAATGAAGCTGCTTCATCCCTATATGCCCTTTGTAACAGAGGAGATATACAGCCACCTCATCAATAATGATGAGAGCATAATGATCTCAGCATGGCCGACATATGATGAAAAACTGTATTTCCCTCAGGATGAGAAGGATATGCAGCTGATCATGGATGCAATAAAGGCCGTCAGGAACATCAAGGTGGAGATGAATGTTCCTCCGTCAAGGAAAAACAAGCTGATTTTTGTGGCAGGACCTGCAGAAGGTGCGATACTGGACAGCGGGACCAAGTTCTTCGAACGCCTGGCGGGAGCATCTGAGATAACGGTGCAGCCGGATGGTTCGGGGATACCGTCGGATGCTGTATCAGCTGTAATAGCGGGCGCGGAAATATTCATACCGCTGGAGGACCTGGTGGACATCAAGAAGGAACTCGAAAGGCTTGAGAAGGAAAAAGCCAACATAGAGAAAGAGCTGGAAAGGGTCAACAGCAAGCTCAACAACGAAGGCTTCATTTCAAAGGCACCGGCGAAGCTGATCGAAGAGGAAAAGGCCAAAAAGGCCAAGTACACAGATATGTATGAGAAGGTGCTGGGACGCATCGCCAGCTTGAAAAAATAAATACATCACCGGTATAAGCAAGCGATCATCGGATATATCCGATTTGCTGCCCAATGAGGAGAACGCCTGCAGGCGGGCCTGAAGCAAGGCTGTCCGCAGGCGTTTTTGCTGCTTGCCGGATTCCGTATGATAAATATTTCCTAGCTTGAGTTCAAGCCCAAGCGGCCAAAATTGGGAAATACTATTGGGCAATATAGGGTGGGTGTGCAAAAACTACGTTGTCTGGGCACGATTCCATTGAGGATTTTCAACAATTGTGGAATTAATTAAGTTTTT
>JAAYPO010000093.1 GCA_012519745.1 Clostridiaceae bacterium | reverse complement strand
TTGCATGTACTCTCTTCGTCATCGCATTTGCAAGATTGAATTAATTGTCATTTATTATAACCGTAATTTTGATTTAATACAATAGGTTATGCAAAAAATTTTTGCTCACCTTCTCCTTTTCCATATGGTAGTCGTGGTATATGGCCGGAATCCGATACTGTAATAGAACTGCTGCGACGAACCGACCAATGCCTTTTTCGCTTGAACAGACACAGGCTGGTATATTACAATTATATTATCCCCTAAAAACACGACGGCATCTTTCGAAATATCTTATAAGGTTACAAAGACCTGCATAGTAGGCAACCGGAGGTATTATGGTAATAAATGCCAAAATTCGCAGCCTGGCCACAGCATCGATCATATCTGTAATAACGCTTATATCCGTTCCAACAGTATCATTGGCTGAAGAAGCATACACCCCCAGCAGATGGGCCGCGGAAAAAATAAGCATATGCAGCGAAGCCGGCATAATATCGGCCGGTTTTGACAGCATGCCCTACAATGGAAACATCACCCGCCGGGATTTCTTTGAACTGATGATCAATACCTGCCGGCTTTATGGAATCGAATTGCCGGAGCTCTCAGAACCTTATCATTTCACAGACACACAGGATGCCTCAGCCGAATATGCATATCTGCTCGGCCTTACCCAGGGTACTGCCCCCGGCATTTTCGGCCCTGACCAGCCTTTGACAAGAGAAATGGCCTCAGTCGTGCTTTCGAGGATCCGATTGCTTTTTGAACATGCTGCAAGCGGAGTATATGAAGAAACAGACCGCGGCAGATATATGTTTGACCGCGGCGGTTATAACGGACGCAGGCGTGAATACTATGACTGGTACTGGGGAACCCCTCCGGTATATGAAACACAGGACGGGACTCTCGCATATGCTCCTCCGATGGACGAATGGCAAGCTGACCGCCTGCTGGACAAGTACTCGGCCGACAGTGACGCAATATCAGAATGGGCAAAGACCGGCATGGCCGACGTATATTCATTGGGTCTGATAACAGGCGTTGGAGGTGGAAGTCTTGATCCAAAGGGCAACATAACACGTGAGCAGGCAGCGATCATGTCCCTGAACGTCCTGGCATACAACGACGCATCGAAGCTGAAGACAATAGGCATTGATAAATGCGTCATACCCGCCCCGGCAGCAATATACATTTCCCTGTCATACAGCAAATATGACGCCCTCCTGAACTGGCCAAACGGCAGGGATTATATGCATTTCAGCCTGCTGGGCATATAAGGCATGGCAGTCGTCAAAGTGTATCACTAACAATGGTTAATGAACAGCTTTGATATCGTGTTTCGATTTATCACTGCCTGACGACATACAGCTTCCCTCCTGCCGTATTTCCCTTATTGTATTCATCTATGATGTCGAAAATATTCCTCACATTATTCCTGTCAAGCTCCCGAAAATTGCACTTTTTGATCACTTTCTCCCGCTCTTCTCCCGTCGTGCTTGCCGCGGCGATCTCCTTCATGGCGCTCTCAAGCCACTCCAGTCTGTGGTGGGGTATCAGACAGACATGAGCCTTTATCCTCTCATCCTTGCGGTCTTCATAACGCTTGACTTCCTCAATGGGCTTCGTGACCCAGCCGGTAGATATATGGAACGCATTCCATCGAAGCTGCTCGGTCATCGCCAGATTGTCGAACAATTCATCATTGGATTCCAGCAGCGCGTGGAATTCCCTCTCGCTTACAGCATCCTCAGGTACGGCACCACTTGTCCTTTTCAGTTCAAGGCCCACAATATGCAAAAACACCTCTATGTACTCCGCAGCCGCCCTGTTGGAATTCTTCAGGTGCACGGACAGTCCGGCCCAGTCTGTTCCGCCGTAATGCCTGTCCACCGACTTTGCCATCAGGTCCATTTTTTCGTATAGAATGATATCGCCGGTGTAAATGTTCTTATGGTAACCAAATATTATTATATCGTCCCCGTCCACCTCTTCGTTCCTGTACAGGTCATTATTATCCCCTGTAATATTCAGCGCGTATACCGGCTTGCGGTAAAGGCCTGCCCTGTCGATGTACTTTTTGATATTGGAAACAGTATGGATATTGACCAGATCGTCTCCAAGCGCCGATACGATCAGATCGATGGAATCCTCCTCCGGATCCTGCGCTTTCTTGATATACTCATCCAACACAGAATAGAAGCAGGCACTGCTGATATCTGCATCCACGAACCTGACATCGGCATTACTCAATTCATTGTCAAACAGAGAAGGATAGTTCCCTTTAAATTCTCCCTCGAGCTCATTGAGCCTTTTGTCAACGACAACAGCATGAAATTTGCAGCCGACGAACTGTGAGCTGCCATATATTTTCCTCAGCATCTGCCGCCCGATGCTCCCGAAACCCAGAAACATCACCGTGATGGTCTTTTTTCTCATGACCACAGCTTTGCTTCTATCAAACTCTATCAGCTTGTAGATCGGGCACTTATAGATAAACTCCCTCGATGTCAGATCAGGTTCACTGAAAAAGCTGATGCTGTATCTCAGCTTGCGGGCAACCTCCTCTATCCTCTCGGTTATAACATCCGAATTGGATTTGACATATACACCCCTCAGCCTGTCGGCAGGAAACCCGGTATCCTTCAGATGCTCCAATATGCCGGCAGCCAGCTTGTAATTCGAAATTTCATCATCAGTAAAAACAAGCAGTGTCACCGCACCTGAAAACATCCCCTTCACCTTGAGTCCGGCCTTCACAAGAGCCTTTTTGTTGATAGTCGCATCAGAAAAAACAGGCATCTCCAGATACAGGCATCCTATATCTTCGATTTGTGCGGCGTTAACTGAATCCACGACTTCATCGATAAAAACTATCCTTTTCTCTTTTGACGTTATATCCTTGGCAAATATAAGCGATTTGCTGTTCACCCCGAAAATAATATATGTATCCTTTTTTGTGCCGATCCACAGACGTATGCTGGTGGACAGCTTCCTGCCAAACACCGACATCACAGTACTGGCAGATATGAGTATCGCTATCGTCTGACAAAACCAAAACAGCATCCTGAACCATATTCCACGCACTATCTGGCTGTTGTTCAGCTCTGCTATGACACTGTAATCATCCTCCATTATAAACATCCTGACAGTACTGAACAGTGCCCGCATCACAGAACTCGCATATTCCGAAAGACTGCTTTCCGCTGGGATATAGCCAATAAAATAAAGTGTGAACCCTGCAATAAACGTTGGTACGAAAATTGCGGCAGTCACCGTGGAAATCCTGGCATGCAGCTTACCGGTAACAAGCAGGTACGCGATCACCAATACTGCAAAGAATAATCCGACTTGAATAATATCACCCATTATTGCCCCCATATACATTAAGAATATAGAAAAATTTTTACGTGTTCACAGGCATTATTCGCCTCTATATGTCAAGTAGATCCCTGGTGAATTCCTCCGGATCGGGACTCAGCTTATAGAAGTCCATGCCGCCTATTACAACACCGAGATAATAATCCTTTTCTATCATATCCGAATCCAACTCAAGCTTTAATTCAACAGCTTTGAATGTTCCCAGGGGCCGTATCATATACTCGGCATCTATGATTTCCTTTTCGGTGGCAGAGCCCGGATGTTCGGCATCCGCCAGTTCTCCTCCAACCAGTACGCCCTCCCTCTCCAGCCTGAGATAGAGGTAACCGTCCAGAACGAACCATTTCCCGCCATGTGTCAGATTTCTTTCATCCATGACCATTTGACTGATGTTGTATTTATATGTACCATCCTCATAAAATCTGTACATGTCGCTGTATCCCGCACCGACACCGGCACCCAGATGCCATGATCCAACCATGTTCTTCTCATCATCGCTCAGTTTGATACTCTTCTCGTAGAATCTCTCAACCTTTTGTATCAGAGCGATGCCGGACTTGTCGTCTTTCGTCAGCCTGCTGCCAACATCCTCCAATGCCGGCTCATACCAATCAAAAGCGGAAAAATATTCGGAGTACTTCGCTGTTTTAAATATGTACCCGTGCTTTGCAAATATGGCATTCCTGAGTATACCAAGCTCATCTGCCTCCAGATTGACAAGGTCCTTATATTTGATCTGCTTTTCAAGATCGAATGCAATACCACCAAGCCTGACGACCATACCGTCTACATCATTCCCGGATACATCACTGTTGTCCCCTGGCTCCCTGCTGCTGTCACCTGTCACTACGCTGTCGCCGCCTGGCTCCATGCTGCTTCCTCCTGTCACTACGCTGTCGCCGCCTGGCTCCCCACTGCTTCCTCCTGGCTCCCTGCTGTCGCCGCTTGGCTCCATGCTGCTGCCACCGTCCGCATCATCGCCTATATGATCGCTGTCAGCCATGTTATCACCACCAGCCTTGGTCCCGTTCATGTCTGCGCCCTCATTCGATCGAATACTTTGATCCCCGCTTGTTCTTTGTTTTATTTCAATTCCACAGCTTGTCAACAGTACGGTAATACAAAGAATACACAACATTACTCTTTTCACATTACCACTTCCCCTTTGCTGAATTATGGTTCTAATAATGGTTATTATAGTATTTTACATCACAAAACACAAACTTGTTAGCGGATGGACCAAAAGAAATATTTTCTTGGAAATAAATATAAAGAATGAGACTTCTTTGCAAAACAAAAGAGACCTATATCAAGGCTGATCACCCTTCAATGGTCTCTCTTACCGATACATGTTACTGAACGTCATAGCCCTGCTCTTTGATGGCCTCAGCGATGGCAGCCAGGCTTACCTTAGTCGGATCGTACTCGACATTGACCCTTCTGCCTCTGAGGTTAACATTGACGCTGTCAACACCGACAAGTATCCCTACAGCCTTTTTAATGCTGTTTTCGCAATGACTGCACGACATTCCGTTAACTGTCAGAGATCTGGTTTCCTTATGCATGCTCATACCTCCTATCCAGCAACAATGCTATTATTTTGCTAAAAAATCATATATTTTCCCCACATAACTATGTTTACCCTAATAGTATCACTTTTAAACAAAAAAACTTGTCACTTTGCGCTGTACTATTCTGTAAATTTTCTTGGATTGGGTTTTTTCTTTCCGGAAAAATCTGTCGAAACTACTTTGAAAACACAGACACTGCCGGCCTGCTGTTCATTGAAAACTATATCCTGATTTGACTGGTGCTTCATCAAAAGACTGAGCGACATGCACTTTTCATCGATATCCCCGACGAACTGGGCATGTCCGAATCCGATCACACTTTCATAGTAATACCCTGAATTACACGGATTCTCAGACAAGCCCAACTCCCCTTCACAAGACATCTCGAAGCAAACTGAAGTATTATCATTCAATATGTCGATTTTTCGTCCTTCCTTTGCACTATGGAAATACAGCGTCAGCGAATCTCCATCGATCAAATATCCGAAGTTCAGCGGAACTACATACGGTGTCCCCTTATCGATCATTCCCAGGTGACACACCTTGCATTTATCAATAATGCTGCTAATATCATTAATATCTGTTACTTCCCGGTCCTTTCTCCGCATCCTGAATAATCCTCCAAATCTCATCCTGATGATCTTTGTTTGTCGTTCCGTCTCTATCCGGAAACGCGGCCTTCATTAAATCGCCCGCCAATTTTCTCCAGGTACACGAACGATAATTTTTTCGATATTTCTTCTTCCTTAAAGATTCTATACCCAAGCTTTTCGTATAGATATATATTCTTCACACTGTTTTTCCCGGTAAACAGCTCATATCGCTTACAGCCCTGAAATTGCTCTTCTATGCCGTTCATTAAAGCTGTTCCTATTCCTTTGTTTTGATAGTCAGGATGAACAATGAGTCTGCCAATGTAGCAAGTATCATTCTGTACACAGGCTCTGACCGATCCAACTATTCTTCCTGAATCAACTGCTTTTAGAAAACTTTTGCCCGCGTACTCACTCTTGATATCTTCAATAGTCTGAAGCAGGGGAGGAATCGAGTAGTCATTGTATATCTCTGCTTCGCTTATATAAGCCAATTTCTGCAATGCTAAAATCTCCCCCAAATCTGACAGCAACGCAGACTCGATAATCATAAAACCCTCCTCCTAAGCCCTGGTTTTTATTCAGCACATACGCATACCGTCCGGCAGCATGTACATTCCATCCGGCAGCTTATTTATTATACTTATCATAACATCATTCAGTCTTATATATTAACATTCTTATCAGAACACCTCTCGGCTTCATATTGTGTGATGATTTCCAGAAGCATACTTCTCAACCTGTCGTGCAATTTCAAATCTCTATCAAACCCATCAAAGCCAGTCAAATCATATCCTTCGATAAATCTATACTGGGGGAACCACTCAAAAAACGATTTGCTTACCAACTGCTTCATATTATGTCTTTCGACTTTATCCGAAAGATACCTCTCAACCCCGCCGGAAGCCAGGCCGGCGATATATGAGCAATATGCATCATAATCTGCATTGATGCTTTCATCCTGACCAAGCCTCAAAAACTCCCTTTCAAGCTTGCACTGGAGCTGCCTCAAGTCATCGTAAGGAAATGGACGAATGGCATCCTTAAGGTATAGTTCTCTAATATCCTCAATAAGCTTTTGATACTCTCCCATTAGCTCACCTTTTCATTGCAAATGAAACTTACAACTTCCTCCCCATATACAACTGAAAGACATAATCTACCTTGTAACGTCCCCCGTGCTTTAATATAGCCTCTCTTACTCCTGCAAGGAGAGCCGCTCTGTCGCTCTCCGGCAGACTCCTGTGATCTGAAAAAGTCTCAAGCAAAGTGATGTATTCATCCGCATCAAATGTTCTTGATACATCATACAGCTTCATCGATATGTCACCAAACCCATACGATTTCAAGTCCTCAAACCCGAATCCCCTTTTTATCCCGGAAGGTTCCAAAAACTTATCAGCCTTTTTCTTGACCGGCCTTTTATACGGCTTGAAATAATATTTTTCATAAATTTCCTGGATTTCTTCATATAGTTCGCTGTTGTCGGCTGGAATAGTATTGTAGCGGAACAGCGCGAACGTGCCGCCTTTTTTGAGCAGACGAAAAACTTTGGGACACCCGATCTCTGCGTCGACCCAATGGAAGGCGGCAGCGGCATATACCAAATCATAAGCTCCTTCATCCAATACGGCATCCTCGAACGCGGCAACGATCACTCTAAAATTCTTATTGCTCTTAAACCTCTCCCGCAAAAACGACGCCATCTTCACACCTAACTCTACAGCAGTCACATCATACCCCGCATCGAGAAAAGGAACCGTGCCCTTCCCTGTTCCGGCGCCGATCTCAAGTGCCTTTTTTCCTGCATCAGTCCCAACATAATCAAAGATGTCGTCAAATAGTTCGACTGGAAATCCCGGGCGTATCCCATCATATTTTTTAACTATTTCGTCAAAGTGCACCCTTCTTCGCCGTTCCCATCCCGTTCCTTTATCCGTTCCCATATCCGCTCCTCTATCCGTCACTTTACCTGTCACTTTATCCGTCACTTTATCCGTCACTTTATCCGTCCCCATTATATCCTCTCCCAATATGTTTGATCGCTGGTTTACTAGCGCTGACTACCCCGTTATACGCAGCATGGCCCCTCCCGGATACATCCGGCATAATATAGTATTGCTGCCGTTCTGCTTTCCTCTTCCAAAAATGTTTCTGGAAACTTCATAATAATTTTAACACTTTTCCCAATTAACCGAAATATGGGTGTGCAAATTTCCCATTGTCTGGGCACGATTTCATCTGAACTATTGAAGAAATTCTATGATAAGGGCACATAATATAGATATTGTGGAGTTATGGCAACTCACAACATCAATTATGCGCCCAGACAACGCGGTTTTTGCACACCGTACTCCGGTATACCAGTACGCGGCCCAATTCTGACAGCTTATTCCCTGCTCCGGTGTTCAATATCAATAGAGCTTGGCCCGCTTCAGGCTGAGTGAATTTGTAACGACAGACACTGAGCTGAAGGCCATTGCTCCTCCTGCGATCATCGGATTGAGAAGCCCCAGCGCCGCAAACGGTATGCCTATAATATTATAGATAAATGCCCAGAACAAATTCTGCTTGATTTTGCGCATAGTCTTTCTGGAAAGCCGGATCGCGGCAGGGATCGTTTTCAGATCACCTCTCATCAGCGTGATGTCGGCTGCCTCGATGGCCACATCCGTTCCTGTTCCGACGGCCATTCCGATATCCGCTGTCGCAAGGGCAGGTGCATCGTTGATACCGTCGCCTACCATCGCCACCTTCCTGCCCTGCTTTTTAAGCTTCTCGACCTCTTCAGCCTTGTTCTCAGGCAGCACCTCTGAGAGCACATGCTCTATGCCGACCTGCTTTGCAATGGCAGCGGCCGTTCTTCTGTTATCGCCGGTTATCATATAAACGTCGATGCCCATCCTCTTCAGCTCTTCTATAGCTTCTTTGGAGCTTTCCTTCAGTGTGTCTGCAACAGCAAGGATAGCCTCGAGTTTGCCTCCGACTGCCATCAGCATTGCTGTCTTTCCCTCATCCTCCAGCTTTGCAACAGCATCCTCCGCCGAGTCTGCGCTGATATTCACTTCCTGCATCAGCTTTCTGGTGCCGATAAAAATCTCACTGCCATCCACGACTGCCCTGACGCCTCTTCCCGGAATAGCTTCGAACTGTTCCGGATCCGGCACTATACCAAATTCATTTTTGCCTTTTTCATAAATGGCAGCTCCCAGGGGGTGCTCGGAGCTTTTTTCCGCTATAGCGGCAAGCCTCAGCGTTTCACTGCTCTCCATGCCGCCAAGTGTGACCACATCTGTCACCTCTGGCTGCCCTTTGGTGATAGTGCCTGTTTTATCCAGCACCACAGCATCCAGTTTATATGTCATTTCCAAATGCTCCCCACCTTTGATCAGTATGCCGTTTTCAGCTCCCTTGCCGGTCCCGACCATGATCGCTGTAGGCGTTGCCAGACCAAGAGCACATGGGCATGCGATAACAAGCACTGATACCGCGCTAATGACAGCTGCAGTAAAATCACCCGTGGTCAAATACCATATTAGAAATGTCACTATTGCTATACCTATTACAGTCGGTACGAAAATACCAGATACCCGGTCTGCTATCTTTTGTATCGGCGCTTTGGAGCCCTGGGCGTCCTCGACCATTTTAATGATCTGTGACAGCACGGTATCCTTGCCTATCCTGGTAGCTTCGAACTTAAATGTGCCGAATCTGTTGATGGTCGCACCCACGACCATGTCGCCGGCCTTCTTCTCCACCGGCAGGCTCTCACCGGTCAGCATCGATTCATCTATGGATGAATTTCCCTCCAGTATCCTTCCGTCAACAGGGACTTTCTCACCGGGCCGTACAACGATCACATCACCGATCTCGACATCCTCTATCAGGATATCCGCCTCGATGCCATTCCTAATGACCCTTGCTGTCTTAGCCTGCAAGCCCATTAGCTTTTTGATGGCGTCGGATGTCTTGCCCTTCGCCACAGCTTCAAGATATTTCCCCAGCAATATAAGTGTAATGATCACTGCAGCCGCTTCAAAGTACAGCTCTTTCATCATCCCCTCTTCCGTATGAGCAAAAAAAGCATTGTACATACTGAAAAAGTATGCCGCAGTCGTCCCCATGGCAATCAATACATCCATATTCGCACTTTTTGCTCTGAGAGCGTAGAACGCGTTCTTATAAAACCTGAAGCCTATAATGAACTGAATGGGCGTAGCCAGTATCAACTGGAAATACGGGTCGTGAAAAATCGGTATATCCGCATTTAAAAGCATCAGTACCATTGCAAACAAAAGCGGGGCACTAAGTACCGCCGATACTATCAACTCCAGCCTCAGCCTCTTGATTTCCTTCTCCCTTTGTTCCTTTTCCCTGTCGGCGCTGATCTCCTCAGCCCGTTCGGCCTGGTAGCCAAGATCTTCTATAACCTTTATCAAGTCAGAGACCTTTAGCTTTGAACTGTCATATTCAACAGATGCCTTCTCAGACGCAAGATTGACTGCCGCATGTTTCACGCCCTCCATAGTGTTCAGCTTCTTTTCTATCCTTGCGGCACACGCTGCGCAGGTCATTCCGCCAACCTTCAGTGAAACATTTCCGTCAGGCTGTACCTGTTCCCTGACCACATCATATCCAAGCTTTTTTATCACATCCTCAAACATTTCAGTCTTGACTACATTTTCATCATATTCCACAGTCGCTTTCTCAACCGCAAAGTTGACTGCTGCGCTTTTGACGCCTTCCACGTTGTTCAGGCCCTTTTCGACCCTTGCCGCACATGCTGCGCAGGACATTCCCGTTATCCTGATCGTATCCTTTCTGCTCATATCCTGTCCCACCTCTCAAACCAGATGTCTTTCATAAACACATCTTATAGATATCATAATACAAAAACCGTTCATATCGTCAGTCCTAAAGTTAAAATACCCATTCGGCATCAACATAAAACAAATCCCCATATGGCGGCTAATATTTATTGGATCTATGATTACCTATTTTCTAACCGCTAAACAATCGGGTAGCAGGCTACTCATTAATTGAGTAGCCGACCTCCCACAGAACCGTACGTACCGTTCGGTATACGGCTCCTCCCAAGT
>JAAYPO010000092.1 GCA_012519745.1 Clostridiaceae bacterium | reverse complement strand
CCGGGCCTGTGCTGGGATACTGGCACGGCAATTACAACAGGTGGGAGGCAGAAGGCTTCGAGTATGTACAGGATGACCATTACGGGAAGACATTTTACCTTGATGACGGGGATGTAGTGTTCTACCACGCCGCAAAGAAATCCTCGGATGACTACAAGGTCGGAGGAAATAGATAAAATGTGTTGTTATATACACGCATAATATGATATAATTCGATATATTTCACATGTAATACATTAATAACCTATTATGTAAACTGTTGCGGGACGGGAGCAGCTAAAATGAGAGTTAAGTTAATGGGGTCAAGAAAAAACTCAAGGATCATCATGATCATTATCATAATCATCTTGGGATTAATCGTTTTGATCATGCCGGTTTTTGGATTGTACAGATTCAGGATCATAAAAGAGCAGCATGAATATGAGATCCAGCAGATGCAGGACCGGCTGGATGAATGGCAGCAGAAGGTAGATCAGGTGGAACAGCTTAAAACCTCTGTCTACGTACCTAAAAAAGATATAAGCATGTTTTCTATAATTAAGGAAGATCTACTTGATAAAATCGATATATATACATCCGTTCCGCAGAAATATTATCTGTCTGAAGCTGATTTCGGCAAAATGACTACCGTTAAGCTGCTCAAAGGTATTCCGGTGATGAGAGATGTCCTTATTGATGAAAGGATAGACGCGGATATCAGGGAAAATGAATTCAACATGTTTTTACTTCCCAGTAACCTGAAGGTTAACGAAATGGTCGATGTTCGTATCACATTCCCCAATGGCGAGGATTATATCGTTCTTACCAAAAAGAAGGTATATGAGCTGAGCCTTAAGAAGAACACCATTTGGATATGGCTCAATGAGAAGGAAATACACAGGATCAGCAGCGCGATCATAGATGCATATATGAATCCGGGCACAAAGCTTTATGTGCTGAAATATGTGCAGCCGGAGGCACAGGACGAGATAATTCCTACTTATATAGTCAACGAGCATGTAATGGAGGTTATGAGGACAAGTCCAAACAAGCTAAAGCTTGCTAAGGAAGAGCTTGCGCTGCAGGTGAGAAAGCTTATGGAGGAAAGACTCAAGACTCTGACCGCCGAAGGTGTCAGTGCAGTAAAATCCAGTATTAGTATGGATGCTGCCACGCGTAAAATTCAGGATATCCCCGAGGAAGGTCAGATAAAGACGCCCGGAGAAAGCAGCGATGCCGATTTGGATGAGGATGCTGAAAATGAAGGCAATAGTGAAGAAGAGTCGGGGGTTCAGGAGGTAGATAAGTTCGGATGACAGATACAATAAGATTGGGTTTTGCAGGTTCGTACAAATGCGATCTCATCCTGTACCTTTCCGGGATACTGCATAATGCAGGTAAAAAGGTCGCCATTGTGGATGCGTCGGATGAACAGCTCTTTCAGTATTGTCTGCCGGTATTGTTCGCCAGCGACTGTATGGTTACCTACAGAGATATCGACGCTTACTACAAGATAAAAAATGAGGATGATTACAGGTCTGTGATGAAGGAAGAATATGAAGTGCTGTTGATCGACATAGGATTTAACAAGAGCATGGCAGGGTTTTTGAGAAGTATGGATTACTGTATTTTTGTAACTGATCCGGAGATCCATAATGTTCAGAAGATGAGGGATTTTATCAGCATATTCAATGAATCAGGGAAAGAAGCGGATGAGAATAAAAGCGAGAATTCGGTGAGGATATTCCGTGATATGTGTCAGGGTAAAATAGGCTACAAATATATCAGCAGTATAATTGATTCACCGGCTTCCATGAACTATATCGGTGAATATGTCTTTTTGTTGGATGAGGTTGACAGAAGGCTGAGGCTTCACTGTCAATACGACCACATATTCAAATTCGGGAGGTTGTCAAAGGAGTACAAAATTATGTTTGCCGATATGCTTGATACATTTTTCGGAATGAGTAAAAAGCAGATCAAAAAATCCATCAGGAAAGCTGAGAGGGGGCGTTGATGTGCTTGCAACATTCTGGAGCAATTTTCATCAAAGCGGTACTACGAGCAACGCGGCGGCTCTTTCTGTGATGATAGCGCTGGAATACAGACTAAGGCTGCTTATCACGCACAATCAATATGAAAGAAGCGGTCTGGAAACGACCTTTCTGGATCGTCAATATGTAAAAAATGAGCTTATGAACAGCAGAGATGTCGGTATTGACGCTTTGAGCGGCTTTGTCCGTTATAACAAGGCGGACAAGGATAACATCCTGACGTTTACAACCACACTTATAAATAAAAAGCTGGATATGCTTGCCGGCACGACTATCACTAACAAGGAGCTCTATATCCGGGATATGTCGGATATTGTGGAAAATCTTCTTGCAGCGGTAAAAGAGTCATATGATCTTGTCATAATCGATGCGTCAGGAGAAAATGAACTGAAGGATATGATTATTGAACAGTCGGATATCATAGTTGTTAACCTGACTCAAAATTACAACGCTCTTGAGCATTTCTTCCAGCAGTATAGAAACTTGTCAGAAAAGTGTATTTTTATTTTGAGCAGGTATGATAAGGATTCCAGGCTAAACAGGAAAAATATCATGAGAAGATACGGACTAAAGGATAAGCTGGCGGTCATCCCTTATAATATTGAATACTCTGATGCCTGTATGGAAGGTAAGCTTATCGATTTTCTCATAAGAAATCTCAAGGCTGACAGGGAAGATACTAATTTCGAGTTAATAACAAGTCTTCGTGACGCGGCAGAATTTCTGCTAAAAAAGCTTAATATAAATATTGAATTGAAAAAACTGGGGGATTAGTACTTTACTGAACATGCTGAATGTATTTCTGATTTGCCTGTTTGTGTCCGGTATCATCGGCGGAACATATTACTATTTTAATAACAAGAGAGCTAAATCATATCATGCCTACGATGTTGATGAGGATCGTTTTCAGATCAAAAGCCTGGTTGATTTCGTGCAGGAAACTTTTAACGATATACTGAAGCTGAATTTGCAAACAATGAATATATCAAGGGATGAATATGAAAAACGAATGCAGAGCAAGAATCAGCTGAGGATAGCGCTAAAAAACTGTATTTTTGGTGATATTAATGCGAAAAACTTCGTTAAAAGCTATATCAGGGATATACTGTTAAAATCCTATAAAATCGATGAGGATAACATAGATAAGGTGATCCATTTCAACAGTCCTGTCGATCTCAGCATACAGGATAAATTCGAGATCCTTCTTTATATGTATAAAAAGGATCACGGGTATTGGGCCCTGGATAAAATCATCAGCGAAAACGGATTGGACAGACCCCGGATGGAAGACGGTGAGGAGTCCATCAAATTCATAATCACAGCGGAGGATATAGATAATGTTTACAAGGAGACTGTAAAAAGGAGCATCCATTTCGAGGACAAGCTGAATATCGTTGTACAGAGGGTATATCAGCTATATAAAGGTTATAGTGTCGTTGACGAGATACGCGATATGAAAATAGACGGTGTCAGCGGCGGTGTTTCCGGCATACCGGGAAGCTTTTTTCAGGAAATCAGCTACAGCAAGGATTTGCTGACAAAGCTGCCATGCGCCTATGACAGTGTCTGGATATTCTTCAAGGGCAAGACGATCCATCTCCCTTTTCTTTCGTTCGGGTCTGAGAGAGAATTAGTACGCGTATGCAAGAATATTTACAGATACAACAATCCGGGTCAGTTGTCTGAAACCAACGGTTATATGGTAAACGAACTCAAGGACGGGTGCCGTGTAGTTGTTGCCAGGCCTCCATTCTGTGAATCCTGGGTGTTTTTTGTCAGAAAATTCGACAGCGCCCCAAATAAAAAGCTGGAAGAACTGATACAGGACAAAAATAATCAATTGCCTATAGATTGTTTAAAATGGCTGATAAAAGGATGCAGGGTCACTGCCGTCACAGGATCACAGGGAACGGGAAAAACAACATTGCTGATGTCGATAGTGAAATTTATCAATCACACCTTTACACTGAGGATACAGGAAATGGCGTTTGAACTACATCTGCGAAAGCTGTATCCGGAGAGGAATATCGTATCGTTCCGCGAGACGGCATCGGTTTCGGGCCAGGAAGGGCTGGATCTCCAGAAGAAGACAGACGGTACTGTCAATATTCTTGGTGAAGTTGCAACAGCTCCGGTTGCGAGCTGGATGATACAGATGGCACAGGTCGCCAGTCTGTTCACTATATTTACGCATCATGCGAAGACCTCTGAGGATCTTGTGCTTGCACTGAGAAACAACCTGCTCCAGACGAGGGTTTTCAACAATGAAAGAGTTGCCGAAAAGCAGGTGGCTGATGTAGTCAACTTCGATGTCCATCTTTACAAGGATATCAACGGAAACAGATACATACAGAGGATCACTGAAATCATCCCTCTCGAAAAAAGCGCAGACTATCCTGACAGCTATAAGAATGCGGAAAATCTGGAGCAAAAGCTTGACAGCTTATACGAAACAGTCAGGGAATACTTCATTAGAGTGACTGACCGTAAGGTTTTTGAAACCAGGGATATCATAGTCTGGGAAAACGGTGAATACAAAACAGCCGGCATGATCAGCAGGAAGAGCTATGAGGAAATGGCTCAGCACCTCGACAGGCAGGAAAGAGAAGAGTTTTCACTATTTCTTCACAGTAACTGGGGGAGTTCTTATGAATAATTCCAGAAACATGATTTTCATATTGCTTGCTGTTTTGGTAATAGCATTGGTTGTATTCGTGGCTGCACTGCTGCTGGATATCCAGAGAAAGAAGAGCCTGCTTGTGCATAAAGCAAAAACAAGCCGCTCGAGTGACGATTTTTTCTTTAATGCTTACAATGTTTTCATTAGAGTAAGGATACTTAAAAGATATCTGCTCAGGATCAGAAAAAGGATCGAGATACTGGAAATGTCCGATAACTGGACAATTTCCAGAAAGACTGTCAAGTTTGCGATGATATCGCTGGGGATCCCTGCCATTATGCTGATTGCATTGCTCATGCTCAAGATCGATCTGTACTACTTTATTGTATGCCTGATTACGATTATACTGGTACACAACAGCATATTGTCTATATTGATAGACCGCATCGAGAGCAAATTACTGCATCTTCTTGAAAAATTCATAGGCGATGTAAGACACCATTATCATGAGCATGGAATGATAGACGAGGCCATCTATGATACTATCGAGGACAGCAAGTATGAAATGGCACTGCATGCCTCTAAGATATATGATGTTTTATCATCAAGCGATGTTGAGGATGAGATCGAGGCATATAATGATATGGCTCCAAATAAGTACTTCAGGGCTTTCGTGTCTAACTGCTATATTGTCCAGAAGTTTGGCGACAAGATAGTTGAAGGGCAGTCCATGTTCCTTACAAATTTGAACTTTATTAAGCAGGAGATACAGATGGAGCTTCTGAAACGGAGCAAACTGGATTATGTTTTCAGCAGCCTCTCAGTTATCACGATCGCGCCGATATTCACGCTCAAGCCGTTGGAGAACTGGGGAGTAACTAATATGCCCGAGCTGAAGGGGTACTTTTCCGGACCCTATGGATTTGTTGTACAAATAGTAATGTTTTTACTTGTTATACTATCATACGAATTGATAAGAAGGCTAAAAAGAAACTACGAGTATCAGGACAATGAAAGCGCTTTTATGATAAGGCTTCTTGAGATCCCTTTTATTGGAGCTGCAATACGCAGGCTGATTTACAATAACAATAAGAAAAGCATCATGATCGGAGATCTGATGAAGCGGGCAGGTATGCACCAGCCGGTCGGAGCATTTTATTTACGAAGGATACTATATGCCATAGCAGGGTTTTTAGTATTTACATTGATCTTTTTACAGACACACAGTATCACAAAAGCTAACCTTCTCAGCCCTCTTGAGGATGATCAGGTCAAGACAGGCCGTATAAATGCGCAGGTCAGGGAAGAACTTAAAGGACTTGACAGAGATATCATACTGAAATATAAAAATAAAAATGCAACAAAGGATGACATAATAGCCGAGCTTAGCGAAAGAAAGGTAATACCGGATAAGGAACTTGAGGCGATGGCGGCCGACAGGATATATGAAAAACTGGTAAAGTACAATGATCAGTATTATAAATGGTGGGAATTCATTCTATCAATATTTGGCGGCGTTTTGTTCTATTATATTCCTTTTTGGCTCTTGCTCTTTAAGAAAAAAATGGTTATGATGAACATGGAAGAGGAAGTTATGCAATTTCATACCATTATACTGATGATTATGTATGTGGAAAGAATATCTGTGGAGGATATACTGAAATGGATGGAGCAGTTTGCCTTCATATTCAGGGACTCAATAAGAAAATGCCTCAATGATTATGAAAGCGGTGACTATGAAGCTTTGGAGCAATTAAAGCTGGACGAGCCCTATACTCCGTTTGTCAGGGTCATCGAAAATCTGCAGTCTGCATCCAACAAGATACCTATTGTCAAAGCATTCGATCAGTTAAGGACAGAAAGGGGATATTACCAGGAAAAAAGAAAACAGGACAACGAAATATTAGTCAATAAAAAAGGCATATGGGGCAAAATGATTGCTTTTGTTCCTATGATAACGACAGTATTTTTCTACATATTATTACCGTTCATTCAATTAAGTCTGACAAAATTTATGGAGTATAAAAACCAAATGAGCAGTGGGTTTTAACATAATGATTAATATTAACAAGAAAGGTGAGTTTTTATGGAAAATGCAACAAAAGCGATCCTGCTTGGAGCAGGGATAGTAATCACGCTTGTTTTAGTTTCATTGGGGTTCCTTCTGCTGAACGGAGCCACCGGTACAGTGGACACTCAGCTTACTGATATGGAAAGTCAGAAGCAGCAGGCTCTGGAGCAAGAGTTTACAAAGTATGACGGCAAGACTGTGAATGGGTCGGAGGTACTTAATGCTCTTAAAGAGTTCAAGGATGATGAGATCTGTGTACGTGTAATAACTAATAGGGCCACAACGGATTATTACTATACGTTGGGAACAAATAACGTGTTAGGGACCGGAGGAACTAATGATCTTGGCCCGACAAAAGAGAAAACCGGTGACAAATACATTAATCCAAGCGGAAAATTTGAGGCTGAAGTGAGGCGCGATGCTAATGATACTATAACGGGAATAGTCTTTGATCAGCAATGATTTGTGTATTTGACAGGTATAAAGAATGAATGAGAGTTTGTCCGAGTTTCTCTTCAACATGGCCATTGTGGTGTTTTTTGTTGTTGCCGTTACGCTGTATTTTATAATGAATGGTTTTTCAAATGACATGGTGGATTTCATTCGAAACGATATCAGCAATCAAAAGGAAATCATTCAGATCATAGAGGAAAAGGAAGAGCTTGAGGTATCGGGCGAGGAGATCTTGTCCGATATCCTTGCCGGCTCTTTTGATAATTTAAAACTGACTATAGATGGTGTGATTACAGAACATACAATAGATAATCCATTCGAATTTGATAAATATCAATATATTGACCTTAATGCCTGGTACACAGCTGAACCAGTGTTTGATGCCGGTGGAAATGTCACCGGGATGAAATATTCCAAAAAGTAAACTATTGCCGTGGCCGGCAAGCAGGAGGAGTTAAATGCCGAATGCCTTAAGCAAGGTTGTTGCTATTTTTATTGCTGTTTTTTTACTATTCATATATCCCATTAAGAATGAACTGGAGAGACAGGACGAAACAAGTCGTATATTTGTGCTCAATAAAACCATCGGCTTTGTTGATTCTGTCAGGAATTTGGGCTATATAACGCCGGATATGTATGAGGAGTATCTGAGCGAGCTGGCGATGACCGGCAATTTGTATAAAGTGAAATTGGAGCATGCGAAACTCGAATATATGCCGGTAATGGAGTATGACCCTTCTACGGGTCAGTATGAGACACTGTTGGGAGAATTTCAAAAAGGCTACATAAATACTTATACAGAGGAGATAGAGGAGTGTTTGTATCCAATTACATATCCTCCTAATCCTCCTCAGTTGGGACAACCCTATGAAATGCGGATGGGCGATTATTTTACGGTCAGTGTTGTAAACCAGAACAAGACGATGGCCACTAAAATTCAGGAAATGGTTTATGGCAGGTTCATATCACCCGAGAAGATATTTGTCACTTATGGAGGTATGATTAAAGATGAAAGTGACTGATCTGGCTATAGCTTTCATTTTGATTGTTTTGCCTTCTGCCTTGATCCTGGATTACAAGACAATGGACACATCGCTGGCAGTATATGAGAATGTAAAAATGAGCAGAATTCTGGATGCTGCCGTGGAGGATGCAACAGGCAGCATGTTTTCCGAGGGGCTTTCAGACAAGGTCGTCCTGGACACTGAAAATGGGTATGAAAGCTTTATTGAAACTCTATATAAAAACTTTCAGATGATCGATGACGAGATTAACAGAAGGATGATCGAGGGCTATATTCCTTGCCTTGCAGCCATTGATTACGATGGCTATTATATAATGAAGCATATAGAATACAGTTATAAAGATTATTACAATAATGATGTTACTGAAATCAAGATGTCATGGATGCCAAAAAAATCGTACAGCTATTCTGACGGACGTTACATATATTCTCTGACACTTGGAAATGAAATCACTGCCTATGACACTTACACACAGCAAATATATAAGGATACGGCAGATAATTTCATAACCAATGGAACCCTGCCTGGAAGCATGCTTTTGTCCGATGATCCGGATACTGCTGAAGATGAACTGCATGATTTTGACATCCGTAGAAGGAATTCAATCATAGAAAATCTGCAGAAGGACATAGCTGATACTATTAATAATCACAATAATATAGCAAAATACTATGGAATAACATACTATTTTTCACTGCCTGCCGTAAAGCATGACGACTGGCTAAAAACGATCGATGATATCGGATTTCTTGCATTCTTCCAGGGGATGCCAATGGGTAGATCGGGCGAATATGCCAATATT
>JAAYPO010000091.1 GCA_012519745.1 Clostridiaceae bacterium | reverse complement strand
CTCCATCTCCGCCGGTGTAATCAACCAAAAGGTGCATAACAGCAGTGTTGTAGCCAACCAAAGATAAATATATATGTAGATATGTTGAAATGCGGAGGTGTATTTGATATAATTCCAATATTGCTGCAGAGGGTTATACCCTGCGTATGAAAAGTGAATACTGCGTATAAAATACCGTGCTTTATACGAGCAGACTTTGTCACTGCTTAAGCGAACTCGCTTGTCATTTTGCTATTTTTTTATATATTTTAGGGGTAATTCGGAGTGTTTGCGGCCACGAGCAGACTTTGTCACTGAAGGGTAGGTGCGGCGGAAAGTCTTGGGACGCATGGGTTTCCAGCCGAGCAGACTTTGTCACTGGTCGAGCAAACTTTAGTGGGAAAGGACATCACAAGATTATTTCAAAGAGCTTACAGACCTCAGAAACCTCAGTGTTTCTGGGGTTTTTATTTGCCCCTGGAACGTGTGCCTGGAACGTGATGAACGGTTGTGAACAAGGGAAAAAATCGACGATAATAGACGAATGGATCGATAGAACAGATTCCTTATTGAAAACAAAATGAGAGGGTGACACGCCGGTATTATATTCAGTTTAGGGGAATAAGGAAGTTTCGATACGTCCATATATGTTGGTGTGAGAGGATAATTATGTGAAGATTTTGGTTTCATTAAGGCGTATCATATAAAAAACCTACCGGATGAAATGAATCATGCAAATTATTATGAGGATGTACCAATCGCAATGATAAGAGTATCAATAAGAAAATGTATACCAGTATGATCGGTGCGATCTTGGCGCAGAGAAAACTACTTAAGGCAAAGGTCGATGCTAAGACAGCGTTGACAGCTTTTGAGGTATTTCAGGATAAATATACGCCTTACATCAGAGATCGTGTAATAGAATGGAAAGCGGATATAGAAAAAGCTTTGGCGGAAGAGAAACTCAGATATTCGGACAGTTTGGATCCATCGATGCCTCAACTGTCACAAAAGGCTGCTTAGGCAGCCTTTTTGCATGTATGGGTTTGATTCTGACACACTTTTACAAAAAACATTCCTGCTGTCAGTGTGAAGTATTTGCATGTGCAGTTCCAACAGTATAGAATATATGTATCATATTTCAGGAGCTATAGAGAAAACATGGAAAAATACATTCTCCCTGTGAAGTTCACTGAGGAAGAAAGGCAGCATTACGCCTATTGGGGACAGAGAGCATATATCCTGAAGGCATGCAAATGGTATGGCTGGAGCGTCCGCCGATACTGCCCCGCAGCATTGACGAAGTCAGCAAGATAAAGGAAATCGTTGACGGCATTATCCTTTCCCTGCAGGTGAAGCAGAAGGAAATGCAGTGGGAAAAATCAAGAGGGCTGTGATGGCATGTATCATAAGCTTACCCTCATGTGTGAAATAGTTTTCCGGGAAGAATAAAGAAGCACTTGAAAGGGAGCCGGACCTTGACTACAATGAAAGAAGTTGTTTTTTGATTACAGGAGGTCAATAATGATACTGATAAAAAATGCGAAGCTGCTCACTATGGCAGGAGTTGACTATAAAAACGGATATATTGCGGCGGATGGGGAAAAAATAACAGCGCTGGGCGATGATGCTGCTGAGCTGGCAAGGCTGGAGGCGGCAAGCTCTGAAGTCATAGATGCAAAGGGCTGCTATGTTCTGCCCGGCTTTGTGGATGCCCATTGCCATATAGGGATGTGGGAGGATGCGGTAGGCTTTGAAGGCGATGACGGCAATGAGATGACAGACCCTATCACACCTCATCTGCGGGCGATCGATGCGATATATCATGCAGACAGGGCTTTTGCAGAAGCCAGGGAGAACGGGGTAACGACTGTCGTTACCGGCCCCGGCAGTGCAAATGTCATAGGCGGCCAGTTTGCGGCTCTAAAGACATTTGGCCGCAGAGTGGAGGATATGGTCATCAGGGAGCCGATAGCCATGAAGGCCGCTTTTGGAGAAAACCCCAAAACAGTCTATCACGAAAAAAGGCAGACCCCTATGACAAGGATGGCCACGGCTGCGCTTCTGAGGGAGAATCTAATGAAGGCGGCTGAATACAAGAAGATGCTTGACGATCATCAGCGGGACAGTGAGAATTACGACAAGCCGGACTATGATATGAAAATGGAGGCGCTGCTGAAGCTGCTGAACAGGGAGATACCTTTAAAGGCGCATGCCCACAGGGCGGATGACATACTTACTGCGTTGAGGATCGCCAAGGAATTCGGGCTAAGGATCACAATAGAGCACTGTACAGAGGGTCATTTGATCACAGATATACTGCGTGAGGAAAATGTCAGCGTGATCACAGGTCCTTTTCTGAATGACAGGTCAAAAATAGAATTGAGAAACCAGAGTATAAAGGCACCGGGAATACTCTCGAAGGCCGGCCTGAAAATCGCGATAATGACAGACCATCCCTGTACTCCGGTCCAGTATCTGCCCCTTTGCGCAGCTGTTGCAGTCAGAGAGGGAATGGATGAGACGGAGGCGCTCAGAGCTATTACCATAAACGCTGCCGAGATCACCGGGATAGACGACAGGGTGGGAAGTCTGGCAGTCGGAAAGGATGCCGACATAATCATTATGGACGGGCATCCGCTGGAGCTGAGGTCAAAGATCCTGTATACGATTATTAACGGGCAGGTGGTCGTGGGCGTATGATTAGATTCCATGCGGGCTCAGTTGGCGAAACTGCAGAGCTGGGGAAAAAGCTTGGGAGGATACTGCAAAAGGGTGACGATGTGTGCCTTACAGGCGAACTTGGAACCGGGAAGACAGCCCTTACCGGCGGGATTGCAGCCGGTCTTGAAATCGGCGGGTATATCACCAGTCCTACCTTTACTATCGTAAATGAATATGAGGGAAGGCTTCCGCTATATCATTTTGATGTCTACAGGATTGGAGGCCCGGAGGAGATGTTCGACACCGGATATGATGAATACATCGGCGGTGATGGTGTAACCGTCATTGAATGGGCAGATATCATAAAGGAAATACTTCCTGAGGAACGGATCGAAATAAATATCGAGAAGGATGACAGAGACGATATGGACAGCAGGCTGATCACAATCAGCTTTATAGGAAGCAGGTATGCAGAGTATGAAGGGAGGCTTGCCGATGAGATCCCTTGCCGTTGACACCTCCACGGCCACTGCGGGGATAGCCGTAGTTGATGAAAAAGGGCTGCTGGCTGAATTTTTGATCAAGGATATGAAGACCCACTCACAAAAACTGGTCCCCATGCTGAAGGAGCTGCTGGGCAGCCTAAAGCTCACGCCTGGGGATATCGATGTATATGCGGCAGTGACAGGCCCCGGTTCATTTACCGGTCTTCGTATCGGTGTGACAACGATAAAGTCACTGGCATATGCCCTGGATAAGCCTGTCGCAGGAATCACCTCTCTGGATGCGCTGGCAAATGCCGCTGTGGCAGCAGAGGATACTGTTGTATGCCCTATAATGGACGCAAGGAACAATCAGGTCTATACAGCGATCTACAGGCCTCAGAATGGCATGATGACCAACCAGTCGGGCTATATGGGACTCCATGTATCCGAATTGGTCAAGCTGTTTGAAGAAAAATATGAGAATGTAAGGATCCTGTTCACAGGTGACGGAGTATTGCTGCACAGAGATTTCCTGAAAATAGAGCTGAATGACCGCTGTCTGTTCATGCCTGACTTCACACTGCAGCAAATGGCGGCATCTGCGGCCAAGCTGGCTCTTTTGCGTCATACCACAGGAGAGAGCATGGATCAGACGGAATTGAAGCCATTCTATCTTCGGCCGTCACAGGCTGAAAGAGAGTATGCGAAAAAGCAGAAAATCGACAATGACACCCAATGCTCCGGAGGTTGACGGAAACATGCTGAATGATATGAGCATTGTAAGAGCAGGCCGGGAGCATATCGAAGATATAATGAAAGTCGAGAAGCTCTGCTTTAAAATACCCTGGTCCCAACAGTCCATAACGGATGAATTTGTGAATAATGAAGCTGCGGTATACTACTGTGCAGTGATTGGCGGAAGGGCTGTGGGATATGGCGGCATGTGGCAGGTGCTGGATGAGGGGCACATCACCAATATCGCGGTGCATCCGGAATTCAGGCAAAGCGGCCTGGGAAGCGCGCTGATGGAGGTGTTGCTGGAAGAGGCAAAAAGCCGCGGACTGACAGCTCTAACGCTGGAGGTCAGAAGGAGCAATCTCAGTGCTCAGGCATTATACCGCAAATACGGGTTCAGTGACGGCGGGATGCGCAAAAGGTATTATGCAGACAACAATGAGGATGCGATAATAATGTGGAAGCGGCTGGAATGACAGGCCGGGGCACATCAGCAAAGCGCAGGCCCTGATCAGGGGACAGTTCTCATGTCAGAGGGGCGGGTCACGTGTCAGTTCACATCTCAAGGATATCTCCTATTTCAGAGCCTGTAGACAAAGCGGTACCGGATGGAAGCTCGAGTACGCTGCGTGCGTCTTTTACAACCCTGGAGATCCTCCAGGGCTTTATATTATGTTCAATATAAACGATCCTGTTATTCGAGTCTATAAAAATGGCATCGATAGGAAATCTCATGAAAAACATATGGATAGAATCACATGGTGTTATCAGCAGACCGGTTCCTTTGGGCAGCTCTCTTCTGAACTGCAGTCCCTTCAGCCGTGAAAAGAAGGATGCGGCGAGTTCACATTTGTTTGCAAGTATTGTTTTTCGGGTAGCATTTTTTATAATCATAAGCAGAAAGGGACACTCCTTTACAGGCAGCCTGGCTTTGGAAGAGGACATTCCGCAGCCGAAAGCGATATTTGCTTGCTTTAGCAGGACTGTCCCCTCACATTGTATCATAATTTCTGCTAAATAATAAGACATGGAGGCCGCTTTGTCGTATAATCATATATAGGCAAGGTGGTGAGAACCGTTTGGAGCTGACCGACTATGATTTGATACAAAAGTGTCTGGCAGGGCAGCAGGAGTATTTTGAAGAGCTTGTGACACGATATAAAAAGTTGATATTCAGCGTCGTATATAATATGATAAATGACAAGGAAGAGATCAGCGACATCTCCCAGGAGGTATTCATCAGGATCTACAAGGCCCTCGACCGCTACAATCCTGAATACAAATTTTCTACCTGGGCTGTGCGCATAACAACTAATCTCTGCCTTGACATACACCGAAAAAAGAGAGTAAACTCACAGCCAATAGAGGAGATCGAGGATTTTTCGGACGGCGTAGATACACCGGAGACCTGCTATCTGCAAAAGGAACGTTCTGAACGGATACGCAGGGCCATACAGTCATTGCCGGAAAAATACAGAACGCCGATTATTTTATTCCATCAAAACGGATTGTCCTATGAAGAGATGACAAAGGTTCTGGGAGAACCGATGACTATAATTAAAAACAGGCTTTACCGGGCAAGGCTGATGCTGAGAGAGGCACTGATGCCAGATAGAAAGGAGGAGGCGTTATGAACTGTGATATATCAAAGGAATATATAATGAAGCATTTTGACGGGGACCTGAAGGAAGCCGAGAGCGTACAGTTCAAAGAGCATTTGGATAAATGCAGTGAATGCAATGCTGAGTTCAATTGCATGAAAGCCATCTTCACAACACTTGATACAAAGGAAGAGATAGAACCTCCGGCTGATTTTGAAGCAAAGGTCATGGACAAGGTAGCCATCATCGAGAAAGAGCGCAGGGAAAAGAATGCAAAGACGATAGTCTGGCTGTATAATGGAGCAATGGCATTGTCCATCGTTCTATTGCTGGTTTTCGTGGCGGATCTGAAGCAGGTCAGTTTATTCAGTGCTTTTGAGAAGCTCGGAGAGTATTTCAGTTCCTTCTCCAGTGCCACCGAAGCGGTCATAGGGGTGGTGGAGGATATTTTCGTACTGCTTGGAAGCGCCCTGCTGGCAGTGATAGAAGTTTCATTCTCTATCTTCAAATCATACTACTATGTGTTCATCGTATTGCTGGCTATGCTGTTTGTCATACAGAGGCTGCTCCATTATGTCGGTACGCACAGCGGGGAGGAAACTGAATGAAAAGACTGGCAGCGCTTCTTGCCCTTTGTATGATCTTAATGACTTTAGCCGTTCCCGCTGCAGCAGAGGGCATTTATGTCCGCTCAGAAGGCGGAGACAGGATCCGTATACTTGAGGATGCTGTGATTTCAGAACCGATCCAGGGTAATGCAGTATTCGTGCTGGGAGACGTCACAGTCAACAGTAAGGTCGGAGGCCATGTTATCACTGTATTTGGAGATGCTGTCGTCAATTCGGTGGTGTCCGGACAGGTCGTATCACTGTTTGGCAACACTGTACTGCATGAGGATGCGCAGGTCATGGGGGATGTTATCACCATTGGCTCTCTGACCAAGTCAGGCAGCGCAGTCATAAGCGGGCAGGAGGTAAGGATACTTGGCGAGGCCATGAACCTTGACATAGGGGCGTTCTCATATCTGAGACTCATCATAGTGCTGCTGTTTACGCTGGCAGTGTTTATCATAGGTATGCTTTCATTGCTGATATCACGCAAAAGGTATATCAGCATATCAAAAAGACTGGACAGGAGCTTCAGCAGAAAGATAATACTCGGTATACTTGCCTTTACAGGGGCGAGCGCACTTCTGCTGATATTACTGCTGACCCTGGTCGCACCCCTTCTTTATATAATACTTCTGCTGGTGGCCTCAATACCGGCATTCATGTATCTGGGAAGGAAGATACTAAAGTCCTTCAGCCCTAAGAACAGCATTCATGCAGAGTTTATAACGGGACTTGTGACCGTGACCCTTGTTAAGCTGATAATAATATTTTTGATACCTCAGCAGAGTATTTTGTTGAGTGTGATAATTATCGGGATAATAAGCATTTTCATTTATTCCCTGGGTCTGGGCATAATGGCCGAGCAGTATTATCTGAAAGGCAGCAGGTCAGGAGCGAAGGACACAGCACCCGGACCGGAAGAGAAGAAGCCTGAGACCGGGAAAGCAGAATGACAGGAACAAGCAGCAGGGGCTGAGAAATACGAGTGAGAGGGCATATTTTCGTCTATGCTCTCTTTTTGCTGCACAAGCAGTTTTTTGTTGCTGTTTATATTCTGATATTGTAATATATATGTGCGGTACAGGCATTGAAGGACCTAATATTTGTATGGCACAATTACCAGACATTTGCTATAATTGGTGGCAACAGAGGAAAGGATAAATGTACGGAGGTTGAAAAATGTTAATAAAAGAAATTACAATAACGAATCCTCAGGGACTGCAGTCAAAATCGGCAGCTCTATTTATACAGAAGGCGTCCGGCTATAAAGCCAGCATCTGGATAGCCAACGGCGAAAGAAAGGCAAACGGCAAGAGTCTGCTTGGCGTGCTGTCGCTGGGAATAGGGAAGGGTACTGTGGTATCCCTTCAGGTTGAAGGCGAGGATGAAGCCGAAGCGGCGTCTGAGCTGGAAAGCTATCTGCTTTCGGACATGGGTGAAAATAACTAGGCTATGTTTGATATTCAGGAAGAACTCAAAAAACTGCCCGATAAGCCGGGCGTTTATCTTATGAAGGACGAGACCGGCTCCGTCATATATGTCGGCAAGGCGAGGGTGCTTAAAAACAGGGTCAGGCAGTATTTCCAGGCATCTGCGGCACATACTCCCAAGGTCACCGCCATGGTGGCAAAGATAAAAGAATTTGAGTATATCGTCACCGATACTGAGCTTGAAGCGCTGATACTCGAATGTAACCTGATCAAGGACAAAAAGCCCAGATACAATATACTGCTCAAGGATGACAAATCATATCCCTACATCAAGATAACCATGAATGAGGAGTATCCGCGAATATTCATGACAAGGCGGGTGGAAAGGGATGGAGCCCGCTATTTCGGTCCATATTCCAATGTTATTTCTGTCCGGGAAACAATAAACCTGATAAAGAAGGTATTCCCGATACGGACCTGCAAACGGGTGCTGCCCAGAGACATAGGCAAGAGCAGGCCCTGTCTGAACTACCACATAGGCCAGTGCCTTGGACCCTGTGCCGGAAAGGTCGGAGTGGAAGAATACGGTGCGGTGGTGCGTGACATCTGCTCTTTTCTTGACGGCAAGCAGGATGTGATCATAGCAAGGATAGAAAAGCAAATGCAGGAAGCGGCCGACAAGCTGGAATTCGAACGTGCGGCAGCTCTCAGGAACAAGCTGACGGGTCTGAGACATATCACACAGGAGCAAAAGGTCCTGTCGGTAGCAGGCATGGATCAGGATATTATAGGATTCTCGGCAAACAGTACCGACACCTGCGTCCAGATATTTTTTATCAGGGGAGGAAAGCTTCTTGGCAGGGAGTTCTATATAATAGAAGGAAACGGAGAGGCTGAACTGCAGGAAACTGCGTCCTCCTTCCTGAAGCAATTTTATGGAACGGCAAAAATCATACCCTCTGAGATCATTATAGCAATCGATATTGAAGACAAGGAGCTGGTGGAAGACTGGCTGAGCTCCAGAAGAGGGACAAGAGTGTATGTGAGGGTGCCCCGGAGAGGCGAAAAGCTCCACATGGTGGAGATGGTGGCTGAAAACGCAAGGATCGAGCTAAAGCGTTTCAGTGAAAAAGCTTCACACCAGGACGGAGTGCAGGAGGGACTGGGAGAGATGGCCGGTTTGCTGGGACTGGGAGAGATACCCTGCAGAATAGAGGCCTACGACATATCCAATACAGGCTCCTCGGAGATAGTTGCCTCCATGGTGGTATTCGAAGACGGCAAGCCGGCGAAAAAGGAATACAGGCGTTTCAGGGTACGCTCCACCGAAACACAAAACGACTATGCCAGCATGCAGGAGGTCCTTTACCGAAGATTCAGGCATGCAGAGGCCGAGAGGCAGAAGGAGTCGGAGAGCAGGTTCAGCAAGCTTCCTGACCTGATAATGCTCGATGGCGGACTGGGACATGTGAATGCTGTCAGTCAGGTATTCAGAGAAATCGGTGTGACGATCCCCCTATGCGGTATGGTCAAGGACGACAGGCACAGGACCAGGGGGTTGGTTCTGCCGGAGCGCGAGATCGATCTCACATCGAATCTGAAGGTACTGAGGCTTGTGACCTCGATACAGGATGAGGCACATAGATTCGCGCTGGATTATAACAGGAAGCTGAGAGCAAAGAGGTATTCCAGGTCCATCCTTGATGAAGCTGAGGGCATCGGACCAAAACGCAAAAAAGCACTGCTGAAGCACTTCGGCTCGGTGAGCCGCATAAAGCAGGCCGGTGTAGACGATCTGGAGGCGGTAGAGGGCATCAGCAGATCTCTGGCTGAAAGTCTGTATGAGTTTTTCAGGTCGATCAGATAATATAAGGTTTGGGGAGAACTGTCCCCTGAAAGGAAGATCCAGCAATGGCGTTGTATGCTATATCCGATCTGCATCTGGCTATGAGTATCGACAAGCCCATGGATGTATTCGGAAACAGATGGGCTGATTATATGGGCAGGCTTGAGAAAAACTGGCGATCAATGATCACCAGCGGCGATCATGTCATAGTGCCGGGGGATATCTCCTGGGCAACCTACCTGGAGCAGGCATATGAGGATTTCAGATTCATACATGAGCTGCCGGGCAGAAAGATCATCTCAAAGGGAAATCATGACTACTGGTGGACTACAAAAAGCAAGCTGGATAAGTTCCTTGACGAGAACGGATTCGATTCCATCAGCTTTATGCACAACAACAGCTACTGTGCAGGTGAAGATGTGATCTGCGGGACCAGAGGATGGGTGATGCCAGGAGAGGTCGGATTTGGGGCCGAGGATGAAAAAATATATAAAAGGGAGCTCCAGAGGCTGGAATTGTCGCTTAAAAATGCCGCGGCAGCAGCTCCTGTCGGACTGCCGGGGCCCGTTGCAGAGCCATGCAGCACAGCAATTGCCCCCAGGAGGGTCATTGTTGCACTACATTATCCGCCGTACAATTCAAAGGGTGAGTTTTCGGGCTTTATGGATATTATGAAGAAATATGATGTGAAGCTCTGCATATACGGACATCTTCACGGAGATGCCTGCGCAGATGCAATCGATGGGAACCATGAGGGTATTGACTTCAAGCTTGTTTCAGCAGATCATCTTGGCTTTGCACCGGTCCGGCTGAGCTCGTCCGGTACCTGAGCATACGGTTTTTGGGCAATATTGAAAGATACGCTTTTTTGACGGAAATACTATACATTGTCAGAGATGGGAGTTATGGCCTGAAGGCCTTGATATACATGACAAAGAGAGCACCTTTGCTGCCTTTTCAAATTAAAAAATGTTTTGTATTGGCTTTGTAAAAATATTTTGTTATAATGTATGGGATAATCCAGGGGGTATACCAGCCCCCATAAATTTTATCAGTTGCTGATAAATCTGAAATGATAGGAGAATGAAAACTGATGCAGGTTAAAGTAGAGAAAACAGGAAAGAATATTGTCCAACTCGAGATAGAGGTAGATGCGGAAAAATTCGAACAGGGACTGCAGAAGTCCTTTGCAAAGAACGCAAAAAGGTTCAACATACCGGGTTTCAGGAGGGGCAAGGCTCCCAGGTACATGGTGGAGAAATTTTACGGGGACCAGGTATTATACGAGGATGCTATAAACGAGGTATGTCCTGAGGCATATGATCAGGCCATAGAGGAAAACGACATACACCCGGTGGACAGGCCGGAAATAGACATAAAGCAGATAGGCAAGGGGCAGTCGCTCATATTTACCGCCACAGTGACTGTCAGGCCGGAGGTCGAGCTGGGAGAATACAAAGGCGTAGAGGTCAAAAAGGCAAGCGCCATGGTGACAGACGAGGATATCGAAAAAGAGATCGACAAGGAGCTTGACAAAAACTCAAGGCTTATTACTATAGAGGACAGACCCGCCGAATCCGGCGATACGGTGACTATTGATTTCGAAGGCTTCGTAGACGGTGAGGCATTCGAAGGAGGTAAGGGCACCGATTACAATCTGGTGCTTGGCTCAGGCACATTCATTCCGGGATTCGAGGATCAGCTGATCGGTGTGGCTGCAGGCGGAGAGAAGGATGTAAACGTCACCTTCCCTGAAGACTACAACAGCAAGGAGCTGGCCGGCAAGCCCGCACTCTTCAAGGTGACCGTAAAGGAGATAAAGGTAAAGGAGCTGCCCAAGCTTGACGATGAGTTTGTTAAGGATATCAGCGAATTCAATACCATTGACGAGTACAAGGCCGATATCAGAAAGAAGCTCCTTGACAGGGCAGAGCACGCCGCTCAGCATGAAAACGAGGACAATGTGGTGGAAAAGGTAGTTGAAAATGCCACAGTTGAAATTCCCGATGTAATGATAGAGAAGCATATAGACAATCTGGTGTATGACTTTGGTATGAGGCTTCGCTATCAGGGACTCGATCTGGAGAAATATCTTGAGATAATGGGAATGGATATGAATGCCTTCAGGGAACAGTTCAAAACCAGAGCCCAGCAGGAGGTAAAGACTCAGCTGGTCATCGACAAGATCAGCAAGACCGAGGCTATCGTCCCGTCGGATGAGGATACCAGTGAAGAGATAAAGAAGATGGCTGAAAATTACAAGCAGAGTGAGGAAGAATTCAGGCAACATTTACAGCCGGATGATATAGAATATATCAGAAGCACATTGGTAGCAAGAAAGACAGTTGATTTCCTTCTTGAAAATGCAAAACTGGTCTGATAAACAGTTTATTTTACGTTTTTTGTGGGAAACAATAATGAGGCTTAAATATTTTATCTGTTTATGCCGTAATATACCATAAAAGTATTTGTCAGGAGGATTATTATGAGTTTGGTACCGATAGTTGTAGAACAGTCAAATAGAGGGGAACGTTCTTACGATATATTCTCCATGCTGCTGAAGGAAAGGATCATCATGCTCAGTGACGAAGTAAATGATGTCACTGCAAGCCTGGTAGTAGCGCAGATGCTGTATCTTGATTCAGTGGATCCGGACAAGGACATACAGCTGTACATCAACAGCCCGGGAGGGTCCGTCACGGCCGGATTTGCCATATATGACACGATGCAGCATGTAAAGGCCGATGTCCAGACCATATGCGTAGGCATGGCCGCAAGCATGGGAGCCTTTTTACTGGCCGCCGGTACGAAGGGAAAGCGTTTTGCACTGCCCAACAGTGAGATAATGATACATCAGCCTCTTGGAGGGACACAGGGGCAGGCGACCGATATAAAGATAAGAACTGAATGGCTGCTGAAAATAAAGAACAGGATAAATAGTATATTAAGTGAAAGGACCGGCCAGCCGCTGGACAAGATAGAGAAGGATACTGAAAGGGATTTCTTTATGTCGGCTGAGGACGCAAAGGATTACGGTCTGGTAGATGACATAATGATCAGAAAGAAATAATGGGGTGGATTGATGTCCAGATATGATGAGAAGAAACAGTTAAAATGTTCCTTCTGCGGCAAAACTCAGGAGCAGGTCAAAAGGTTGGTCGCAGGCCCTGGAGTATACATTTGTGACGAATGCATAGAGCTTTGTTCCGAGATCATCGAGGAAGAATTCGACGAGACAAAGGCAGATGCCGAGCTCAATGATATACCCAAGCCGAAGGAGATAAAAGCGATACTCGATCAATATGTCATTGGTCAGGAGGATGCAAAGAAATCCCTTGCAGTGGCGGTGTACAATCATTATAAGAGAATCAACACCGACATAAAATCCAGTGACGTGGAGATACAAAAGAGCAACATAGTAATGGTCGGGCCTACCGGCTCAGGCAAGACCTTGCTGGCACAGACGCTGGCAAGGCTGCTCAACGTGCCGTTTGCAATAGCAGATGCTACATCGCTGACGGAAGCCGGTTATGTGGGGGAGGATGTTGAGAACATTTTGCTCAAGCTCATCCAGGCTGCCGACTTCGATATAGAGCGGGCAGAAAAAGGGATCATATATATAGATGAGATAGACAAGATCGCAAGGAAATCCGAGAATCCCTCTATTACAAGGGATGTCAGCGGAGAAGGCGTTCAGCAGGCGCTGCTGAAAATACTTGAGGGCACCACAGCATCGGTACCGCCACAGGGCGGCAGGAAGCACCCTCACCAGGAGTTCATCCAGATAGATACCACAAACATACTGTTCATATGCGGCGGAGCATTTGACGGTATAGAGAAGATAATAAAGAACAGGATCGGGACCAGGGCCATCGGATTTGGGGCAAAAATCGAAAGCAGCAAGGAAGAAAACATCGGAGAGATACTCTCGAAGCTGCTTCCTCAGGATCTGCTCAAGTACGGGCTGATACCCGAGTTCGTGGGAAGGCTCCCGGTGATAGTAACACTGGGCTCCCTGGACAGACAGGCTCTGGTGCAGATACTCACCGAGCCTAAGAATGCGCTGGTGAAGCAGTACCAGAAGCTGTTCGAGATGGATGATACGCTGCTGGAGTTCGAGCAGGGAGCGCTGGAAGCCATCGCTGACAAGACACTTGCCCGGGAGACCGGAGCCAGAGGGCTCAGGGCCATCATAGAGGAGGTCATGCTGGATGTGATGTATGATATCCCGTCGGCTAACAATATAGAAAAATGCATAGTGACAAAAGACACCATCGAAAACAATGCTGAACCGGAGCTGGTCCTGAACGAAAACAAAAAGCCGCTCAAGAAGACCTCCGGAAAAAAGTCACGGGTCAAGAAGGAAACCGCATCATAAGCAAAAGACGGAAAAAGGGCTGAATGCCCTTTTTTTTTATGCGGATAAATTTATCTTAAAAGTTAATAATATAACGAGGCGAATGCATTACCGGACAACAGAAAATCAGGATCCGAGGAGGAGATGGAATGCTTACCAATACCTTTCTGATAATACAGTTTTTCTTTTCAGTGATAATAGGGCTCTATTTCCTGAATCTCTTAAAATCGCAGCAGGGTAATAGAAGCGCCATTGAAAAAGCGTCCCGGAAGGAATTGGAGAAGCTTCGCAGACTAAAGGAGATCAAGCTGACAGAGCCGTTGTCGGAAAAAACAAGGCCGGAGTCGCTAACTGATATAGTCGGTCAGGAGCAGGGGCTGAAAGCGTTAAGGGCGGCGCTGTGCGGACCTAATCCCCAGCATGTTATAATATATGGTCCTCCGGGTATCGGAAAAACGGCAGCTGCCAGGGTAATACTTGAAGAGGCAAAGCAGATGCCCATATCACCATTCAGAAGAGATTCCCAATTTGTTGAGGTGGATGCTACAATACTGAGGTTTGACGAGAGAGGTATCGCCGATCCGCTGATCGGATCTGTACATGATCCCATTTATCAGGGAGCCGGTGCGTACGGGGTCGCAGGCATCCCGCAGCCCAAGCCCGGAGCTGTGACAAAGGCCCATGGGGGCATATTGTTCATCGATGAGATAGGTGAGCTGCATCCGATACAGATGAACAAGCTTCTCAAGGTCCTTGAGGATAGGAAGGTAATACTTGAGAGCGCATACTACAGCACAGAGGACACGAATGTACCATTGCACATACATGAGATATTCCAGAAGGGACTGCCCGCAGATTTCAGGCTTGTCGGCGCCACTACGAGGACATCTGAGGAGCTTCCGCCTGCGCTGCGTTCCAGATGTGTGGAGATATTTTTCAAACCGCTGAAGACTGATGAGATCGCTGCTATTGCGCGAAATGCGGTAATCAGAGGAGGCTTCAGGATGGAGGACGGCTCTGAGGAGCTGATCGCCAAATATGCACAGAATGGCAGGGATGCCGTGAACATAATACAAATAGCCGGCGGTGTGATACAGGTCGAGGGCAGGAGCATCATCACCCGAAAGGACATAGAATGGGTGGTGGAATTCGGACATTACAGCCCCCGGATAGAGAAAAAGGTGACGGCGCAGGAGATGCAGGTAGGCTGCATCAACGGCCTTGCCGTTTTCGGGAATGCCACCGGTATCGTCATCGATATCGAGGTCTCAGCTATGAAGGCCGTCTCCGGTAAGGGAATGATAAAGGTCACCGGTATCGTCGAAGAAGAGGAAATGGAGGGCAAAGGCCACAGGCTGAAGAGATCCAGCTCGGCAAAGGCCTCTGTTGAAAATGTTCTGACGGTATTGAAAAAATTTCTGAACGTGGATGCAAAGGAATATGACATACATTTGAATTTCCCGGGAGGGATACCGATAGACGGACCCTCAGCGGGTATTGCCATCGCTGCGGCCGTATATTCTGCGATAATGAATCTGCCTGTGAACAATGACATCGCCATGACCGGTGAACTTTCGATAAGGGGAAAGGTAAAGCCTGTGGGGGGCGTGCCGGAGAAGGTGGAGGCCGCATTGCTGGCAGGTATAAACAAGGTCCTGATACCAAAGGAAAACTGGCAGGAGACCTTTGAGGACATAGGTATTGAAGTAATACCGATAGACGACATCGCAGAGGTGATCACACACACCTTCCATCAGAGCACTATCAAGCAGGATGATGATATACCTGTACAAAAGCCGGCTGTGCCTGTGCTGGCAGCATCTCCCGTGATCGACAAGGGTTTCTGATAATACAATACAGACATAAATTCTCCTCCGGAGTATATATCTACAGTGAAGGTATTTTGCTTTCACTGTTTTTTTATATACTTCAGCTTCTATGTGTGTTATTATAGGGAAGGTCCTTCTCAGGGACAGTTCTGCCGACAGAGATGGAGCAGTACAAAACAGCAAAGTATCAATGAAGGAACGGTCACAGGAAGCAACCGACTGTGATAATGATATTCAGGCAATTGGAGGATTTGAAATGAGTTTGCTGGAAGCCTTTATTTATGGTGTCCTGCAGGGGCTGGGAGAGTTCCTGCCGATATCGAGCACGGCGCATATAACGCTGGCTCCATGGTTTTTTGGCTGGAAGGATCCGGGTCTTGCCTTTGATATCGCGCTGCATATGGGGACGCTGGCAGCGGTGATCTTTTTCTTCTGGAGAGATTGGATAAAGCTGATAAAAGCCGGCTTGACAGATGCAAAATCAAAGGATGGAAAGCTATTTTGGTATCTGGTCCTGGCATGTATACCCGGAGGCATACTGGGATTGCTTTTCGAGGAGCACATTGAGACAACATTCAGGAATCCCCTCATAATAGGTATAATGTTTATCGTCATGGGCGTGATAATCTATGCTGCAGACAAGTACTCCAGATCAGAGGTAACACTTAAGGAGATCGGACTGAAAAGGAGCTTTCTGATAGGAGTCTCACAGGCGCTTGCCATGATACCCGGCGTATCACGCTCCGGAATAACCATGGCTGCCGGAAGGGCCATGAAGGTGACCAGAGAGGATGCCGCACGATTCACATTTTTACTTTCCACACCGTTTATTTTCCTCAGCGGCTTATATAAGGCCAAGGATCTGATCAGCGTACCCGTTGAACCGCTGCCCTTTATTTTAGCTATCCTGACTTCTGCCGTGGTAGGTGTGCTGAGCATCAGGTTTTTGCTGGACTACCTCAAAAAGAGAGGCTTTGGGGTATTTGCGGTATATAGACTGATCCTTGGTGTTATCGTCATAGCAACATATCTGCTCAGATAGTGATATGCACCGGAGAAATCGCGGCAGGAGATAGGACCACAGTCCCGGTCTGCAGGACTGTAGTCCCAGTAAAAAAAAGGAGTATGGAACTATTTAGTACAAATAGCAGCTCTGGTATAATTAAGTTGAACATTAGCGTTTCTCCTAATAAGGGGCATGGAGTCCAACTCCATGTTTTTTTTGCTTCAAAACCGCGGGAAATAGCGTCATGCAGCCAGCAGTACCGATAATCGGACGGTCCTCCTTGTAAATCCCATATGTTTGGGCTATCATACTATTATGTCATGGTATTTATCAGTTAAACATGCGTAACGGAAAGAGCAGGTGTTTTTGTTGACTAACAAAAAATCCGAAGATATTGTCATACTTGCCGTTGAGACAAGCTGTGATGAAACATCGGCAGCTGTCGTGGTCAACGGCAGGCACATAAAGTCCAATATCATTTCATCCCAGGTCGACATCCATAAGAAATTTGGCGGTGTCGTGCCTGAAATCGCATCACGCAAGCATGTCGAGCTTATCATGCCGGTCATCAGCCAGGCCCTGGATGAAGCATCGATAAAGCTTGAGCAGGTGGATGCAATAGCGGTTACCTATGGACCCGGGCTTGTAGGTGCGCTGCTGGTCGGACTGTCGGCAGCAAAAGGACTGGCTTTTGCCACGGGAAAGCCTCTGGTCGGTATCCATCACATAGAGGGGCATATTGCAGCAAATTATCTGGAGAATGATGTGCTGGAGCCTCCTTTCATATGTCTGGTAGCCTCCGGCGGACATAGCCACATTGTGCACGTTTCTGATCATCACAGCTTCAGGATCATTGGTCAGACACGGGATGATGCTGCCGGGGAGGCATTTGACAAGATAGCGCGTGCCCTGGGGCTGGGATATCCGGGAGGGCCTTTGATAGATGCCGAGGCCAGGAAGGGGGATCCCCGGGCTGTGGATTTTCCCAGGGTCCATTTCAATGACGGAACATGGGACTTTAGCTTCAGCGGGCTCAAAACCGCCGTACTGAACTATCTGAACGGCAAGGAGCAAAAAGGTGAGGCTATAAATATACCTGATGTGTGCGCCAGTTTCCAGCAAGCCGTAGTCGACGTGCTGGTCAATAATACGATACAGGCTGCCGTAGATAATGATGTCCGGCGAATCGCGCTGGCCGGAGGGGTGGCATCCAATTCGCAGCTGAGAAGCTGCATGAAGGAAGCGGCTGACCGCAACTCAATGGAAATGTTCTATCCAAGTCCGGTGCTTTGTACAGACAATGCGGCAATGATCGGAGCGGCTGCTTATTATGAGCTGAAGAGGGGCAATGTTTCCGGTCTTGATCTCAACGCAGTACCATCGCTGAAATTGGGCACTTCCTGTGGATAACTTTTATTTTTCCACATTTTTCAATCTAATCACATTGTTAAATAAGTAACAGTAAATTATGGAAAAAAACGACATATATCGAAAAATGTCGTTTTTTATTTTAAAGTGAAAATGCGGGGGAATGTATTTCTAAAAGTACATAAATGCCATGTTTCAAAGGCTGGAAGCTTAAAAACCGGACTGTGGGGATTTGTATGGAACAGTTTGAGTCGACCTGTGAATAATGTGGAAACTGCTCGTAATATGCGCATATTGTAGGATTTTCTTGTGTGGATAAGAATGTGGAAAGTGTGGATTACAGGTGTCGTAAATTGATATTATAGCAAGACATGCCGGTAGAAAAACTACTCATTATTTGAGTATTTCAAATAATTTTGTATCACTTTTTTAACATATCCCTGGGTTTCTGCGAAGGGAGGGATACCGTTATACTTTGAAACATTGCCGGGACCTGCATTATAGGCTGCCAGTGCCAGTTCCAGATTGCCGTCGAATGCTACCAGCTGGTCTCTCAGATATCTTGTGCCTCCGTCAATATTTTCGGATATGTCGAAAGGATCACGGACCCCCAGTGAGTCGGCAGTACCGGGCATCAACTGCATCAAGCCCTGAGCACCGGCCCGCGATACGGCATATGGATTGTAATTGGACTCCTGCTTTATGACAGCCCTGATCAGGTCGGCATCGATGTGATATTTCTCGGAGCTCTTCAAAATATTTTGTTCTATCAGCTCACTTATCTGACTTTTATTGAGAACACCATATGACTTGTTGACCGACAGGGAGTCCAAAGCCCTTTGAAGTGCACTTGAGGCTTTGGTTTCCCTGTCCTGCTGACCGGAGGAGGCCAGCTGGGAGGCAAGAGAGCTTGCCAAAGCTTCGGCAGTATCCTGCACGGATGTGACCTCTGACGATTGAGCATTTTTGTTTATGCTGTTGGAGAGGTACCGCTCAAAAGGGACATCATCGGAAGAGCCTCTTATTTTCACAGGGACTCTGGCTTGTATCCGGTCGAGTTTCTGCTGAAATATATCTGATATCTTCGGTATCACAATATTCACTCCAAGGTATGGCAACGACCATAATAATGTATAATGGATATACATATATTATATCGGATTCACACGTGAAGTAAATAACCACAGGAATCAGGATATGTTTTTTTGGGCCTTTTTTCTGAACCTTGAGCAGGCATTTTTGGACATACCGTTGTAATGTCTGACCGTGAACAGTTCACAGTATCCAACAGATGAATCCTTCTCCTCGCTGGAGATGGAGGGGACAAAGTATTCGCAATCGATACACTTGTCTATGTGATCCGCCTCTGACGCCGATGGCGCTGATGATGGACCGGATGACCATTGGGCGACCTTCCGGATATACCTGGAGCACCTGTAATCCTTTGATACTGCACCATGTATCCTGCAGAGGATATCACTGTTGACCTTTATCCTGATCCCTCTGGCACAGCTGCCGCAGTTACCTGACCGTTTCATCGTTACCCCCTGCCTTGACGGTATATACTGTGGATATAGCACGAATATATTACCATAAAAAAATAGATTTATCAAATAATGGGAAATGAGTCATGCCGGAATTTAGTTCATCAAAGATCATAGTTTTCCAGTAAGGTTAGAATAATGTTTGATATTGCAATTTGCTGGGGTATAATTATAGCAAGGCAGCGGGTGCCGCGGCCAACGCAGGAGAATAGGAGAGAATTGGATGAGCAAACCGACAGTATTGCGCAGGAGATATATACCCTACGAAATAGTGGATATTTCTGAGGATGAACTTCTATTCAGGAGCGAGGAGCTGCTTGTGACCAAATGGACAGCTATTAAGCCGCGTCCGGATTTTTACGGAGGCATATCCTTTACATTTTTAAAAAAGGGTTACAAAATCGGCAGGTTTTATGACAAGGATAATAATTTCCTGTACTGGTATTGTGACATATTGGAGGTGCAATACGACCAGGATCGCGATACATACACACTAAATGACCTTCTGGTGGATATAAAGCTTTATCCCGGCGGAAGGGTCGAGGTGCTTGATGTGGATGAGCTTGCGCAGGCACTGGAGACGGGACTGATCAGTCCGCAGCAGACTGCGGCGTCGCTGAGGATATTCGATGAGCTGCTGAAAATGATCTACAGCAGAAGATTTCCGCCGGCACAGTGCAATGGGTGGGAATATTGAAGAATGGAAAAACTAATATATATGAAGTGCAGGCTGCGGGGATGAGTTTGATGTCAACATTTGAACAGGAAGGGAAATATATCGATCTGCATATGCATTCAACGGCATCCGACGGCAGCATGGAGCCGGCGGCTCTGGTCAGGCACGCATACGGATTGGGGCTTGCCGCTATAGCTCTGACGGATCACGACACCGTAAGCGGGGTGGAACAGGCCCTGGAGGAAGGTGAGAGACTTGGGATGGAAGTAATCCCGGGGGTTGAGATAAGCGTATCCATTTCATCCTGGGATCTGGCACCATTTGAATACCCTCGGGGGTGGAGTGAAATGACAGCCGGGGAGCCGGCCGAACCGGAAATGCATCTGCTGGGCTATTTTTTCAGCGGCAGCTATGAGCGTATATCCGAAACATTGGAGGATCTGCGGCAGAGAAGAGAGCAGCGCAACCCCAAGATAATAGCAAGGCTCAATGAGCTTGGTTTGGATATATCCCTGGAGGAAGTGACCCGCAAAGCGGCCGGAGGAGTTGTCGGAAGACCGCACATAGCCAGAGTGATGATGGAAAAGGGAGATATCTCAAGTATATCTGAGGGGTTCGACAGGTATCTTGGAGCAGGCAGACCGGCATATTTCAAGAAAGACAAGCTCACTCCCGAGGAAGGCCTGGCTGAAATAATCCGGGCAGGAGGAGTACCGGCCATCGCACACCCCATCTATCTGGGAGTCAGAGGCAGACAGCTGGGAGATATCCTGGAAAGATTGAAGAGGGCGGGACTCAAGGGTATCGAGGCCCTTTATTCCGATAATTCAAAGGAGCAGACGGACGAACTGCTGAAACTGGCGCAGGAGCACGGACTGAAGGTCACAGGCGGCAGTGATTTCCACGGGAGCTTCAAACCTGACATAGAAGCGGGATCGGGCAGGGGGAACCTCAGGATTCCATACAGTCTTTTGTCGGCACTCAGGCAGGCGCAGCGGGGACAATAGCCCGCGGAACAGATCCGTACCGGGATCAGAATATATGAGATATTACGGAGGTATAGGTGAGAAATGTACAAAGCTTTTGCAGTAGATGACGAGCCATCTGTAATAGAAGGCATAAAAATCATGATACCCTGGAGTGAGCTTGATTTTGAGCTTTGCGGAACGGCATCCGACGCCGCAGACGCTCTTGCCAGTATCCAAGAGCAACGGCCGCATCTGCTGATCAGCGATATACGTATGCCGCATCTAAGCGGGCTTGAGCTTGTAAATGAAGCAAGGAAGCTGGACTTTGACCTGGAGTTTATCCTGCTCACCGGTTATTCCGATTTTTCCTATATACAGCAGGCTATGAGGAACCAGGTTTTTGACTATCTGCTCAAGCCCCTTGACAGGGATGAAATGATATCTGTGCTTCATAAGGTAAAGGTAAAGCTTGATAACACATTCCTGACGGAGTATGGTTTTTCCCAGGAGGAGATAGATGCCTTCAAGACGAGGCGCAGCCTGTTGAGCCGGGATGGCAGTGCCGCAAATGAAGCAGGAGCTGATGAGAAAACCCAGTGGAGGAATTTTGAGAAGGATTTCGACGAAGAGCTTACCAAGACGCTTAAGCTAATGGACCTTTCCGGTGCAGTGAAACTGATAGATGAGCTTTTTGATTTTTTTGCGCACAACAAGGTATGCCTGCAGGAAGTCCGCATCATTATAAACAGCTGTATATATCACATACTCCGTATTGCATTTGAGAGAAACATAAGGCTGAATTCTGCTCTGGTATTCGAAAAGGGAGAGGCACTGGATATAGGAGATATGAAAAAGCATCTGACCAACATCACTTCAAGGATCATCGGTCTGATGCTCGAGGATCGGCGTAAAAACTCCAGAAGCTATTTATATGAAGTAAAGGAGTATATAGAGGAGCATTTCAACAAGGAACTGAGCGTTTCCCGGCTGGCAAAGATGAAATACCTGGAGGCAGGATATCTTGGTGAAGCTTTTATCAAGCAGTTTGGGTGCAGTATCAATGAATACCAGCACAGGCTGAGGATCAAAAAGGCCATTGACCTTATGAAGACGACAAATATGAAGCTTAACGATATATCATCCATTGTGGGTTATAACAACTACAATAACTTTTTCTCGCATTTTGAAAAGATCACACATAAAAAACCGACACAATATGATACGAAAACCACATAGGGATAGCAGGGACCGGTACCGATACCTCAGACCTTGTCCACCTGCATGATTATTTCCGTGCCCTGTCCGGGTCCACTATTTATGATGAAGTGGAACCTTTTGCTATATTTCATCATCATGCGCCTGTATACGTTCATCATACCAACGCCGCTTCCGTCTTCGTCCCTGACGGAGCCGTTCTCCATATTTTCCTCCTGGGGATCCTCGATTTTCTTGAGTATCGAGGCCACTTTTTGTGCATCCATGCCTGTACCGTTATCCTTTACCGATATCACAAGGGAGCCGGAACGGATCTCTGCCTGAAGCACAAGCTTCCTCTTATTGTCCATGGAGGATTGAAGGCCGTGCTTACAGGCGTTCTCCACGATCGGCTGTATACTCATCTTGGGTATCTTCAGCTCTGAATCGATGACCTCCTGTGAAATGTGGATCTCGTATTCAAATTTTCCGCCGAACCTGAATTTCTCAATAGACAGGTATTTTTCAATGAAATCGAACTCCTCCGATACGGTGACCATATCACTGCCGGAGGTGAGCAGGCGCTTCAGCAGCTTGGATAAGCTTGAAATGACTGCCGTAAGCTCGGTATAGTTGTTTTTGTAGCAGAAGACAAGGATGGCATTGAGGGTATTGAAAAGAAAATGGGGGTCGACCTGGGCCTGCAGATACTTGTATTCTGCGCGTATGTTCTCGACCTCGATATCCTTTTTTTGCATCTCCAGCTTGTACACAACGTTGATCAGTTCATTTATATCGCCGATCATTTTATTGAAGGCTATTATCAGCCAGCCGATCTCGTCCTGACCGGGGTTATCCAGCAGCAGCGGATCGAAATGGTCTTCTCCTATATTTTTCATATGGCCGGATAGAGCAAGCAGGCGATAACGCATGGACTTAAGTATGAACCATATCAGTATAAACGACACACCGGCCAGTGATAATGTGATCAGCAGGAAATAGGCCAGGACAACTATCTGCCTGCTGAAGATCTGGTTTTTGTCGTATATGCCGGTGATTTTCCACCCTACAAAATAGTTGTCTGTTCCGATGGGCTTCTGAAAGATGTAGAACTTTTTTTCCGAAGGAAGCTCCAGAGTTTTTACCGACCCTGCCGCGGGGATATATTTGGGGCCCCAGAAGATCTTGTCCCCTGAGTATGTGATATAGGTATCAGTGCTGAGCTTCTCCTTATCGAGTTCGGCTATGATCCTGTCAAGATTCAGTTCGATAAGCAGGTAATTTGTAGCATTGTCCCTGTACTCGGGAGAATTGATCTTGCGTATCACGGTCAGTCTGTTGGCATAGGGAAAGACAGCTATCATAGTGGAACCAGGGTAAATGATGATACTTGAGTTGATTTTGGATGCAGCCTTGAACCATTCCGTATTCCGGATCTCCTCGTCCAGTACACGAAAATAGCCGGTATTTATAAAGTGAGGGTCGTCGATGTACAGTGTTATTCCGGCAATTTCCGGATTGCTTATCAGGTACATATTGAAGCGTTCCCTCAAAAGATTCCAGTAGAGCTCATAATGCTCTTTCGGTGTTGAAAATGCTGTCGAAAGATCCTGAAGGATAGATTCATCGGCATTTATCTGGTTGGATATATTGATGGCGGTCTGTGTCAGGATGTTGAAGTCGTTGGCGGTTTTCTCATATGCCTGGTCCAGATAATGAGTCGTGTTCTGCCTGATCTCCTGGGAGGTGAAACCCATCCAAATGATAGCTCCTGCCACTAGAGGAAGGCATATGCCCAATATATAGACCATTATAAATTTTCGTCTGATGCTGATATTATCCAGGGGGACCAGGATCCTTTTCATATGCATTCCACTCCTGACTATATATATGAATGTATCAAGTATACTTCTTTTTGTATTCTGATGGCAGTATACCTGTCAGTTCCTTGAACTTCTTTGTAAAATAGCCATAATCTGAATAGCCGACTTCGTCACAGACTGCAGTTATCTTCAGCTCCTTCGATGCAAAAAGCATTTTGGCATATTCTATGCGCAGGTAGTTTATATAATCGTTGAATTTCCTGCCGGTTTTCTTTTTGACGATTTTGCTTATTATTATAGCCGGAAGTGAAAAATGGTCTGCCATAAGCTGTATGCTTAGATTTTTTATTGCAAAGTCTGCTTTGATATAATCTATGATCTCATTTTCCAGCATGACAAGAGATTTGTCGTTGTTGCTGTTCAGCTTCTCGTAAACATGGCTGCACATTGCCAGTGCAAGGCTTTTGCAGTTGGGGTTCCTGATGCTTATGGAGGCTGTAAAGGCCATAATATCCTTTCCGGCCTCTATGCCAAAGGAGGAAGCTACCTTTCTGACGACATCGGCAAGCCTGTAAAGACAGACCGAGAAAACAAGATCCGACCTGGCGGTCCTGTATAGCTCAATAAACAGATCCTCTATGGCAGATCTCACCTTGTCCGCATCTGAACCCTTGATCGCATCGACCACATTGTCGTAAAGTGTGTCCGGCAGTATGCGCCATTTTTCCGTCCCGGCCTGTTTTTGAAACAGTGAGCTTTTATCCATGGCATCATAGCTTACAATGGTGTTCTCAGGGTGCAGCATGCAATACATGTGGAGCTGGTCAAGCTGCTTGGTGCATTCGGAAATATTCTCCAGGATGCCCCCGTTACACGTGCCGCTCATCAAGACCCAGTATGACTGAAGTCCATAATCATCGGGATCTATTTCTCCCAGCCTCCTGGACCAGCTTTCCGTCAAAGAATATTTTGGATCGAGACCCTCCATGCCTTCGTGGATAATAATGATGTAAGATCCGTTCCCATTATAAAAAATACAGTTTTCATTCCTTATGCCAGTGATACTCATGAGCAGATCATAGATACAGTTCGATCTGGACTGCTCATTGCCGCCGGTTATGGTTATGAACCTAATGATGCTCATTTTTGCCCTTTCAGGCATATTGAAAATGAAGCCGGCCTTGCGGGCGAGCTTATCGCTTCGCTTTCCACTTATCACATCATTATATAGCTGGTTTGCAGTATACCTGATAAGCTCAAGGTTTTCCCTGTTGATCTTATTTTCGTTTTCAATTATCTCCGTAGCTCTGGCAAGCTCCCTTTCCAGCTCTTCCGGATCCAGCGGTTTTGTCATATATCCTATGGCACCCGACTGCATTGCCTTCTTTGCATAGGCAAAATCGTTGTATCCGCTGAGCATGATAAATTTCGGGACCGGTTTGATTTCTGAATTGACCTTTTCGATAAGCTCCAGACCTGTCAGACCCGGCATGCGAATATCGCATATGACAAGGTCAGGCCTCATACGGCAGATGACAGGGAATGCTGCTTTGCCGTCCGATGCCTGTCCCACTATATCATACCCATTCTTTTTATGAGTGCCCAGGAAGATATGCAAACCTTCAAGCACCGATGGTTCATCGTCTACGATCACGATTCTGAGCATCCGGATGACCCCTTAAAAAAATGTCCAGTACTTTACCCTAATTTGATAATTTACTTCATGACACGCCCCAAATATAATGTGATTATATAATAAGCAGCCGTTTGAGTCAATTTGACGGGAATCCAGGCACGGACATTTGTCGGTGTTTTCCGTTTACTCAATGACTGCTATGAATAAAAGGAGGATGTTATGAAAAGATTATTAGTACTCTTGTTAGTCGCAGCGTTTATTCTTTCATTTGCAGCCTGCGGCGAAACAAAGCAGCCTGGACCGGATACACCGGCCCCACCATCCACCGGCACTCCGAACTCTTCAGGTTCTTCTGATGATAAGCCGGCTGAAACGGCAGGCGGACTACCGGTTCTTTCTCCTGACAACCCGGTGACCATCAGCTTGTGGATGACTACTGCTTCATCTGCACCGGCAGCAGACAACAAGCTTACCAAGCTTCTGAAGGATAAGCTGGGTGTAACACTTACCTATGAAATAGTTGCTCCCGACAATGCCGACCAGAAGACAGGTGTTATGCTGGCAGGCGGCGAGTATCCTGACCTTGTAGGTGCAACAGACCTGAATGCACGCTTTATTCTCGGCGGCGCACTCATTCCTATGGATGAGTATCTGACAGAAGACAAGGCAAATCTTCTCTTTGAGCATGTAAGACCTTACTGGAACCGTCTGTCCTTTGATGCAGGCGATGGTGAAAAGAAGATCTATATACTTCCCAACTACAATCGTTTCTATAACGAGATCACAGGCGGCACACACTACGGAGCTTCAGGTTTCTGGATCCAGAAGCATGTTCTCGAAGATGCCGGCTATCCGAACCTTGACAACTGGAATCTCGACAAGTACTTCGGATTGATCGAAAATTATGTAAAGAAATATCCTACCATCGATGGACAGCCTACTATCGGTTTTGAAGTCCTGGCTGTGTCCGGAAGAGAGTGGGGCATGACAAACCCGCCCGAATATCTGGCAGGTCATCCCAATGACGGCGGCGTTATCGTTAAAAATAACGTAGCTGAGATTTTCGCAAATAAAGATATCGCAAAGACATACTATCAGTATCTGAACGCTATGAACGCAAAGGGTCTTGTTGACAGAGAATCCTTCACACAGACTCTTGACCAGTATCTTGCAAAGCTGGCTTCCGGCCGTGTACTTGGTATGTACGATCAGCGCTGGGGCTTCGGTAATGCACAGGATGCTCTCGTTGCAGAAGGAAAAGACCACCGTACCTTCGTTTCAACAATGCCTGTTTATGAAGGAGCTACTCCTTACTATGCAGACAGAGACGTAATGAATATCAACCAGGGCTTCGGTGTATCCGTATCCTGCCAGCAGCCTGACGTTGCAGTCGCGTTCCTGAACACGATGATGAGCCAGGAATGGCAGAAGATCCTCCACTGGGGTATCGAAGGCGAAGATTATCTGGTAGACGATAACGGCAGATTCTATAGGACTCCCGAAATGCGTGAGACCCAGAAGGACCTCGTATGGAGAGCATCCAACAGGCTTGAAGCGCTCCTCGATGTATTGCCGAAGTATCAGGGCACATACGACGATGGTAACGCATACAACGCTGACAATCAGCCTGAAGAATTCTTTGCTACACTGAGTGATTATGACAAGAACTTCCTCAATGCATACGGCAAGAAGACCTGGAGAGACTTCCTCAACCAGCCTCCGGAAAATCCGGTATACTATCCTTGCTGGAACATCACTCTGCCTGACGGAAGTGAAGCTCAGATGGCTAACAAGCAGCTGACTGACATTTCACTGAAGTATCTGCCCAGGGCAATACTTGCACAGCCCTCTGAATTCGAAGGGATCTGGGCTGAATATGTTTCAGAGATCGAAAAAGTCAACTATAAGGAAATTGAAAGAGTTATAAACGAAGGCATCCAGGATAGAATTGCAAACTGGGGCGGCGGAAAATAATATCCGGTTCCGTGAAAAAAGGGGACGAAAGTCCCCTTTTTTTAAAGATAAGGAGGTAACCACAATGAGCAAGACTCTAGCTCCAACTACCGGAAAGAAAGGTTTCTGGAGTACGGTGTTTGCGCAGCGGGAACTGGTAATAATGAGTGTCCCCATACTGCTGTACAAGATATTGTTCTCATATGTGCCCATAGTAGGTTGGACTATGGCATTCCAGAATTACAAGCCTGCTATCAGAAGTATCTGGAAGCAGAAATGGGTCGGTTTTGACAATTTCGTCAAGCTTTTTACCGGACTCAACGGCGAACGATTTATAAGAGATATAGTCAATACGTTGGGGCAGAGTGTTCTTACACTTGCCACAGGATATATATTTGCTATCACATTGGCTTTATTGCTAAATGAAATAAGAAGCACAAAATTTAAGCGCATTGTACAAAATATTAGCTACATGCCTCATTTTCTGTCTTGGATCATTGTTACAGGCATGGTTTCGGTCATGCTGTCTGTTCCGACCAGCGGCGGCATTATCAATGATATATTGATGAGGTTCAATTTGATCAAGGAACCAATCATGTTTTTAGCCGAACCCAAATATTTCTGGGGTATAGTAGCAGGGTCGCATCTATGGAAGGAGCTCGGCTGGAATACTATCATATATTTAGCCGCAATGACAGCCATCGACCCAACCCTCTATGAGGCTGCTGTTATGGACGGTGCAAACCGCTACCAGAAGATGTTGTATATTACGCTGCCCGGCATCAAGGCTACAATAGTAGTGCTGATGATAATGAGCATAGGAATGATCCTGGAGGCAGGCTTTGAAATCCAGTACTTCCTTGGAAACGGGCTGGTAGTCGACCGGTCTGAGACAATAGATATCTTTGTCCTCACATTCGGCCTGCAGATGGGTAACTATTCGCTTGCCACTGTTGCCGGAATATTTAAGACGGTAGTCAGTATTTTTCTGATTTCCACAGCAAACTTTATTTCCGGAAAACTTGGCGAAGAGAAACTGATATAGGGGGGTGGACAGTATGGAACCAAAAATCGAAGATGTAAGCATAAGGATCAGACATAGGAAGACCGATGTTGAAAATATCGTATTTACTACATTCAATACACTGATTATGATAACATTGTGCGTGGTGATGCTGTACCCAATGCTGAATACACTCGCTATATCATTCAATGACGGCTTGGATACCGTGCGGGGCGGAGTATATTTGTGGCCCAGGATATTCACCCTTCAGAACTATCGTGTAGTGCTGAAAATGGATACGATATATGATGCATTTGTGATAAGCGTACTGAAAATGATAATTACCGTTGTTACCAACTTGTTCTTTACATCTATGCTGGCGTACACTATCAGCCGTAAAGAATATGTCCTGCGTAAGCCCATTACCACAATATTCGTATTGACAATGTATTTCAACGCAGGCTTGATCCCCAACTATTTGTTGATCAAGAGTCTGGGTATGATAAACACGTTTGCAGCATATTGGGTGCCCAATATAATCAGTGCTTTCAACCTGATCGTTCTTCGCACATATATAAAGACGATACCGGAAAGCTTCGTTGAATCAGCGCGGATAGATGGTGCAAAGGAGTTCAGGATATTCTTCCAGATCATTCTGCCTCTGTGCGTGCCTACAATGGCTACCATAGCACTTTTTGTTGCTGTTGGATCGTGGAACTCATGGTTTGATACTTTGATATACAACTCAGGAAAGCAGTATCTCTCCACATTGCAATATGAACTGCAGAAGCTGCTTGCCAGTGCAATGAATGCAGGAAACAGGACTCCGGCAGCAACCGGAGCCGATGCGGCAGCTGCCGCAGGAGGTAAAAATACGACTACGCCGCAGGGCATAAGGGCTGCCATCACTATAGTCACGGCGGTGCCGATACTTGTCGTATATCCGTTCCTGCAAAGATACTTTGTAACTGGATTAGCAATAGGCGGTGTTAAGGAATAAGAGTCTTGCGCACCGGCGTTATTCCAATAGATTTGAATTTTTTAAGCAGAATATAAGAATATTCTGCTTTTTGTTTCGCGTGGGTGATTGTCAAATCGAAATCAAAGTTATATAGTATATTAATACATCTGATTAGAAACGGCTGGTATAGGATATGCAGAAAAATACATTGGAGAAAAACCTGACAGAGGGCAGCGTAGCAATACAGCTGATCAAGTTCGCACTGCCCTTCATGCTGTCAAATTTGATACAGACACTCTACAATGTTGCTGATATGGTCATTGTAGGCAACTACACAGGTACCGAAGGCATATCGGGAGTCAACATTGGGGGACAGGTCACGTTTATTATTACCAACATCGTCATAGGGCTTAGTGTCGGTGGTACAGTTGTAATTGCACAGTACCTTGGCTCAGGCGACAGGAGAGGAATGAGTGAATCGATAAAAACACTTATTACATTCCTGCTTGCCGCAGCTGTCGTGCTGACAGTATCTATGCTCTTGTTGTCAGACACCATCCTTCACTGGATGCAGACCCCTCCTGAAGCGTATCAACAGGCAAAGGATTATCTTAACATTACTTTGACAGGCACGATATTCATCTTTGGCTATAACGCTTTTTCCGCTATCCTGCGCGGACTGGGAGACAGTAAAAGGCCTCTTATTTTTGTAACGATAGCATGCGTAGTCAATGTATTTCTTGACCTGCTGCTTGTAGGTGTCTTCGATATGGGTGCTGCCGGTGCGGCATACGCCACAGTGGTATCCCAGGCCATGAGCATGATAGCGTGCATAATATATCTGATACGCACCGATTTTGACTTTGATTTTAAGCTCAGCTCCTTCAAGTTTTACAAGAATAGGTTTTTCATGCTGCTGAAGGTCGGTATACCTATCTCGATACAGAATGTTATAACCAATTTCTCATTCCTGGTGCTTACAACGATAGCAAACGGAATGGGAGTGAGTGCATCTGCCGCTGTCGGCATCGTAGGAAAGTATAACGGATTTGCCATATTGCCTGCTATTGCCGTTGGATCCTCAGTCTCTGCAATGGTCGCACAAAATATGGGTGCAGGCATGATCGACCGGGCAAAAAAGACGTTCCACACCGGGTATGGGCTTGCTTTTTCCGTATCTCTGGCAGTATTCGTAATAACACAATTGATACCGGGGCAAATACTTTCACTCTTTGGAGATGACCCTGAAATGATCGCGGCAGGTGTCCAGTACGTGAGGACATTCTCATTGGATTATCTGATCGTGCCTGCAACATTCTGCCTTAACGGCCTCATAACGGGTTCAGGACATACCATTATCTCTTCTGTTGGCGGCATCATGGCCTCCTTAGGGTTTCGTATACCGACAGCGATATTGCTGGGGATCGTCCTGGACAAAGGCCTGCTGGGCCTGGGACTCGCAGCACCGGTAGCCAGTCTGGGAGCATTAGTCCTGCTCCTGGCATATTATCTGACCGGTAAATGGAAGAACAGTACGGTCGTGAAAGGGCAGCCGGTTCTGCTGGATGTTGAAGTATAATGAAAAAAAATAGAAGGATGCATTGACTTAATTATCGATTATTGATACAAAGTAGAAAAATGTATAATATTTGGGAGTGTATGGGACTAATGAGGATTTTCATATTCTTGTGGTACGCTAGTTATATTGTACAAGTCTTTTTATCATACGGAACAGCATACAGGCTTACAAAAAGAGGCGGCGATAATGGTGTAGCTCTCTATGGATGGATGTTGGTTATGATGTTGGCTTCGTCAATTCCTGGTCTGGGTATATATTTGTGGGTCAAAAACAAGGAATATTAAGCCGGAGCTTTAAGCCGGATTCGGGCATCGTCCGCCCTGTGGATGCAGGCATCGCCCGCCCGGACTTGACATTATGCATGTGTGCGGTATATAATGAAAGTCGACCGAGCCGATAAAGGAATAAAATCAAACCCTTTTCACGAAGGGTTATTTTTATCGGCAGGGGAGTTAACGGAAGGCTTGTGTTATGGCAAACGAAGGAATAAAAGTGATCGCTCAGAATAAAAAGGCAAGACATGATTACTTTATCGAGCAGACAATTGAGGCCGGTATAGTATTGTCGGGCACGGAAGTGAAGTCTATCAGGCAGGGCAAGGTGAACCTGAAGGACAGCTATGCCGCCATCGAGGGCGGTGAGGTCATGCTCAATGGCATGCATATCAGTCCATATGAGCAGGGAAACATATTCAACAAGGATCCGCTGCGCGACCGGAAGCTGCTGCTTCACAAAAGCGAGATCAACAGGCTCATCGGCTTGACACAGCAGAAGGGCCTGACATTGGTGCCTCTGCAGCTTTACTTCAAGCGGGGCAGAGTGAAGCTGGAGCTTGGTGTAGCAAAGGGCAAGAAGCTGTACGACAAGCGTGACGACATTGCTGCGCGGGATGCCAAGCGCGAGATCGACCGTAAGCTCAAGGAGAGCATTCGGTAGGACATTGAAAAGATGATAAGAGGATAGTTCATCTGTTCATTGGGGTGTACCTTTAGGGATCCACCCTGTTCAGATTGGAGTGTCCCCTTACCTATAAAAAGGTGACAGTTCTCATCTATTAAGGAATACCCTCTGTAAGAGAAGTGTCACGTTACCTTATTCACGGGGGCGTATTGGTTTCGACGGGGTCGTTGAGATCAGTGCAGCGGGTAGAGGATTCTCGTTGGCCTCTTAAAAAACGAGAAACTAAAATTAAACGCTAAAAACGATAATTTCGCTTTAGCTGCTGCCTAATATAGGCGGCCCGTCAGTCCGGGGTTCCTGCACCTCGGGTAGCTGGCGTCATTAAGTCAGGCCTTAGGAAGGGGAAGGTCAAATTCCGGGACTGGTTCAGTGGTAGCCTTGAGCTGAGCCCGATTAAAAGGCTACCGAAAGCGGAACTTTGATTGTAGAGGTCCGCCGTAGGGAAAAGCAGTGCTAAAGTCCGCAAGGATACTGAGCAACGCACAAAGTACAATCTACACCCGTAGAAGCGCTGGAGGATATGGTTTCGGACAGGGGTTCGACTCCCCTCGCCTCCACCAAATCAGATACCGCTAATGATACAATCGTGTCATTAGCGGTATCGTTGTTTTACCGCAGAAAATGCTGTGATTGCAAGGCTTTCTCCGTGATAGCGTTGCATTTTGGTTTCCTGTTTCACAGCATAGTGTGTGCTTGGTTTGGTTTGATAGGAAGGTTACGCAACATATTGTGGTTGTTATCGTTAAATAACCGCATTTCGTTATACAGCCGATAGCAATAAAAACAGCCGCCCAGATTTGTGTAGCTTAGCTACTTGCAAACCGTGGGCGGCAGAGTTAACATCACACACACTTTGATAGTGTAAAGTAGCTTATGAAAAACAGCTCAAAGCACTATCGAGATAGGAATGTACCTTGAAAAGTGAAAAACGTACCAAGTCTTCGCATTTATTCCACGAGCCTCTTGACAATGAG